>JBKPSD010000163.1:0-17694 GCA_046734935.1 Nitrospirota bacterium
CCTTCACACCAGGCTGGGACCTGATTGGCGTCGTAGATCGGCTTGGTGACGGTGTGTCAGGAGCCGCACCGGGCCAGATCTTTGGAGGCGCGCAGCGGTTTTGTCTTTCTGACGCAAGATAAGCGCACGAGCTGTTGCGGAAAGGAGGCGTCATAGGCAAGATCGTGCTCGTGACCGACCCATGAGAACTGGGACGGGTCGAAAAACAAGGGACAGCCGGCCCCCTCTTCCAGGCTGTTCCCGCAAGGGTTCGATGCAGTAGGCCTCATCTGTCAGCGGGCGATATTCTACAGACACCAAGGAGGACCTTTATGGTGTCCGGCGGCGCCTTTACATCAGGTCGACACGAGTCTCTGTGGTTGCGCACGCAACAACAGCCCATCTTCGATCAGCTTTCGGTCAATACCACGGCAGATGTCTGTGTGATCGGAGGTGGTCTCGCAGGCTTGACGACCGCCTATCTTCTTACTCGTGACGGCGCGTCAGTCATCGTGCTCGAAGACGGCTTCGTTGGCAGCGGGGAAACAGGGCGAACCACCGCCCATCTCTCGAACGTCATCGATGATCGGTACACCGAGATTGAACGGCTCCATGGGGAACGAGGGGCACGCCTTGCCGCCGAGAGTCATACTGCGGCAATCACCCAAATCGAAAAGACGGTCTCGGAAGAACGCATTTCGTGCGACTTTCAGCGCCTCGACGGCCACCTTATCTTGTCGCCAGGGCATCAAGAACAGTTGTTGCTCGACGAACAAGCGGCGGCCCGACGTGCGGGGCTCACCAAGGTGGAGTTGCTGAAGCATCCTCCCTTGTCCCGCGTCGATCGTCCCTGCTTACGCTTCGCACAGCAAGCACAGTTTCATCCTCTGCGGTATCTTGCCGCGCTGACCAACTCGATCGTCAAACAAGGCGGCCAAATCTATACGCAGACGCATGCCACGGACATCCAAGACGGGCGCACTCCTCACGTGACCACCGCTTCCGGATTGACGGTGCAGAGCAAAGCCGTCGTTGTCGCGACAAACACGCCTGTTAACGACCGCGTTGCCATTCATACCAAGCAAGCGGCGTATCGGAGCTATGTCGTGGGCTTCGTGATTCCGAAAGAGGCCGTGCCGCTTGGTTTGTATTGGGACACCGAGGACCCCTATCACTATGTCCGCCTGCAGCCATACAACGATCGCGAGGATGTCCTCATTGTCGGCGGCGAGGACCACAAGACCGGCCAAGCGGACGACACTGACCGGCATGCCCGGCTGGTCGATTGGGCGCGCGGATGGTTTCCCATGGCAACAACGGCGGCATTCCAGTGGTCTGGCCAAATCATGGAATCCATCGACGGTCTCGCCTTCATCGGCCGCAATCCGGGAGACGACAACGTGTACATTGCCACAGGCGATTCGGGCATGGGCATGACGCATGGAACCATCGCCGGCATGCTTCTCACCGACCTCATTGCCGGACGCGCGAACCCATGGACAGAGCTCTACGACCCGGCCCGCGTTCGCATTCGCGCCGCTTCCGAGTTCGCACGCGAAAACGTCAATGTGGCCGGCCAATACATGAAATGGGTGAAACCCGGGCAGGTGGAGTCCGTCGAAGAGATCGTCCGGGGGCAAGGCGCCATTGTCAGCAAAGGAGCGACAAAGCTCGCCGTGTACCGGGATTCCGCCGGAAAAGTGCATATGCGATCAGCGGTGTGTCCTCACCTTCGTTGTATCGTCAGTTGGAACGGGGATGAACAAACCTGGGACTGTCCTTGTCATGGCTCGCGGTTTGACCGGTATGGGAAGGTCCTTAACGGTCCTGCGAATACGGATCTCGAACAAGCGGCCTGATCGTACTGTCACACTCTACTCATGCATTGACAGTATCGGGGTAAAGTCAGTAGCCTTCCGTAGTCGTGAGTCCCAGGCTGCTTTACCGGCAGCACACTTCGTCAAAGGAGGCTTTCGATGGCAACGTTCATGCGTCCGTATGCCGCTCAAACCTACGCGCTCATGCGAATCGTGACCGGCTTCCTTTTTCTCTGGCACGGCGCCCAAAAACTGTTGAGCATTCCCACGCCTCCACCGCCTCAAGTTCCCTCATTCGTGATCGCCATTGCAGGTCCGATCGAGCTCATTGGCGGCACGCTGGTGATGATCGGATTCTTGACGGGATGGGCGGCGTTTCTCTGCAGCGGGCTTATGGCATTCGCGTACTGGATGGGACATGGGACGAACGCGCTTCTCCCCATTCAGAATATGGGCGAACTCGCCGCCTTGTACTGCTTCGTCTTCTTGTATATTGCAAGTCAAGGCTCAGGAATCTGGAGTGTGGATGCTGCACGGAAGCAGAGCTGAGCACCCGTCCAATTAATAGTTGGATTTACTTTAGCCATAGAGCCATACCTCACTAGGATGAGTCCAAGCAGCGGACGCAGCGCAGAGGCGATCGCCTAGTGATGCCTCACCGAGAATCCACGTCAAATCTCCTTGCAGATGACTGCGGAGACAGCAATCCCATCTCAAGCAACACGACCGCCGGCGCCGCGCCAAAAACTGCCGGGTTGAAATCGTGATCACCTTCTGAGCGAGGCAGAGGACGTGCGAAACGGACAAGGATCTGTGCGATCACGCAAGATCTGTCCGCTTCACGCCCTCAGGGCTCTCCAATGGGAAGCGATCGTTTACCATCGGCATTCGTTCTTCGCGAGCCAGCCCAACGTGCTCCGGTTCGCCTCTCCTCATTCAGCGCTGTCATATCCTCACAGGCGGACGATAATGCGTGCGCCGCCATGTTTGCGTTAGACTGACATGCCTAAATCGAGGCGTGCCTGAAACCACTTACACCGGAGATCGTCATTATGCCCGACAACCGAGACAGTCATGCCGAACCTCCGCCTCATGCGCAGCTCGTTCAAATGGCTACGGCGCATTGGACGTCACACATTCTTTACGTCGCGGCCAAGCTCAGCGTCGCCGACCATCTGGCGAAAGAAGCGAAACGCGCCGACGAACTGGCAGCGGTCACGAAGACCCATGCGCCTTCTCTCGGCCGCTTTATGCGAACACTCGCGCACCTCGGACTCGTGACCGAAGACGAGACAGCCCGTTTCGCGTTGACGCCGCTCGGGGAGGCACTGAAGACCGGTGCCCAGGGCGCCGCCCGGTCGGCGGTCCTGACACTGGCGAGTCCGTGGATCACCGGCGGGTGGGAACGCTTGCTTGAGTCAGTTCAGACCGGCAGACCCGGATTGGAACAAGCCCTAGGCATGCCGATCTTTGACTGGCTGGCCAGGCACCCCGAAGAGGCGTCATTGTTTAGCGAAACGATGGTCAGCTTTCACGGGGCCGAGCCCGCCGCGGTGGCTGCTGCGTACGACTTCTCCGGGATGGCCACGATCGTCGACGTCGGAGGGGCGACAGGCAATCTTTTGGCGGCCATCTTGGCCAAGCATTCCGGATGCCGTGGCATCCTGTACGACCTTCCACATGTCGTCCGGGACGCCCCTAAACTGATTCAGGCGCGCGGCCTGGCCGATCGTGTCACGATTGAGTCCGGCAGTTTTTTTGAACGAATACCTCAAGGCGGAGATGCCTACCTGCTCTCGCACATCATTCACGATTGGACCGAGGAGCAGTGCCTGACGATCCTGGGCCATTGCAGGCGTGCTATGAAGCCGACCGGCCGCGTCATGATCATCGAGATGGTGTTGCCGGCCGGCAATGTGCCGCACCCAGGCAAAATGCTCGATATGATGATGCTCGTCGGCCCCGGCGGGCAGGAGCGGACTGAGCCGGAGTATCGCGATCTCCTCAACAAAGCCGGCCTTCGCTTAGCCAGGGTCATACCGACGGATTCGGCGGTGAGTGTCGTAGAGGCGGTGCTCGTCTGATCAGTTGATCGCAAGTCGCGATGCCACGCTTTGGCTGTGGTAGACGGCCGAAATCTCGTCCCCTCCTCGTCACCCGTCAGTCGTAATTCTCATAAAATCTAGCAAGTTCTCATCGTTTTGCTATCCTTTCTGAAGCATCACTTCAAGTGATCCGGACGTCGTACGCGTACGACGTCGAAGGGGAAACCGATGACGAACGATCTGCGACGGACAAAGCTCGCGCGGCTTAGTTTAGTGGTCGCGGCAACCCTCACGCTCACATGGGAAACCGTTAATGGCACGAAGACAACCGATCAGGTGGTGATGGCTGCTGCACAGGTTGAAAAGGTGGATGCCGTGACACGGTGGTTGGCCGAAGGGGCACAATTGGAAACGACGGACCACCAGGGCAAGACCGCCTTGGAAGCAGCGATCCAATCCGGCCACACAGACGTGGTGAAAATGTTGCTGCTGGCCGGGGCGAATGTGAATGCAGGGGCCGGGAATCGAACGTCAGCGCTGCACGTCGCCGCCGCCTCGGGCAAAACCGACATCGTGAATGCACTACTCGACGCCGGGGCACGCGTCGACGTTGTCGATCAGGACGGCAATGCGCCGCTTCACATCGCCGTGGCTAATCCAACAAACAAAGAAATCGTGAAAGCGCTGCTTGATGCCGGAGCAAGAGTCGATGCGGCAAATCACGAGGGGATGCAGCCTCTTCACCTGGCGGCCCGTTCGGCAGGCGTCGGGACTGTCCAGACACTCCTCGCCTCCGGTGCAAAGGCGGACGCAGTCGATGTCCATGGTCTGCGGCCCCTGCATCTGGTTGCGCTAGGCGGCGCCCGAAGAATGAACGCAGTCCGCGCGTCCGCTGCCGGAGCGCAAAATCTCAGGAAGTTGCTGTATGGATTGGAATATCTAACGGTTGTGAAGGTACTGCTTTCCAACGGTGCCAGCTTCGACGTGAAAGACAAAAACGGGAAGCGCCCCATCGATTATGCTGCCGAAGGGGGCTTTACGGAGATGGTCGATGTGTTGTTAGCCGCAGGCGCCAAACCACCTCGTTGAACTGACGTGGGCCGGTTTCGATTCTCCGCCTCGCTGCACAAATGCCATTCCCCAACGCCTATGCGGTGCATTTTCGGAAGTCCTTGACACATCTCCGACAAAAGCCTAGCCTGGCAAGAGTTAAACTTACAGTTCAAGTTGTGGATCAAAGTCGCTAGAACGTCGTTATGGATCTTCGTCGCCACCAACGGTTTCAGGTCCGATTTCACACGGTATTCACGGGACCGAAGCTGAGTGAATCCGCTGGCACGGTCATCAACCTGTCCGAGAGTGGGTGTTGCGTTGAGACTGACTGTCAGGTCTACACCGGTATCCAACTGTCGTTACGCCTCGAGGTTCCTCAGGAGGCGCCTATCCTCGTTGAACGAGCGGCCGTGCGTTGGAACCGTGGACGTCAGTTAGGCGTCGGTTTCATCACGGTCGCGTCACCACACCGAGAACGAATGGCCGGTCTCCTCGCTAAATTGAAAGACGGCTCACAAACGGCCCTTTAGACAAACCGTACCGAACGATCTCCTCCACCTCTTACATCGATTCCAACACGGGCGCCGGGGCAGTCGTTCGCCCATGTTCCTCCGTGCACGTTTCTCATCAACCTGCGCCCCACAGCCTGGACTTCCAGGATCGAAACTGCCAAGCTACCTCCCTTTTCCGACGGCACGAGGCTGCCTCATGGTTCAGCTGCGCTTCCGCTTGCCAAGATCCTCTGGTCCATACTCGTGATAGAAATCATCGGCTACCTTATGGCTACTGATGGAACGCGGTGCGGATCAGGAAGACGAACAGAAGTAGAACGAGCCGGTCCATCGGATGCTGACGAGGGAACTGGAATACAACAAAGACGCGGCTCCCGACGAGTTACGAAAAGCACTGGCCAAATAGGAACAAACGGTTACAGTAAGGTAGAACTACGGTTCAGGATGGAAACCCGATGCGCGCATTCTCGAAGTTGCTGATCGGCTTGTGCGCCCTGACGCTTGGCGCTTGTGCGGAGGAGCACGGCAAAAGCTACTGGCTGCGTCATGCCACCGTGACGCTCCCGGAAGCCGTGCAGATTGCCGAGAGGAACGGCCCGGGACGGGCCGTGAGAGCTGAGCTCAAACAGTCAGGAACTCGCGTGTTTTACGAGATCGAAATCGTCGACAACGTCAATAAGGTGCGGATAATCCGTGTGGATGCGGAAACAGGAAAGATCGTCACAACGCTGGCCCTGCCCTAGCCCGTATGGAGTCGTGGCAGCGCTCCCAGCGCATAAATTATGCGTCGGCCGCCGCTCGTTCAATCGGGCCTGGTAGTTGTATTGCCCTGATCCTCGAGCCCTCTCGCCGTCGCTGGATCGAGACCGACAAAAAACGTAAAAGTACGCCCGCTTTTTCGCCTCTGATGAAAGGCCCTCCGATGAGAAATCGCATGACGACCTACGTGCCGGGTTGCGAAAGATTACTATCTCAACGAGTGGGGAAAGCCGGAGAAGCGTGTGAAATCAGACTATGGCGGACAAGAATGGACGTGGGAATTCTCAGGATATGGAGGAGCTCAAGGCTGGAAAAAGACGCTGATCTTCAGACAGAAGGGAGTCTTGAAAAGCTTTCGTCCAGACTATTGGCCCAAGGAAACCTGGTGACCAGCTCACTGCGGCTCAGCCTCTGGCCCTGGACTGTTCAAGGTTACGGCGGCGCGAACGAGGGGCTTCAACGCCGGGAACCGGTCGTGGCGGCAGATTGACCCCTCGCCTGCAGGAGGAGTAGCGTAACAAGAACAGAACGATCCCGCATCACGGGCAGGCGTTTTGTGTGTGTGAAGGACCAGTGGAGGCATATCATGAATGTCACAAGGGCGTGCGAATGCATCATTACCTTGAGCCTCATCGGCATGGGAGTGCCGACACAGCCCGCCGCTGCGGCCTTTGAATCGGAAACCCAGCCGTCGGTTTCAGGCAGAAGTCATGAACCAAGAAAGCCGTCGACGCCGGAACCGGGCAACCGCTACCGGCTCGGCAAGCCGAAGGATGCACCGACGCCGCCAAGTCCGGCACAGCAAGTCGAGGAGCGGGTGCGGTCAGGACACATGGAGCAGCCGATCGCTCAAGGAGCGATCAGCGAGCGATTGAACGAATTAGAAGGCGGCTTGAATAGCCTATCCGACCAAACCGCTGCCGGACATTCGACTCGGTAAGGCTTCTCTGCATCCGTTGCGGACGCCCGACCGGACACCTCAGTCGGGAATCTCTGCTTCGACTAACTTCCCGAGAAGGATGAGTGATTCCTGCCAGCCGAGATAGCAGGCCTCGGCAGGAATGACGTCGGGCACACCTTCCTGCACAATATTCACTTCCGTGCCGCATGAGACGTTCTTCAGCGTCACTGTCACGCGAATTTCTCCCGGCAAATTGGGGTCGTCAAAGTTATCCGTGTAGCGGATGCGCTCATGCGGTAAAAGTTCGAGATATTCGCCGCCGAAAGAATGGCTTTTCCCCGTGGTGAAATTGGTGAAAGACATCTTGAACTTGCCGCCGACCTTGGCATCCATATGATGGACTTTCGCCGTAAAGCCGTTCGGCGGCAGCCATTTCGCCATGGCGTCCGGCTCGAGGAACGCCCGGTATATCCGTTCCGGTCTGGCACGAAACACACGATGGAGTCGGATGGTATTCGTTCCCATACTCTTTCTCCTTCCCTCACAGGTGATGACGAGCAGAGGCTCTTATCTTGTAGTCGAACCGGATTCAATAAATCGACAGCTGGATAACTCCGGTGAAACCCGTCTTTTGTACCGCCACCGCCGCCTGAGTGATCGTTCGCCCTCTTCCGATCCGTTTATCCTGCCTCAAGGCTTCCATTGAACGTATGTAACTCCGGAATGGCGGTGACGAAAAGATCAAACAGGAAACCGTTACCTGCAGGGCGCACCGCACAGGTCGTGACAAAATCGACCGGAATCTCGAACAGCGATGAGGCCTTCTCCCTTGGCTCGGAAGATGCGAGGATGTGAAAGTTCTTCTGACGGGTCAAATACTTTTCGATCTGTTCTTCCGAGGCGTATCCGACATAATACGCGATTCCATCCCGATGCTTATGGATTTCCAGCACTGGATCCTTCGTCCGCGCCGCGGTCAAGGTCTGAGCGTCGCATGCGGCAAAGCCATAAATGCCATATGCCAAATCTCGCGTACGGGTTCCGCTCTCCGCATTCGTCAGCGGTCTCAGATGATGCCGTTGGCGCAAGTCGAGGATCTCTCGCGCGACGGCTTGCTCCTGAGGCACCGGCGCACTGCTCCGTTTGTGGCTTGTGTTCCACATCACGTTGACGTTCAATCGGTCGGTGAACCTCGGAAGGAAGAGGTAACCCAAGACACCGAATCCAATCAGAACAAGGATCAAATAAAAGAACCACCGTTTCATAGCCGCGTATCTTACGTCTTTTGATGCCCCCATCTCATCTCTTTCCGCGGATGTGTTAGAACGGAAAGCCAAATTGCGCCCGTACGCCTGTCAGGCCGTCCCCGAAGCGGTAGCTGACGCCGATCCTCGGATTGTTGAATATCCAGAGCTTGGCCGGCGTGGCGGAGCCAATGTTGATTCCGAACTCGAGCTGATTCGACACCTCAAGGGGACTCTCACCGGGCAGCGAGAATTTGGCGGAGGGGAAAAAGTAATAATAAATAAATGAGACTCCCACGTCAGGCAGAAAACCCTTCACGTCAAAACCGAGCGGATGCCGAACCTCTAGACCGTTTTGAAGCGTCCCGTAATTCGTGCTGGTGCCCTGCGATTGTCCTACCGTGGTGTCTCCAGCCGCCGCCAGCCTGTTCCCAATGCTCAGCCAGAAGTCCTGCATCTTGAACTCGAAGAGGTTGCTGATCCCGGCCGCATACAGGAAAACAACACCATCATCAAGGTGAAGTTCCCCCGGCGCGCCCTCTATGCCCGCGGACCCGTTGAACGTGGTGCCGAAACCTGCTGCCACATACGGTTTGAGCGTCCACCACCGCCGTAAGGGAATCTGAAGCTCCGCTTGGGGCAGCGCAAACAGAAAGTCCTGGGTCGCCCTGATCTTGGGTCCCAGCGCGCTCGTCTCGAAGGAGAAGTGCCCGTAGCCAAGATAGGCGGTCAACGCCAGCCTCCAGGCATCTTCGTCCGGCCCGAGTGCAATGGTATGCTGCACCGGAATCCGGAACATATTGACCGAAAGGCCGCCGACGTCGTAGGACCCGAACCCGAACTGCACGGCATACGGTAGGTTGACGTGAACATCGAGCTGCTGGGCCGTCACCTCTAGGGAATGGGCAGCCACGGCGGCCAAGAGAAGGAGGCCAAACCATCCACGCCGCGCCAGGCAGTCTCCCAATGCGGCCAGTACGGCGTTCACGACCGCACTGCCGATCAGCGGCCGGCCGGTCTCCTCCATGCTTGGTCATCCCCCACGAACATGTTTTCGGCCTGTGAGGATACGGCATTGCCGAGTGAGAATCGATGGGCCTCTAGCTCACATTCTTTCGCGAAACACGAGGACATGTTACGTTGCTCGAACACAACGCTGTTCGTGGCCTTCAGGGAATGACGGTGTCCCAGCGAATGCAAGATTGGAAGATCGTTCTGATGGGAGGATCTAGACCCTGCGGAGGAGCGCATCGACGGACAAATCCGATCTCAGTCCATTGGCTGCCTGCCATTCGGGATTGAACAGCTTCGATTGATACCGTGCGCCGGTATCGCACAGGATCGTCGCGATCGTCTGGCCCGGTCCCCGCTCGATGGCCAGCCGCACGGCGCCGGCGATGTTGATGCCGGAGGACAGACCGACAAACAGCCCCTCTTCGTGCAGCAGCTGATACAGGATGGTGAGCGCATCCTGGTCCGGAATGCGCCAGGCGCAGTCGACGGCCAGGCCCTCAAGGTTTTTGGTCACGCGTGACTGGCCGATGCCTTCGGCAAAGGAATCGCCGTCGTTCGTCTCGGTATTGCCGTTGGTAAACCATGACCACATCGCCGCGCCATAGGGGTCGGCGCAGCCGACGACGATGTTGGCATTGCGTTCCTTGAGATATCTTGTGGTTCCGCCCAGCGTACCGCCGGTACCGACGGCGGACACGAAGGCGCTGACCTGCCCGGCAGTCTGCTCCCAGATTTCCGGGCCGGTGGTGCGGTAGTGCGCGAGGCGATTGGCGGTGTTATCGAATTGATTCGCCCAGAACCAGCCTTTTTCCTCCGCCAGTCGTCGGGCCACATGATTGTAGTTGTCCGGATTGGAATATGGCTTCTCAGCCACAGTGATCACCTCGGCACCCAACGTGCGCAGCAGCTCGATTTTTTCGCGGGACTGATTTTGGGGAATGACGATGACCGAACGGTAGCCGCGGGCATGGCCGATGACGGTGAGGCCGATGCCGGTATTGCCCGCTGTCCCCTCGACGATCGTGCCGCCCGGTTGCAGGAGCCCTTGAGCTTCGGCGTCCTCGATGATGCCGAGCGCCGCGCGATCCTTCACCGATCCGCCGGGATTCATGAATTCGGCTTTGCCGAGAATCTCGCTGCCGGTCAGCTCCGAAAGGCGCCGCAGGCGTATCAGCGGGGTGTTGCCGACACAGCGATCGAGTCCATGGTAGCGTGAAGCGCTCATTGAGCTGGCGTGCAGATCCATCACTGCAATCCGCTGTTGATGGCACCCCGCGGATTGTACACAAAACAGGGCCGACAAAAGCAAAAAGAATCAGACCCTAAGACTCCCGCCGCTGGCTCGCAGCGCCAGGCAGGATACCTCACACGTTCATAAGCCTTGAAGGAATTGCTCTTGAACGGTATGCTCTTGACAGTGAACCGGACCGCCGGGTGAAAGAGGAAGATAGCGTGCCAAGACAATGGTGCCTCCAAGTGGTGATGGTGCTGGGCTTGTGGCCGAACGCCGCTGTAGCGGCAGACCGCGACCTCACGCCCCGCGAGATCTACGAGATCGACTCGCCTGCCGTGGTGATGGTCATGGGATATTCCAACAGCGGGCAGCGAGGCAGCGGTGGCACAGGCTCCATTATCCAACGGGATGGACTGATTTTAACGAATGCTCACGTCGTGATTGAAGAGCACACAGGCAGACCGTATCCCCGTCTGACCATTTATCTGAAGCCCGACCGGGTGAGCGGCGACCCGAAAACCGATTTATCGCGGAGCGCAAAAGGTCGTGTCCTCGCCTTCTCACAATCGTTGGATTTGGCTTTGCTCAAGCTCGACGGGCCGTCCGGACCGTTTCCCGTGCTCGAGCTCGAGGATTCAGACCGGATCGAGATCGGCGACCGCGTCGTCGCCATCGGGCATCCCGAGCAGGGCGGGCTTTGGACGCTGACCACAGGAACCGTCAGCGCGCAATTTGAGAACTTTCAGGCCACGAAAGGCAAGTCGGTGTTTCAGACGGAAACGGGCCTGAATCGCGGCAATTCCGGCGGACCGCTTCTTGATTCTTACGGCCGTATGGTTGGAATCAATACCGCCATCGCGCGGCTCGCACCGGACGGAGTGCCGATCACCAGCATCAGCTTCTCGCTGAAGTCCAACGTGGCCAAGCAATGGCTCCGTGACCAGGGCGTTTCGTTTCAAGAGCTGCCTGGCAAGCCGGCCATCGACGAGGCCGCGCACCGTTCCGCCCCTTCACCGGGAGAGCACACGGCTCAGCCTGACAACCCGTCGGCCGCGCCGGCGCCCGCTTTCCCCTCTTCGCCGCTCATCGCCTCGTCCCGACCCTACAATTTAGATCGCCTTATCAGCGAACGAAGCCGCGCCGAGGCCGATCTGGAAGACATGATCAAGGAAATGCGGGGCAAGTTCAGGGACAGATGAGGCGCCCGTGGGTGACGGCTGCCCTCACTTCGAATTCACGTCCCGATAATCCACGATAAACCGGCCGACGGCATCAAGGATCCTGCCGCGAATGCCGAGTATCCTTGCGTCACCAAGCGATCCTAAATGCAGGGGGCCCTCCCACGTGGTCGCAAAAAGCTCTGTGGTCGGATGCCGTGAAAGTTGAACAAGTTGCTTCAATGTCAGAGCGACCGCGTATGCGTTGAAATTTACCGACGGCGTCGTAATCGGGTACACGGCAACGTAGAGGTACGGTGCGCCGGGTGAGTTCGCCACCTCTGAGATCGTCAAGACATGCAGGCCTGCCTGGCGAAGCCGCACTTCGATGTCGCGTTGGAGGTGTTCCCGGCTCAATCCCTCCCGTTCGACATCGTCAGGGAGATACTCGACGAGCACTGAGATGTCCGTCAGTCCCCGTAGCGTGTCGCGTTTATCAGCGGTGAAGCTGAGCCCAACGGTCGGCCAATACAACGTCAGCCCTGCCAGGATGAACACCGTCAGGCGCATCGAGCCACCTCCTCGTCGGTGGCTCGCACAATAACCGCCTTCCCTGCTCAAACACAACAATCTGCCCTCTTTCCTGGAACTCTGTTGGGCCGGACGGTACACGCATGTGCTCGGGCGGTCTCGCCCGAGTTGCGCTGATTCCGGTCTTTGGCTACAGTACCAGGATCAGATAGGAGAAAGTTCTCGTGACCCACGCTGTCGGCGCCCTGTTCGCTCTCTTGGCCTTCACGTCCTGTATCGCTGCACCCCGCACGGAATTCATGCGCTCGAACGGCACAATGGTCTATGCCATTTCCTGTCAGTCCATGAGTGATTGCGCTAGAGAAGCGCGCGAGCGATGTCCACAGGGACATGACATTGTTCCCTCCGCGTCCGGCGCTGGTAACACATCAGCACGAGCAGGAATTGGCGACACGCCTGAAACACGACTGTTGATCGAGTGCAAAACCGAATCCCCCTGAATCCCTCCGGTGCTTCCGACCTCCGCATCGAGCGTGGTCAGGTTTGTCGTTTCCAATTCAAGCGTTTAATGGTAAGACAACCTGAACACCACGGAGATCCAGCATGACCGAGCAAGAGCGCGTTCGCGTCTTCGACTCCCAGGGCGAAGCCTACAAGCAGGCGTTCCAAATCTTTCTCGATCACACGGACCAAAAGCGGAACGCCAAGCGGTGGCTCCAGCAGTTGGTGGAGAATCTCCCGGCGCGCAAGGTCCTCATCGACGCCGGTGCAGGCAACGGCGAGGTGACTCGGACCCTTGCTCATGCCTTTCAGCGGACGATCGCCATCGAACCGAATCTTCATTTACTGAAGCAGTTGCAAGAGGCCGTCCCGGCAGCGGAGGCGATCGGGCAGCCGATCATGACCGCTCAGCCGCCGGTGCAGGGCGACCTTGTCCTTTGCTCTCATACGTTCTATTACATTCCGGCGCAGGACTGGCTGGCGCACCTTGAGCGCCTCGTCTCGTGGATGTCGCCGACCGGCGTTACGATCGTCGTCCTTCAACACCGCGAGAGCGGGTGCATGAACATGGTCCACCATTTCTTCGGCCACCGCTTTGAACTGCGGCGAACCGCCGACATGTTTCGCGCGAAGCACGGGAATCGGTACGAGGTGGTAACCACGCTCGATCCGGCCGAAGTGGTGACGCCCGACATGACCACAACGTTTGCTGTTGCGGAATTCATGCTCAATCTGCTGACCATGGAACATGCGCCCGGAAGGCGGGAAGTCGAAGCCTATCTTCAAACCCATTTCGCATCTTCAGGAAACGGGTATCGGATCCCGGTCGATCAAGATTTTTTGCAGATACGCGCCAAAGCTGCCGGCGCTTAGCATCCGAACTGTGGCGTCTCACCCATGGCGAGTAGCGAAGGGATCGGTTGGTCTCCTCGACCGGCCCGGCGTCCGGAGTCTAGACGGATCGTGTCACTCGGCAGACCTCACCCGAGGTCACGTCACCGAGCGACACGCTGCCGTTGAGCGTTTGCAGTTCACGCCCATGCCACCTGCCGTCGTTCCATGGCTTTTGCCACCGCATCCCTGAGCTTCTGCGCGTCGACGGGCTTGATCAGATAATCTGCCACCCCGCTCTGGACAAAGGACACGGCCATCTTGGTCTCCGGATAGGCGGTGAGAACGATGATCGGAACATGAGGGTACTCTCGTTGGAAATACTCGATGGCCTGGACGCCATTGATCTTCGGCATCCGGATGTCGGAGATCACCACATCCAGCACTAATCGATTTTCCCCCGTATTGAGCGCTTCAATCGCCGTCGCACCGTTTTCCGCTTCCAGGACCTCGTAGCCGGCCTTTTCAAGAACCAAGCGGACGATCGTCCGGACAGAAGGTTCATCATCGACGACGAGCACGCGCCCGTTTCCCGTCAACGCCCCGAAGAATGCATCAGATTTGTACTCAGCCATGGTGTTCTCCTTATGTTGACATGTGTTGGTAACGCACTGTTGATGCATCTCAGCAACGTCCGTGCCTGGTGGAACGAACGTTCGTGTCACGGTCGAAGCCAGCAATATTGCTGAGGCTTGATCGCTGTTCATGCGCGGGTTGGCCATTCCTTGAAATCTTGCGATGGCATCCAAAGAGATGCCACGTGAATGCAAATCGATTCACTCCGAAAAACCGAAAAGGGGAGGGCAGTAATATGACCCGTGATAGACTCCGCATAGTCGATTGGAGTCGATCGAGGCCCATCCATGAACGATGAATTGCTGAATCTCGCCCAGCGAATGCCCAAAGCGGAGCTCCATCTGCATATCGAGGGCAGTCTCGAACCAGAAATGGCATTCCGTCTGGCCGAGCGCAACGGTGTGCCGCTCCGTTATGGGACCGTGGAAGCGCTTCGTGCGGCGTATGCCTTTAATAATCTGCAGGAATTTTTGGATGTCTATTACACCGGCATGTCGGTCCTGCTGAAGGAAGAGGATTTTTACGACCTCACTTGGGCGTGCCTCCAGCGCGTACGAGCGGACAACGTCGTCCATGTCGAGCTGTTTTTTGATTCCCAGGCACATCTCGAGCGAGGCGTTCCCCTGGGCGTTCAGATTTCCGGCATTCGCCGGGCGCTGCGACAGGGCCATGAACAGCTGGGCATCACTTCCAAGCTGATTTTGTCGTTCCTCCGTCACCTGCCGGAAGCGCATGCATTTGACACATTGAACCAGGCGAGGCCCTTTCTGGATCAGCTCGACGGCTTCGGGCTGGATTCTTCAGAAATCGGCCACCCGCCCGAAAAATTTGCGCGCGTATTCGCCAGGTGCAGGGAACTAGGCTTTAAAATCACCGCCCATGCCGGTGAAGAAGGACCGCCGGAGTATATTTACCAAGCACTGAATCTGCTACGGGTGGATCGCATTGATCACGGCAACCACTCATTGGACGATGCCGCGCTGGTGCAACGCCTGACCGAGGAAGGCACGGTCCTTACCGTCTGTCCTCTCTCGAACCTCAAGCTCTGTGTGGTGAAGAATATGGATCAGCATCCGGTACTGACCATGCTCAAACGGGGTCTCAAAGCAACGATCAATTCGGATGACCCCGCCTATTTCGGCGGATACGTGAACGACAATTACCGGGCTCTCATCGAACACCTGCCGGTCACACGCGAAGACCTCTACCTGCTGTCACGAAATTCCTTCGAAGGTGCGTGGTTGACCGAAGGAGAGAAAACAAAGCACCTGAACGACCTCGACCGGGTGTTCGGGTGAGCTCGCGCGGGTGCCTTCGCCTCAGCGTCATATCCAGTCGCTCGAAACGGATTGCCAAACAGGATCCGAGCACTTACCATAGGCTTCTCCAAGGTTGAGGTGATACGATGCGCTCGATCGCGTTCGTTGTTGCGCTCATCCCCTGCATGTTGGCGTACTCAACAGCGTTCGCGGAAGAGGAAGCCTGCTCGCTGATCACGCAGGCGCAGGTGAGTGCGGCGCTGGAGATTTCGGTCGACGCCGGAACACCGATCAGCCGGCCATCGAGCTGTCAATGGATAGGTAAAGGCCGATTTGCCACGCTGACGATTACTCAGCCGCTCGCCGGGAAGAGTTCCATCGATCGCTTCAACGCCGGCAAGACCTCGAAAATGCCCGGGATCATCGTGGAACCGGTCAACGGCGTTGGCGACGAGGCCTTTTACGTGTACTTTAACACCAAGGAGCGATCCGGATTGGGCTTGGTCGTCAAGAAAGGCAGTTCCGCGTTCGAGATCCGCGTCTACGGGTTCGAGCTCGACAAAGCGAAGTCGGTCGCGAAGACGCTCTGCCAGGCTGTCGCGGGGAAAATGTGAGACCGTACGCCGGCATCAGCCTGACGACGCTCGGAATCGTGCTGTGGGTCGCAGTCGTCGCCTGTGAACGCCAGGGTCCGCCGCCGAAACCGATCGGCTCGGCTACCAACAAGCATGTGGAGGAAACACCGGCTCTCCCGTCGCGGTCTGAGACCGACGCGATGATTCAGCGGATGAAGACGCCGATGGACGATGCTCGACAGACGGAGGACGTTCTCAAAGGAGCCGCAGACCGCACCCGCCAGCAATTGGATCACACTACGCCGTAATTCTCACGTCCCCGCGAGCCCGGACGTCCTTTTTACACATGCGGCGCTGCCGCGTCGCCCGGTTGCTACCGCACATTGTCAGGGGTGCGGAAAGGACGGACACACGACGCCACCGTTTATACGGCGCGCGGCCGGTTTTCGATGGCTTCTTTCAGCGCTTCCTTACCGGTCGTGACGGAAGCATCGGTGCCGGCCCGCTTTTCCGTGATGAACACCTTACCCCGCTCAATTACATCATCCAGGGCGGCACGCACTTCCTTTGCTTTCTTGATCAAGTCCTTCTGCTTTCTTTTTGCATAGTCTTCCAATTCCCAGCGGGTCTCCTGACCCGACCTGTCGGTCAAGAGAATTCCGGCGATGGCGCCGACTACCGCTCCACCGAGGAAAGTAAAGAAGAGCGCTGTTCCCGAATACCTGCCGTGGTCATTGTTCATATCGGTTTCTCCGTCCAGTGAGTCCGATGCCGGCCGTCCGAGTGTACCGCTATCCCGTAGAGATGAGCAAGATTGACACGTCATTGGCGTCTACCGAGATGCCGACGACGGCCGGGCGCGTCGCGGGTAGAATTACCTGGGCCCTTTCATTGATGAGGGCGGATTAGCGGCGAACATCTTTCATTACAAGGTCGGCTTGCGCGTCGCGTCGACGTCTTCCAGTTCCTGCTGATGGCGCAAGCAATAGGCCGTCCAGGGGATGGCCTCGAGCCGCTTCTCCTGGATAGGTTCACCATCCGCCAGGCACGCGCCGAACGTCCCGTCGTCAATGCGCTTGAGCGCTTCCCGAACCTGGCCTAATGTTGCCCAGTCAACGTTGCTGCCGCGGAACTGTTCGTCTTTTTGCTCGTCAGCGACACTTTCGTCGCCTGCGTCCCGGGCCGTATCGTCGCTCGATTCCCGCGCCCGTTGACCGGCACGCGTGAGCTGGACTAGTAAGTCTTGCTCTTTCGCCTTCAGTTGGCGCTTGTATTTTTCGGTGTTCACGGTATGCTCCGCTGGCCACTCACCTGATCAGTATGGATGCGCCGATCCAAGGAAAGGACTAGCGAATGCCCGAGGTTGGCGCTGGATCGAGTTCCCCTGCGTGTGATCCGCTTGTGCAAGCAGGCTGGCATGTTCGAGCGTTTAACCAGGAGGATGGCATGAGAAGCACGATCCGGCAGGCTCACGCGTTCATGTCGATCTCGGTAGTCTGTTTGGTCATAGGCAGCTTGTTCACAGTTGGCCCAGGTTTATACGATGCCTTGGCTGCCTCGCCGTCGAATCCGGACATCCCTGAACTTCTTCTGCAGAATTGGAGTAAGAAGCTTCCTAGCGCGTCGCGCTTTACCGTGCTGAGCGC
>JBKPSD010000164.1:0-17801 GCA_046734935.1 Nitrospirota bacterium
CGTGGGAATCCCGGATTGCATCCGGGAGGGATCGCTCGCGGCCGAGAAAGTCGTGCGATACTTGTCAGGCGAACGACACTGAAGGAACGACATGACGATGACGAATGCGCTGAAAATTCTGGGAGTGGCCGGGCCGTTTCGTGAGCCGAGGGAGCCGGCGTTCTCTTACGACTATTCGATCCAACGTCCTCAATGGCCGATGCCGCATGCGGTGCGCGTGAAGGTCGCCATTGGCGAGGAACTCGATGTCCTCAGGGGCAAGATTCTCGGTCCCGTAAGCGGTTCGCCCGGACAGCAACTACTGGTGTCTCAGCTGCTCACACGCAGAATTGCCGACGAGAAATTGCGGATCGCCGATCAGGACGGCCTGCTCTCCGGGCGCGCCGACGTCGTGGTCCCGGCGTTCGCGGGGTCGATGGCGCATATGTTTGCGAGGCTTGAATCGTGGTTGGAGCAGCACCGCGAGGCGTTGCGAACGGAAATCAAGCATCGCGCCAAGATCTGATTTTCCGCCGGCTAGAAAATCTTCCGGTAGTGCTTCGAGTGAACGCCCGATTCATCGGCAAATCCAATGGATCCTGTATCGGGCGCGCCGGTATTGTGTAAATCGATTCGATAGTGTCCGCGGATTTCCTCCATCGCCACTTCGAATGGCACGCGATCGGGATACAGCCCTCCCGGGGCGTGAGCGCCGCGCGAGAGCGTTCGGATGACATCTGCCTCCGCGTACGTCGGATCAGACAGCACATAGATGTCGGCCACCGCATGATCGCCGAGTTTGTGTCCCGGCGTCGTAGCGGGAATGAGATCGGTGAGCGTGCCCGCCAGACGCTCTTTTTTCAGGCGTTTCAGAAGGCCGACGACCTGACTTTCAGTGGCTTGACGGGGCACGACAAGGCTCACGGCGTTCATGTCCGAAACCGTCGATTGGACTTTGAAAATCACCGGCGCGGCCTCGGGGTCTTCGACCAGGGCTCCGGCGGGGCCCTCGGTGCCGGTCGCCTGTTTGTTCCGGGAACTGGGAACGATCAGCGCGACGAACAGCCAAAGGCCGAGCAGGACCCCAAATACCACGATAAGTGGATGGAGGCCGGCGCGTTTGCCTTCCTGGTAAGGACCCTCGTCGTCTCCCATGATCTATTTCACGTCGCTCCCGGGCGGCTGCCGTTTGGCGTCCTCCCAAAGCCGATTCATTTCGTCAAACGGCAGGTCACCAACCGCACATCCTTTTGCCGCCGCCTGGCGTTCGATGTATTGAAAGCGGACGATGAAGCGGTTGACGGCTTGACGCAATGCGTCTTCAGGGTTGACTTTGACGAAACGGGCGAGATTGACGAGCGAAAACAACACGTCGCCAAATTCGGCTTCGATCTCCCCCTGCTTGCCGTCTCCCGACGGCTGCCGAAGCGCCGTCCTGAACTCACGGATCTCTTCTTCAATTTTGGCCAACACTTCATCAAAGCCGGCGCTGTCATGGCTCCAATCGAATCCGACGCGCGAGGCCCGGGCCTGAATTTGATAGGCCCGCAATAGCCCCGGCAATGTCTGGGGAACGCCGTCCAAAACCGACTCGGGGCGCCCTTCCGCACGCCGCTCCGCTCGTTTGATGTCTTCCCATTTGGCTAATACCTGCTCGGCATTCGCCGGCACAGGGTCTTGAGAGCCGTTCGGAAACACATGCGGGTGGCGTCGCACGAGTTTGTCGCTGAGCTGGTCGAGCACGTCGTCGATGGTGAATGTGCCGGCTTCCGCGGCGATCTGGCTATGAAACAGCACTTGGAGCAGTACGTCGCCGAGTTCTTCAGCAAGCTTTCGGCGGTCCTGGTGATCGATTGTTTCCAGCACCTCGTAGGTTTCTTCGAGCAGATACGGCTTTAAAGATTCATGCGTCTGCTTGCGGTCCCACGGACACCCGTTCGGGGCGCGCAAGGCGGCCATCAGGTCTGTCAATTTCTGAAAGCGCTGTGACAATCTCGAGGCTCCGATGCTCCGCCCAAAAAAAGGCTATTATACCTGGTTCACATGGCTCTTCAACGAGTTGCGCCGGCTAAGGCCCTATGGTAGGCTGCCTCCAAGATGTCCGGAGGCGCCGTGCCAGGTGAACAAGAGGAAGGCTTTGTAATCCGCGACCGTCGTGGCAGCAGCGCTGCCACCGAACGCTCAAGTCCGGCTCCGTCGTCTGCCCCTTCTCGCTCGACGGAATTGCCTGGTGGTGCGGGTGGGGGCGAGGCGGCGAGCGGGGTCCCAGTAAGCTTTGCCTCCTTCGTGATCTCACTCGGCAGTTCCTCTTTAATGCTGATGGGCGAACAATTGGACCCTCAGCAACCTGCCATGCCGGTCAATCTGCCCCAAGCAAAAGAAATCATCGATCTCCTCTCGGTGTTGGACGTAAAGACCAAAGGAAACTTGACGACCGAAGAGCAAACCGTGTTGCGCGACATGCTGTATGCGCTGCGCATGAAGTACGTGAGTCTGACTTCGAAATAAGTCCTGCTACCTGCGTGCGGCCTCCTGCTCCCTTCAAGGAGCGAAGCAACCTTTGAGCCAGGCTTCCAATTCCGCTATAGTAAACACCTTACCTGCCACAGGTCCGTGTCATGAGAAGGAGTTCGGGCTGTGAGTGACTTCCGCCCCAACGTGGCCTCTCCGGTATGGACCGGCCCTGAGCGACGGACGGCGCCCGAGGGTCCGGAAAGCCTTCATCCTCCGAAGCAAACCGCGCCGTCGCTTCAAGAACCGGAGCGTCGGAAACGGCATTTAAGGCCCGTTTGGATTCTTCTTCTCTTTCTCATCCCGTGCTTGGCGCTGACCTTTTATTACGGACAGGTGGTCGTTCCGGGCACCGATGATCCCGATTCGTTTTTCCCGTCCACAAGCTATGCTCTCGTACTCCTGCTGATCAATCTCGACCTCATCGGCTTTGTCGTCCTCCTTCTGTTGCTGTCCCGAAATCTCATCAAGGCTTATTTCGAGCGGCGCCACCGGTTGATCGGTTCCGGCTTCCGCACCAAGCTGGTGGCCGCGTTCATCGGATTTGCGCTGATTCCGACGGTACTGCTCGCCTTTGTCGCCAGCGGTCTGGTGAACAAGGCCGTGGACGTGTGGTTCAGCGATCAGATCGACCGGGTGATGCGCGATTCCTATGAAGTAGCCAAAATGCAGCACGCCGGCCATATCACGCTCGCCGTGAACAGCGCCCGCGCGATCAGTCACGAAATTTTCCGTGAAGACATGCTGCTGCCTGAGCAGCGCGATTTGTTGGTGGCGGCGATGGCGCGCAAACGGGTGGAATTCGGCGTGGCCGGCATCGAGGTGTACTCTGCCAAGATGGAGACGCTGACAAAGTCGCTTGATGCCGAGGTCCCGGCGGGGGTCCTCGATCTGCCCATCGGTCAGCTTGTACTGCAAGCGATCAACGGCAAACAGGAGGCGAACACGGTTCAGGAGGCGCAGACCGGCAGGCTCGTACGCGCGGCCGCGCCTGTGGCGGCGAGCGGCCGGGGCAACGAGGTGGGCGGGGTGGTGGTCGTCGATGCCTACGTGCCGGAGTCGCTGCTGGCCAAGATGGACGGCATCGGTCGTCAATATGAAGAATATAAACAAATCAAGGCGATGAAAAATCCTATCAAGGCCGGGGCGTACCTGTTTGTCGCGGTCATCACGGTACTGATCCTGTTCGGAGCCACCTGGTTCGGATTTTACGTCGCGCGCAGCATCACGGTGCCGATCCAGCGCCTGGCGGAAGCCACAGATGCGATCGCACAGGGCGATCTGTCAGTGCGCATCGACGCCAAAGCGACGGACGAGATCGGTACATTGATCGACTCCTTCAATCGCATGACCGCAGATTTGCAGGGGAGCAAGTCCACCATTGAAGCCGTGAACCTCTCGTTGCGCCGCAACAATCTCGAATTGGACCGTCGTCGAGCCTATATCGAAACGGTGGTCGACACCATTGCCGCAGGACTTCTCTCCATCGATAAAAACGGGATGGTGACCAATTTCAACCCCTCGGGTGAGCGGATCCTCGGTGTCTCCGCCGGCAGCATGCAGGGCCGGCCGGCCAACGAGGCCTTCAAAGAGTTCGGATTGACGCTGTTTCAGACGATTTACGACCGCATGCTGCAAGACCAGCGCGACGACCTGACGCTCGACGGCACTCTAGAAGTGGACGGAAAATTTCTGACGGTCGCGCTGCACGCGTCGAGGATGAAGGACGAACAAGGCCAGGACCTCGGCGTGGTGTTGGTCTTCGAGGATTTGACCGAATTGCTCAAGGCGCAGAAAGTGGCGGCGTGGCAGGAAGTGGCTCGCCGGGTCGCGCATGAAATTAAGAACCCGCTCACGCCCATTCAGTTGTCGGCTCAGCGCATGCGCAAGAAGTATTTGGA
This sequence comes from Nitrospirota bacterium, assembly GCA_046734935.1. Lineage (GTDB taxonomy): Bacteria > Nitrospirota > Nitrospiria > Nitrospirales > Nitrospiraceae > Nitrospira_C. Next base: position 4,392 of record JBKPSD010000164.1, read on the forward strand.
AAAGGCACCGGACTTCGACCGCGTGTTCGATGAATCGACCAACGTGATTGTGAACGAGGTCGCCAGTCTCAAGCACATGGTCGACGAGTTTTCTAAGTTCGCCCGGCTGCCGGCTCCGCAGTTGGCGCTCCAATCGCTGCACAATGTGATCAACGAGGTCGTTTCGTTGTACCGTGGTGCCCATAAGGACGTCGAGCTCATCGTGTCACTGGATGAAGACCTGCCGAACTTAAAGTTCGATTGGGAACAGATCAAACGCGTCCTCGTCAATCTTCTCGACAATGCCATTCAAGCGATGAATCAAAAGGGCCGGGTTTGGGTGACCACGCAATACGATACGAAACGGCGAAGAGCCGTCGTGTCGATTGCCGACGAGGGATCCGGTATTGCGCCGGAAGACCAGGAAAAACTGTTCGTTCCGTATTTCACCAGGAAAAAAACCGGCACAGGCCTTGGTCTCGCGATCGTGCGCCGCATCATTACGGATCACGAGGGGCTGATTACGGCCGGCAACAATCAGCCGCGCGGCGCATTGTTTACGTTCGAATTGCCGGCATAGAACAGCGCAGGCACGGGGGGCCATGTCCGCTTCAATCTTAGTCGTTGACGATGAGGAAGCGATCGTTTCGTCACTGAGCAGTATTCTGCAGGACGAGGGGTATGAGGTGTCGGTCGCCAAGAGCGGCGGCGAGGCGTTGAAGACCTACATGGCCGATCCGCCGGATCTGATGCTCCTCGATATTTGGATGCCTGACATGGATGGGCTCGAAACTCTGCGCCGCGTCCGGGAAGTCGTTCCCACCGCCCAAGTCATGGTCATGTCGGGCCACGGCTCCATTGAAACGGCGGTCAAAGCCATCAAGTTGGGCGCATACGATTACATTGAGAAGCCTCTTTCGCTGGAAAATGTCACCTTGCGCGTCAAGCACGCGTTGGAACAATACCGGTTGGAGGAAGAAAATCGATCGCTGCGCACCAAGGTTCAGCGCAAGTTCGAATTGGTCGGGCAATCGCCCGCCATGCAGCAGCTGCGTCAACTCATCGACACTGCGGGCCCGACCAATAGCCGCGTCTTGATTGGCGGAGAGAACGGGACAGGGAAGGAGCTGGTTGCCCGCGCGATCCATGTGCAGAGCCCGAGAGCGGACCGGCCGTTCGTCGCCGTCAATTGCGCTGCCATTCCAGAAACACTGATAGAAAGCGAACTCTTCGGCCATGAAAAGGGGTCCTTCAGCGGCGCAACCTCGATGAAGCGCGGACAATTCGAGCAGGCCGACGGCGGCACGCTGTTCCTTGACGAAATCGGAGACATGAGTCTGAATACCCAGGCCAAAGTGCTGCGGGCGTTGCAAGAGCAGCAGTTCACACGAGTCGGGGGGACGAAGCTGCTAAAGGTGGACGTCCGGGTGCTGGCCGCGTCGAACAAGGATCTCCTGAAGGAAATCGAGAAAGGCACGTTCCGCGATGACCTCTATTACCGGCTCAACGTCGTGCCCATTGTGGTGCCTCCGCTTCGAGAGCGACGAGAAGACATTCCGCTCCTCATCCGTCACTTCATGAAAGTGCACGCGGAGGAACAGGGGTTGCGCATCAAAGAGGTGACGCCCGAAGCCATGATGGTCTTCCAGCAGTATGAGTGGCCGGGAAACATCCGGGAACTCCGCAACTTGATCGAGCGGCTGATGATCATGGTTCCCGGCAATGTGATCGACGGAGTGCAGGCCACCACATCGCTCCAGGTCAAACCGCCCGGAGCGGTCTCGGCCGCTTCGAGTATGCCAGGCCCAGCGTCGGCGAACCCGCTCTTCACGCAGCCCTTCGATTCGCTTCGCGATGCGCGGAATGCATTTGAGAAAGAATATATCAGCCGGAAATTGCGTGAACACCACTGGAATATTTCGCGAACGGCCGAAGATTTGAAAATCGAGCGGAGCCATCTTCATCGCAAAATCAAGCTCCTGGATGTTGAGATGCGCCCCGAGGCTTGAAGTAGAGCATCGTGTTTGACCTCCTGGCGACCCTCCGCTAATATGCCTGCCCTGCCATGACCACCTATCGGGAAGCCGGCGTGGACATCGACGCCGGAGACGAATTCGTCGATCGCATTAAGCCGCTCGTCCGCTCGACCTTCCGGCCGGAAGTCTTGACGGATCTCGGCGGATTCGGGGGCCTTTTCCGCCTCCACGCCAAACAGTACGAAGATCCGGTCCTCGTCTCCGGCACCGACGGCGTCGGTACGAAGCTAAGAATCGCGTTTCTCATGAACAAACACGACACGGTCGGCATCGATCTAGTCGCGATGTGCGTGAATGACATCGCCGTAAGCGGGGCTGAGCCGTTGTTTTTTCTGGACTACTTCGCGACCGGCAAGCTTGCCGTTAACAAGGCCAAAGACGTCGTCAGCGGTATCGCCGATGGCTGCCGGCAGGCTGGATGTGCCTTGATCGGCGGTGAAACAGCGGAGATGCCGTCGATGTATCCCGAAGGTGAATACGATCTGGCCGGCTTCGCCGTCGGTGTCGTCGATAGGCCAAAAATCATCGACGGCAAAACGATTAAGCCCGGCGATACGATTCTCGGCTTAGCCTCGTCCGGGTTGCATAGCAACGGCTATTCCCTGGCCCGCCGGGTGTTTTTCGAAAAAGCAAAACTGGATGTCAGCGCCACCTTGCCGGAACTCGAGCGCCCGCTGGGCGAGGCGCTCCTGACGCCGACGCGCATTTACGCGAAGCAGATTCTCGCGCTGATCAAAGAATTCCGGATCAAAGGCATCGCACATATTACAGGCGGCGGCATCACCGAAAATCTCCCGCGCATCCTCCCGCAAGGCGTCCGGGCCAAAATCAACCGGAAGGCGTGGACCATACCCCCGATTTTTCAGGCGTTGAGCAAGCTGGGGCAGGTCGAGCGCGAGGAAATGTATCGCGTCTTCAACATGGGCATCGGGTTGATTCTGATCGTGCCGTCGCAGTCGGCCACCGCCGTGCTCAAAAAAGCGGCCGAATTGGGAGACCAGGGCTGGAAGATCGGCGAAATCGTCTCGTCATCCGGGACGGAGGGAGAAGTCGAATATGTCGGTTAAGCGGGAATCGCCGCTGCGAGTTGCGGTCTTGGCCTCGGGCCGCGGGTCCAACCTACAAGCCATCATAGACGCCGTCGAATCGCGTGTCGTTCAGGCAGAAATCGTTGCAGTAATCAGCAATAGGAAGGAAGCCGTTGCCCTGGAACGGGCGAGGAAGCATAAAGTGCCGGATTTTTTCGTCGATCCCAAACCGTTTGCTGGGCGGCCGGACAGCCGTGAGGCCTATGACCGCGCGTTGCTGGCAGTGCTCGAGCAGCGCCAGGTGGAATTGGTGCTTTTGGCGGGTTACATGAGAATCGTGACGGCGGTCCTGGTCAATGCCTATTCAAACCGCATGATGAACATCCATCCGTCACTCTTGCCATCGTTTCCAGGATTGGATGTGCAAAAAAAGGCGATCGAGTGGGGGTGCAAACTCGCAGGATGCACCGTCCATTTCGTGACAGAAGGTGTTGACGAAGGGCCGATCATCCTGCAAGCGGCGGTGCCGATCCTCGATTCTGATACGCCTGAGAAGCTGGCCGCGCGCATTTTGGACCAAGAGCATAAGATTTTTCCGCGGGCAGTGCAGCTGTTTGCCGAGGGCCGGCTGAAAGTGGATGGCCGCCGAGTGCTGATTGCGGACGGCAAGCCGCTGGGACAGGCGATTATCAGCGCCTCTTAACTTCGTATCTTCTCTTCCTGGTAGAGACTCCCGCAGGCGTTGTGTATAATGCCTGGTCACGGGGACGCGAGCCATTTCCTCCCCGTTCTTCTGCCGCGGACATTCGGTGCGCACGCTCATGTGCCGCCTCACCCTGCGGATCGTCAGCTCGCGTCACCCTTCCCTCAGGTGGGGGGCTAGCTCAGTTGGGAGAGCACTACGTTCGCAACGTAGGGGTCGCGGGTTCAACTCCCGTGCCCTCCACCAAACTTATTTTGACCAACAATTAGCGCAGTTAGCATCGCATAGTCCCCCGACACTTCAGCCGTCAGGTAGCGTTCGCCTCCATCGGCGCTGGGGTGCAGAATGATCGACCCCCCAACAATTCGCGCAACAGCTCTCGGGCCTTGTCGACCTCGTGCTGCCGCAACTGCCCGATGTTTTCCAGTTTGGCCTTAAACTTCCCGATGGCGTTCGGCAGGAATTCGGCGACGGAGTCGGCCTTGGTTTTGCCGCCGTGGACGTTTGCCAGGAGCCGGTCACGTTCGCCTTCCGCCTGTTCCAGCATCGCCTTGGTCGTCTTCGTGACGATGCCCTGAAGGATGGCGTGCTTGATGTTGTCGAGCTTCTTTTCTACTTCCGCCAATTGGGTATTTGCCGTGACCAACTCGGATGACCGGTTTAGTCGTCGCTCGGCGAGCAAGCGGGCGATCTCCTGCTGGACGATGGCATACCCCTCCTCGGTGAAGAGGTCGTACCGGATGGCCTCCAGTAAAACCGACTCCAAGAGTTTCCGTGGTGCCATGATCGTGTTGTCGCAGACCGACTCGCCCCGATAGCGACAGCCGCTGCATCCGTATCGCATCGCTCGACGATGACGAACTTGAGGCGTTCGACGATCTTCACCGGAATGACGCCGTCCGTGAAGATGCGTCGGACGATGCGGGCTTGCTCCTCGTCGATCTCCAACTTGGTGCCGATATGTTCCGGTTCCGTAGCGCGGCCACTGCAGAGCGTAGGTACTGTGCACCGTCTTGCGAGGTTTCACCGATAGGTGGCCACAGCAACAAGTTTGGCGTCCGTTTCCGCATCGCGCACGATCACGAAAATGATTGAAGAAAGGAAGCAGGTCGAAGCGTGGGGCACCATACCTATCGCCTGCCGCACCGGGGCTCCCCCTCATCAGACCGCCGCTTCGCTGAAACCGCACGATGAATGGCCTCGTAAATGGCAGGGGTCGCGGCGACATCTTTCGGGAGGACGTCGAACGCCCCCACCTGCCGCATTGTGGAGACGACATACTCTCGGGTATCCCACGATAGGCCAAGCACGACGACGTCCGGACACCGTTCAATGATCAGACGGGTCGCGGCAATGCCGTCCATTGTCTTTCGGAGATGTACGTCCATCAGCACTATTGCCGGTTGCAGGACCACCGCATGTTTAAGAGCTTCCTCGCCATCCGTTGCTTCACCAATCACTTCTATGTCGGCATAGGACACTAAGAGACTGCGTATCATCCGCAAAAACAGCGCGTTGTCATCCACAAGTAGCACACGAATCGGCTTTCCTGCGGTGGCCATCATGGTCCGAAAATTACGGATCTGTCTGCCATGTTGTCAATCAGCGTTGGCCTACACTGTTGTGGGAATCCCAGGCGTCATAGTGAGGGATGCTCACGGACATTGAATGGAACGCTGCGGTGCCTGCCGACGATCGCCGACAGTCAAACTGCGTGTTTTGAATACGCTGGCGGTGTGCTCTCCTGCGATCGAGGCGACGGGCGCTCTTCGACCCAGGTCCCGTTGAGTCGGAGCCAGGCAGTCATTCAAACGGAGAACCCTATACCCTGTTCCCCGCCCCCTCCCCGCGCGACGCCTTCCGTAGCCGACCCATTGAACCACTCGAGCCCTTGCGGTCACTCGACTCAGGCAGCCGCCGTGATCGCTTGGACGATCCTCTCAGAGATCCACTGACACGGCCCTTGTTGTTAGGAGAGTGATTCACATGGAGAAACATGGAAACTGAAACGGACGATCCCAACGAGTCAGTGCTGCCTCTCACCCACTGGTGTGTTCGTCGGGTCTTGGAGAATGGTGACGAAATCAAATATATGATGACCAACGCTCCTCGAACGCCGACTCCAACTTCAATAGAGCGTCATGAGGCGCCACCACAACTCTATGCCACACGGGTCGTGGGGCGAGAGGTGTGGAAGGCAGAAGCTCTCTTAACAGAAGGGGGCGAAGCGATCGGCTACGTTCAGCGCCGCAGGCGGGTTTGTCTCGGCATGGCGATGGGGGCGGTGAAAGACGACCATTAGTGATCGAGGGAGAATACCGAGACTGGATTCCCATTAGATCGTGGGCAGCAACCGGTCCTTGTTTCCCACTCCTAACGGTGTAAGCCGGTCGCCCCATATAGACTATTAACCAAGCCCGCCATTTCTCTTTCAAAGCGATTCTGCCTTACTTCTATAAGTCCGGCCGCGTTCACTGGAGAGGCTTTTCGAAAAAAGCGAAACACTCGACCTAGTGTTCTTACCAGATCGGCATTTTTTGGTTCTATGGATTGGTCCAGACAGTAAGTTGTGTGCAAAACAGATGTAATAGAAATGGGCAGTTTGCCTAATTCAGATTCATAATGTCGTCGATTGCCCTCTTCTTTCTCCCGCTCATCTTTCTTGCTGGTCGTGCTTTCTTTACCGGCAATCCCTTCGGCAGGGCATGGTAGAGACTGAGGCTCAGGTGTCGTGCAAGAGTAATTTCGGTGGGTGGATGACATCCAGCGATACCGCCCAACTGAGCACGAACGAAACTGCCAGCATCTGTTTCAGAGATGCCGGCACGTTCCGGTATACCGTCAGGATGGAATCAGCTCGGACGGCTGGTGAGCAAAACGTTTCGGGAGTCATCAAGGTTGGCGGGCATGGCAGCCAGGCCGTTGGTCAGACAAACGATCAAAACCGCGGCCAAGGCAGCAGTCAAACCAGTGCTCGTGATGCAACCGATGATAAACCGAGTGAACTAAGTGCTCCAACAAGCTCAAGGTCAACCACGACGACGACGACGACAACAACGATACCTCCAGCCAAGTGAATGCGACATCGAATGAGGAAGTGGCTCGTTGTGCGAGTGGAACAAGCATGAAGAAGGAGCCGGAACGCCACCCGCCGGGAAGGGTAACTGATCCCTGTATAGGTGATGATTATTTGTGATGGCAATTAGCACAAATTAATAAAGCGAGGCGGCTATTAATGAGACATTCACCTAGAGAATAGTTGATAGTACCAGGTGAAAACTTTTTCATTTTTAAGGAGCGACCTATCAAAAGGGCCGGGGGATTATCCTGGCGCGATTAACGGTGAAGAGTAAAGGCGGAGGCGGCCAGATAGCTCTCTGACTGCCTCCGTAGGATCTAGCTTAGCCAAGATCAGACTTGAGATTTTATTCAGTAACTCTGCTCGCTGCCCGATGCGCTCAAAGAGAAGTGCCCTATTTAGGGGGGCATGCGGGAGCTGCTCCCTGACGGGACGTTTTTCACGACTACCTGATATCGGTGTTCCAAATTGACGGCGAAGCGCCACTTCCTCCGAGGACCTCTAAACGGAATTTCATATGTGCAAATGTGAACAGATATCAGGTTCGATTCGGCATAGCATGTGATCCATGGATACCGAATTTTTGCGATGCAGGACGTGCGAAGGGACACTTCGGATCGAGACAGCGATCGAGGTGGCGACCGGGCTCACCGTCGAGCAATTTGTGTGCGTCAGCTGCGGACAGCGATGGTGTTCGGAATGTGCGAAGGTGCGACAGATGGCTGCCACCGCTTGATCGAAAGTTGCTAACTTGTTTGCGGTGTAGCTTAAGTTGATCCGGTTCGCAACAGCCCCAAGGCGTCCTCTTCATGCAGCCGTGCTGATTCTTGGAATACGCATCCTTTTTATTTGATATTCCTCCTCATAGATGCGAATTGCTGTGAGTAGGATAGCCAGTAGGATGGGGCCGAAGAACACGCCAATAAACCCGTACGCCGCAAGCCCTCCAACAATACTAAAAAAGAGAAAGAGCGTCGGTAGCTGCGTTCCCTGGCCGATCAATAACGGCTTAAAAACATTATCGACCACGCCTACGACCACGAGGCCGCCCCATGCGGCCATCACAATTCCCTTCCAGAGTGGTCCTGACCACAAAAAGTATCCGACGACCGGTAGCCAAACCAAAGCAGTCCCGCCAACTGGCAAGAGAGAAAATAGGGCGGTAATCGCCGCCAGCACCAAGGGGAAGGGTGCACCGAGGATGACATAGGCGCCTCCTGCTAAGATGCCCTGCATGAGCGCAGTCACAAGAACCCCTTTGACGACCACGGCCATCGTGTTATCTAGACGACCAAATACCTTGCGTTTGTGTCGCTCTTCCAAGGGCAGAATGTGATAGAGCCGCCCAAATAAGTTTCTTCCATCTTTATAAAGGAAAAACAAGGTGAAGAGCATAATGGAAAAATCGATCGCCACAGAAACGACATCACGAGCTAGACTGGACAGCTGAGCAAACAGAAACGCACCCACTGTTTTCGTCCCATCCACGATGGAGCCCTCATAGCCCTCGATTACGAATGTCCGCAGCTGGTCCCTGATAAATGGCCCAGCCAGAGGAAGTTTGCCAAGATATTCCGGCAGCTGTTTTATCCCACCGGTCTGGGCCCATTCCTCCACATTCCGGTAGGCGATCGCTGTTTCCTGAACGAGCAGAAAGGTCAGAGCCACGATGGGGAAGACCACGAGGAACATGGTCGCAAAGGTCAGCAGACCTGCCGCGAGTGTATCTCGGCCCCGAAGGAGATGGACCAATTTCAGGTACAGGATATTGCTCATCCGGGCGATGATGACGGCCCAGAGGACGGGAACAAGAAAGGGAGCAAAGATGATAGCAATCTGGTAGAGCAGCACTAGGAGGACGACGAAGAATGCGGACACAAAGATTTGATGCTGCGTCATGTGTGTTATCCAGCTTGTACGCTACTAGAAAAGGCTAAGCTGCTGACTAAGTGGCCGTCTGGTCAAAAATGCTCAAGTTGGAAGATGGGAAAATGGAGGGAGAGTTCATCGTGGTACAGATCGCCCGCAGGCTGTGTCTCATGGAAGAGAATTGACGTGGTGCATTGGCCGATCGGCAAAGTAAGGGTCGCCGTGGTTCCCTGCTTCGGTGCCGAGGCGAAGTCAAAGCGACCGTTCAAGGCTTTCATGCGTTCCCGGATCGTGAGGAGGCCGATCTTCGACGAGAGGCCGCTCCGCGTGCCGGCAGGCGGTAGCCGGTCTGGCCTGTTGGGCAGATTCCATTGGACATTCGCAGCACACTAAACCTTCCAGGGAACATCACTGGCGCGATTCGAACTATTCGTGCTCAGTTTTTCTGCACGCTCACACGCGAAGATTTCGTCAGCATTGAAAACTGGCTTAAACATGATCGCATTGTGACTCCTACGCGTGAGCCACGTGCCTATCAGCGAGGGGCGGTCGATAGCATCATCAAGACATTCCGAACGACAGATTGTGCTACCGCTGTTATGGCATGCGGGACTGGCAAGACACTCGTTGCCCTTTGGGTTGTTGAGGAGATGAAGGTACGGCGGGGAATTGTATTCGTTCCCTCCCTGACACTACTGAGTCACACTCTTAAGGAATGGTCACGGTGGACTAGATGGGGAAACAGCTTTCAGTATCTGTGTGTTTGTTCAGACCCAACAGTTTCGGCTTAGTCGTGGAGGATCACATTCAGGAGCGAGCTGTGCACATGCAACTTTAACTGGCCGTTGTAATCGATGAAACCCAGTTTGCGAAACTTGTTCATGAAGAAACTGATACGAGAACGCGTGGTGCCAATCATCTCGGCGAGCGTTTCCTGACTGATCTTCCCAATCACCGTCTCAGGCTTGCCTTCCTTGCCAAAGTGCGCCAACAGCAGCAGCACCCGCGCCAGCCGCTTCTCGCTTGAATTAAAGAGGTGATCGACCAAGTCTCCTTCGATGCGTATCGCGTGCGCCAGCAGATAGGCCATAAACAGCTCGGCAAAGGCGGGCTGATCGTGCATGACGCGAAGCATGGTGACTTTGTCGATGCGTACAACGCTGCAATCCTCGACGACCGTCGCCGTCGCCGTGCGGATTCCCTGTCCGGCCAGACAGGACTCGCCAAAAAACGCCCCCTGTTCCAGAATGGCGATAACGGCTTCTTTGCCCTGTCGTGAGACCACGGTCAACTTGACCTTGCCCGACTGGAGATAGAACACCGCCTCGGCTACCTCCCCTTGCGAAAACAGCGTCTGTTTCTTCAAGAGGTGGAGGCTCGATTTGCCTTTGCCGACTTGGGTGAGAAACAGCTGGGGGTTAAAGAGCGGCGTTCGTGAAGGGGGCATCGGTCAGCTTCCAGTTTGGTATGTTTCGCTCAAAGACATTACGAGATCGGCATCAACTCAGCGCTACAGTAGGTCGGAATGACGGATCCCGACTGGTCAAAATCGCTCACGGTGAAGAGTTATTCCACCTCTGCTTAAACAGAATAGATTGCAAACCACCGTGTCTTTGAAGTATTCGCCAACAGATAGAGCGAGGGAGTCAAGTTCCGACAGAGAAACCTATTTAGAAGCCCAATGTCAGGACTATTTTATCCAGACCCTCGGAATGTTCACTTTTAGACAGCCCGGCTTTCGCCAGCCGCCCTAACATGCCCGTATGATCACACGGGTTCTCACTAGTACTTCATTCGACCCTCACTTATGGCTACTCGTTAAGTGAGACCATTCGTCGAGCGGGTTTTTCACTTATGCAACCAGGAGCCGCACATGAACCATTCAGATGGTAATGGAAAGATGACGACCGACGTCCATTCGATGGAAGAAACCACACGCGACTCTCAGGACGAGCGCGTCAGCGCCGAGCGAGCGGCAGAGACGACGCTGCATCAGTGGAAGCGCCTTCTAGAACGGCAACTCGCCGAGCGCACTCAGGAGTTAGACCGCTCTCTGGTGGATGTCCGGTCCCTGACGACCGCGCTCGATGCGGCGGAGCAGCGTGAACGTACGCACCTTGCAACAGAGTTGCACGACTATCTCGTGCAGTTGCTCGTGCTCGGGCGTATTAAAATTGGACAGTTGCAGCGAGTCTCTGTAACGCCAGCAGGCGATGGGATCGTCCGAGAAGTCGACCAGGTGTTGAGCCAAGCCTTACAGTATTGCCAGACGTTGATGGCCGAGCTGAGTCCACCGATCCTGCACGAACAAGGCCTGGTCGCGGGCATTCGGGCTCTCGTGACCCAGATGAAGCGCTACGATTTGGAGGTACGAGTGGACCTGGATCAGATCGATGAGTGCGCCGTTCCTCGCAGTTACGCCGTCCTGCTGTTTCGTTCGGTGCGGGAACTGCTGATCAACACGGCGAAGCATGCAGCCGCGAAACAGGCGAGCGTCCGGCTGACTTGCGACAAGGGCCTCCTTCAGATCGTGGTGCGTGACGAAAGCGGCTTCGATCTCGCGGCCTCGCAAGGCCCACCACCTGCCGGGACGGGGAGCGTCCTTTCCTCAAAGATCGGCCTCCTCACGATCCGGGAACGCATGAAAGCCTTGAACGGTCGCTTTGATTTCGCCTCGGCACCGAAGCAGGGAACCACGGCGACCCTTACTATCCCAATCACGCCGCGCGCTACCACAATTCTCTCTCCCTGAGAGGCAGGGATCAGAGCAAGCCTTTCTCTCGCTTTCAGTCTGTCGGTCTGAGAGCCACGTGCTAATAATTTAAAAAGCCTTTGCTAGCTGAGTGCCTATCGGGGGGAAAGGCTTATCCATGGATGCAACGCGTCCGCAGTCCGCTCCCTCGTCTACTTCAGCTCGTCGACAATCAACCAAATCCATGTGGCAAGCTTAATGTGGCCGTCGTCCCTTTACCAGGCCATGATTCGACCGTCAACGAGAGAACATAAACGGTATCTGATGTACCCCACAAGCGTCACAGATACCAAGACGGAACTATGAGCAGTCTGTTTTTTTTCTCCGCCCTGCTATACGTGCTAGTCACAAATTCAGCGTTTGCCACTGACCTAACCGCGCAAGTGCAAGTCGTCGGTGTCCTCGACGGCGACACCATCGAAATCCTGCACAACAACCATGCTGAACGTATCCGCCTCAACGGCATCGACTGCCCTGAAGGACAAGCCTATGGCACGAAGGCCAAGCAAGCCACGTCAGAACTGGTCTTTGGTAAGGAAGTGACGCTTAAAACGCATGGGAAGGGTAAGTACGGCCGAACCATCGCCGATGTGCTGTTGCCGGATGGCACGAACGTCAATCAGCAGCTCATGAAGGAAGGAAGGTTTTGGTGGTATCACAAACACGCGCCGAAGGATCGTGCGCTTGAACAATCACAGCAGGAAGCGAAACAAGCAAAGCGAGGCTTATGGAATGATCCCGATCCTGTTCCACCATGGCTCTATCGCCGGCTCAATTCTGGCCCATACCCGTAATCGAACCGAACCACTTATTACACGCATTTCCTGCCCCATCATTCGGTCCCATTGCTTTGCTGACATGGCACTCTTAGAATTGGCCTCCGTTCTGCTGCCGCAGTGATCGGTGTTTGTGAGGTAAAGCGACCACTTCTTACAGGAGGTCCGCCTTGAACAAGCAATATACGGGACACTTGCGCCTAATTCCCTTCCTCGTATTTGTTTTCTTAGTCCTTCTGCCATTCGCATACCCCCCTATTTCGATCCAAGCAGCCTCGCCCATTACCGCCTCAGGCCTTAATACACAGGTCAGTCCAGCAGTGCCTCTCCCAAGCGGACAAACGCAATACAACATCACGGGTGGCACCAGACCTGGGGGGGGTACAAATCTATTTCACAGTTTCGGTGACTTCAATGTGCCTACCAACAATATTGCAAACTTCCTCAACAACTCCGGCCTCGCTACGTCGAACATCCTCGGCCGTGTAACAGGAGGAAACCTTTCCAACATCTTTGGCATTATTCAAACGACAGGCTTCGGCAATGCCAATCTGTTCCTGATGAATCCGGCAGGATTTCTGTTCGGGCCTAACGCGACGGTGAACGTCGGGGGGATGGTGAGCTTCACCTCGGCAGATTATCTTCGACTTGCTGACGGAGTACTCTTCAATGCGGTTGCAAATGCAAACGCCGATGCGATCTTGAGTGCGGCACCAGTTGCCGCCTTCGGATTTTTAGGGTCGAATCCTGGAGCAATCACGGTTCAAGGAAGTCAGTTGTCTGTCACACCCGGGCAGAGCCTCTCCCTGGTCGGCGGGAACATCACAGTGCAGTCCGGCACGCGCGAGGATGGAACTGTGCAGTCAGCAAAACTTTCGGCTCAAGGTGGCCAAATCAATCTAGCCAGTGCCGTCTCGGCCGGCGAGCTTTCTGCCATAGATTTCACACCTGCGGCAGGCATGGCGATGGGAGCGATCAATCTCTCACAAAAAACAGCTCTTGAGACGAGTGCGGATGCAGCCGGACGAGTGCTGATCCGCGGTGGCCAACTCATGATGGACGACGCGTCCATCAAGGCGGTCAGCATGAACGGTTCTGGTGGCCCAAATCCCTCACCGACAATATTGATTACAGCAGAGACCGTCTCGCTCGCCAACGGGACCTACATCACCGCGGAATCGTTTGGCT
>JBKPSD010000165.1:0-47435 GCA_046734935.1 Nitrospirota bacterium
CCTGCACCAGGTGTTCTGCATAACCCACCTGCCGCAGGTGGCCTCTCAGGCCGACCACCATCTCCTGGTTGCCAAGGGGCAGGAAGGCAAGCGTACGACCACGAGCGTGAATCTCTTGACGGGGTTCGGCCGGGAGGAGGAAATCGCGCGGATGATCGGCGGGGAAGCGGTCACCAGCAAGGTTCGGGCTACCGCGGCGGAGTTGATTGCGGGGGCGAAGGCGAAGCGCTGAGATTAGGCGTCGGTGCGGCTGGACGGATTGGTGGCGATGGCCATCGCGGGCAGCGACGCCTTGCATTCCTGAACGACCTGCGTGAACAGGACGGTAAGCGCAGGATCAAAGTAGGTGCCTGCACGGTCGGACAGGAAGCGGGTCGCATCATCGATGGAGAATGCCACGCGGTCGGGTAGCTCGGCGGTAAGATGGTCGAATGCTTGGGCGAGACACACGATTCTCGCCAGAATGGGGATCCCATCTCCTTTCAAACCATGCGGATATCCTGAGCCGTCCCACCGTTCATGATGATAGGCGATGATTTGTCCAACCGCCGCCGGAAGCCGCAGCGGGGCCACGAGTTTTGCGCCTAGTTCGGGGTGCGCACGCAGCGCATGGCCGCGGTCGGTCGCGACGATCTCATCGTCGGCGAAACGATAGGGCTCCTTACCGATCTTGCCGATGTCATGGAGAAACGCTCCGAGCGCCAGAGACTTCTGCTCATTCACCGTCAGATTCGTCCGGTTCGCCAGCAGCGTGGCGTAAAAGCTGACGCGGCTGCAATGGTTCAAGAGTTGCCGGTCCTTGGCTTCGAGCAGATCGGACAGCATGGGAAGCAGATCCGCCGCTTCGTCTCCCCAGGACAACGCCTGTCCCGATTTGCCGATTGCCTCGTATCCGGCCCTCATGTCCCGCCACGCTTCTGCGCATTCCGCTTCCGAGCCCCATAAGCCGGCCAATGTATGCAGAGAGCGCCGTAGGTAGTCGAGCCGCTGCTTTTTTTCCAGGGTTTGATTGACCAACGTGATCAATTCCGTCACGTTAAACGGCTTGAGCAGATACCCGGCGGCACCGTGCCTGATTCCTTCCATCGCCGATTTGAGACTGCCGTAGCCGGTAATGATGATCACCTCGATGTCGGCGTGGTCGTGCTTGATCTCCTGGAGCAGGTCCAATCCTTGCCGATCCGGGAGTTTCTGATCCAGGGTGATGAGATCGATCCGCTGCTGGCTCAGCACGTCGATCGCCGCCTGCGCGGACTCTGCGGATTGAATGTTGAAGAAGGGGCGGAGGATGACTTTCAGCGCATCGCGCGGTCCGGCCTCATCGTCGATGACGAGAACCGTGGGCTTCTGCGACAGCGTATTGGGGACGGAAGGAATTGCCATATGCGCTCATGTACGCTTAAGTGGCGATTCTGTCAAGTAAAACGCATTATTTTCCGCTATTTACGCGGAGAAATTCTAGCGGATGTGGTACTCCTGACCCCGGCCACTATATGTAGTTTCACCGTATGGGTCTCTACTTAGACCCGAACCATGAGTATAACGGGAGGCCTTGCGCAGAGCCGAATCCCGAGGACGGTGCTCGCTATTCTTGTGCGAGCGGTTCGGCTTCGGGCGGAGAGGGATCGTTGTCGGGGCGGCCGATGCCGAGCGTGTCCATCCGGTATTTCAGCATTCGGCGGCTTATGCCGAGCTGGGTCGCTGCATGGGTTTGGACGTAATTGTTTTTCTTCAGCGCGTCAAGAATGATCTCGCGCTCGAATTCCATAACGGCCTTTTCGAGCGAAAGCCGGCCCGCCAGGGTGTCGTCCCTCAGGGATGACGACCGCGTGTCGTTCCGAAGAATCGTCGGCAGATGCTCGGGGGTGACGGAGTCGGAGCCTTTGGACCAGATAAAGGCCTGTTCGATGATGTTTTCCATCTCCCGCACGTTTCCCGGCCACGGATACCGCGTCAGCAGCTCGACGGCGTCCTTGGAAAAGTCCTGACTCGGCCGGTTGTCTTCCTCGATCCGCTTCGAGAGGAAATGCTTCGCCAGAAGTGGAATGTCCTCTCCCCGGTCGCGCAGCGGCGGCAGATAGAGAGCGATGACATTGATCCGGTAATACAGGTCTTCTCGGAACTGGCCCTTTCGGACCAGTTCCTCCAGGTTCTTGTTCGTTGCAGCGACGATCCGGACGTCCACCTTGATCGCCTGCACTCCGCCGATGCGGGTGAACTCACGCTCCTGCAGGACCCGCAGCAGCTTGGCCTGCGTCATGGGGCTGAGATC
Source organism: Nitrospirota bacterium (assembly GCA_046734935.1). Classification (GTDB taxonomy): domain Bacteria; phylum Nitrospirota; class Nitrospiria; order Nitrospirales; family Nitrospiraceae; genus Nitrospira_C. Next base: position 2,273 of record JBKPSD010000165.1, read on the forward strand.
CCCGATTTCGTCGAGGAACAAGGTACCGCTGTTCGCGAGCTCGAACTGGCCGACCCGGCGGGCCGTGGCATCGGTGAACGAACCCTTTTCATGGCCGAACAGCTCGCTTTCGATCAAGGTCTCGGGAAGGGCGGCGCAGTTCAACGCGATGAAGGGACGGTCCCGGCGTCCGCTGTTGTAGTGGAGGGCCTTGGCGACCAGCTCCTTGCCTGTGCCGCTTTCTCCGGTAATGAGGACCGTCGTGCGGCTGTCGGCCACCTGCTCGATCTTGCCGTAAATCTCCTGCATGGGACGGCTTTTGCCGATGAGGTTGTGAAAGGCGTACCGCTGGGTGACTTGCGCCCGGAGCTGCTTGACTTCACGCTCGAGCTCTTGTGAATTGAGCGCTCGGTCGACGACGATGCGCAGTTCTTCCACGTCAAACGGTTTGGAGAGGTAGTCGGCGGCGCCCAGTTTCATCGCGTCGACCGCCGTTTTGACGGACTTCGTGCCCGTGAGCATGATGACCGGTGTTGGATTCTGCTCCGTGCGCAGCGCCTGGAGCACGGACAGCCCGTCGCTGCCGGGAAGAATGACGTCCAGCAGCACGACGTGCGGCGCCTCTTTATGGAACAGATCGAGGCCTTCTTGTGCATCTGCGGCCTGGATGACCTCGTATGACGGCTCAAGCACCGCTTTCAATGAGGCACGCACCCGGGCTTCGTCATCGACAAGGAGCACGCGTTTCTTGACAGTCGATTCACTGCCGTTTTTTGACGTCATAATGGAATAGCCGGAAGGTTGACGTAAAAGGTGGTGCCACTGCCGGGAATGCTCTTGACCCTGATTTCGCCGTGATGTTCTTCGATGATTTGATGCACGATCGTCAAACCGAGCCCGGTGCCTTCGTGCTCGCCGCTCTCGTGTTTGGTCGTAAAGAACGGATCAAAAATATGCTCGAGATTGGCGTCGGGAATGCCCTGTCCCGTGTCTTCAATTTCGATCTGAACCCAAGGCTTGCCGCCTGGCCTGGTCAGCGTTCTCGTCCGGACACGCAAGACGCCGCCCCGTTCGCTCATCGCGTCCAAGGCGTTGAGAAACAGGTTGAGAAACACTTGCTTGATCTGCTGCCGGTCCAGCATGACACGGGGTGGATCAGATACCAACTCTTTTTCAATCTTGATCCCGCGGCTGTCCGCCTTGACTTCGATGAAGTAGAGGCACGACGACACGATGTCGTTGAGGTCTTCCTCCGTGAGTTTGGGTTCCATGTAGCGGGCATAATCAAGAATCTCTTCAATGAGACGCTCGATCCGGTAGACGTCGTCGAGCACGATGCGGCTGAATTCGCGTATGAAATCCGGGTCGTCTTTCCGTTCCGGCGCGAGTTGGATGAAAGTTTTGATCGACGTGAGTGGATTGCGGATTTCATGCGCAAATCCGCCGGCAATGGTTTCGAGGGACTTTAACCGGTCGGTGCGCTTCATCAGCGCGTGCGACCGATGCAGATCCTCGAGCAGCATCCTGGTGTCCAGGGCATTGGTGGCGGTTTGGGCCAGCGCATTGAGCAGCGACAGCATCGGTGCTGCGTCGCGCGCATGAGCGCGGCTTTCTCCGAGAAGTGAGAAGGCGATGAGACGGCCGCGGCTGACATGCGGGACACTTCTCGTTGCGCGCATGGCGCGGAGCGCCTCGTCCGTTCCTTCATGACGGCCGTTGTTCGAGGGAGCAGCCTCCATGACCGGTGGAAGGAGAGCCGACAGATGCAGCGGAATCACGTGAGTTAACGGGAGCGTCGCCGGAAAACAGGGCGGAGCCGCGGCGCCGACGGCGCCCGCCCGGCGGAAATGCTCGTGTTCCCGGTCTAGCAGATAGAGCGCGCCGTGAGTGGTGCCGCAGATCCGGCACAGCTCCTCAATGATGCGTTCGGAAAGGGCGCCGAGATCGGTCAACGCGGCGATTTCGGTGGAAAAACGAGTGACCAGGTCCAGAGGATCAGTAGATGAAGCCGTCGACGGTGAGACCATCTCGGTCGGTCGTACGCTCATACAGAGAAGGACGCCCCGCTATGCACGATGTGTTGCCGACACCGCACCGGTTAGCTCCCGAGGTACAGCCGCTGTTCAAAGTTGTACAGCGAGGGGGAGTATACACCGGCTTATCGAAGGGAGCTAGAGGAATTCTGTTTCCCGACAATAGCGACAAGTGCCTGGCCGTCGAAGATCGGAAGAATACGAAATGAGGCCATGCCGCATTGTCCAAGGAGCGCCGCGAGACCGGCCTCATCGAATGTATGGAGGATCCGGTGACGAATGGCTTCGCGAAGGCGCGCAAAGTAGTGCAAGAGCGGTTGCGCTTGGGCGCTGAACTCGTCCTGGTTGGCCTGTCGGAGGTGTCTCCGGTAGACGGGAGACAGGTCGGAGTTCGGATGAAATGTCGTGAAAATCAGAGAGCCGTCCGGATGAAGCACACGGTGCCATTCCCTCAGCGCGGCGAGCGGAGAAGGCACGTACGGCAGTGACAAGTTACAGACGAGCCGGTTGACCGATCCCGTCCGAAAGGGAAGTGCGTGCATCCAATCAGCCTGCAGCCATCCGATCGACAGCGGTGGCATGGCCGAGAGCCGGCCGACAAAGCCCGTTGCAAGCTCGCGTTGCAACACGAGCACCGCATGCCGGCCCTGGTTGATGCGCTCCCGCGACCGTCCCACGCCGACCATAAGCGGCGACGGCCGGCCTGTCCAGCTCGACTGCCCGGCCCGGTAGGTGTGATTGATCAGGGCGGCGCGCGTCAAATCGCTTTGTCCGACGCCGGCATCGACAAGCAGGGCGCCGGGCTCGAGCGGGCTCATCAACCCGTACAGATCGTCGAGCATTTTCCGGTACTCATGCAGGTTGCCGAGGTGAGGCAAGTGCGCGAGATGGCCGGCACAGAGCGCCTCGCGATTGATTTGTGAGCCGTCGTGCCGCAGGAAGGTGTACTCCTGCTCGATACGCTGCTGTCGGCCGACATGCGGTTGGACGGTTATCTCCTCGTGCGCCGGCAGGGACTGCATCGACAGCACCGAGTCGATTTCCTTGAGCAGCTGTTTGAAGGCCGCTGGCGGCGGGCCCTCCACGTCGAGATGCCCGTCGGTCAACGGGGACGAAATGTTCACCAGCCTCGTGTGGGCTCCCAAGGCCCTCATGAACGCGTGGGGCAGATCGGTCGGGGGCAGCGCAGTGGAGTCTGCCGGGCTTGTGGCGATGCAGAGCGGCGAGCGGATCATGCGGAGATCGTCCAAGGTGGACTCGACATCGGCGCAGCGAGCGGCGACGAGATCTCCCACGAACTGATCGACGTTGACGTTCAATCCCAGCAGATTGCACACGCCACGGCGCAATCCGAACTGAAAGTCGGCGATGAGGTCATGTCCGTGGACCGTCAGCAGTGTGCTCGTCGGATCGATCGCGGGATTGACCAACAGCAGGAGGTCGATGGGCCGCGTGCGGGCCGCTGCTTTCAACGCCGCGCGCGCCGACAGGTCGCTCGCCATCACTACGACCGGCGCTTGCGGCCACGTATGGCGCACGAACTCGACAACCTGCTCCAGATCATGCTGCAGGCCGCGCAACGTCGTCTGCTGGAGCTCACCTTCGCTGTTGCCAAGGTGGTTTGTCGGGTCATAACGGAGGATACGGAAGTAATGCCCGGCCAGATAGTAGGCGAGGGCGGTATAGTCTGAGGCTGTTTGGCCGTATCCCGGAGCCATGATGACGACCGGACGGTTGGGGTCGGTCAATTGACGCAAATGATCGTCCATGATGGCGATTGCCTGCCCTCGTGCATTGCGGCACTCCCGCGGCACGCTAACGAAGGGCGTGGCCGGGGCAAAGGCTTCGCCGGACCGCTGCGCGCGCAAATGCTGCCGGATCACGCGATTCAACTCGCGCTCCGCATAGGGACTCAGCAGCTCAAAACGGAGGCCGACCCGTCCTGCACCGGCAGCGTTCGCCGCATGCAGGGCGCTGGGAGCCGAGCGATCAACGACGCCCCAGATGACCCGTGCGCCCAGTACCGTATCGGGCGCTCCAGGCTCATGAGATGCCGTTTCGCCTCGATGGGCAGGTGCGAAGTGGATTTGGACGCTCCCTTGGAGATGTTCAGGTCCCTCCTGGACCAGCATGCAGGCTCCGGAACGGCTGAGGTTCGTGACCTGTGCCGGCAGCCGCGCGCCTGGTTCCTGCCGAAGAGCGGTGGCGACACGGGCGGGCAGGGCGCTGGGAACGCGGACGGTTTCCCGGCGGTCGTGTGCGGGATACAGCGAACTTCGATCGGGATACTGTTGAGGCGCGGAGGCGACGGGAATCCGGATGTCCAGCGTGAAGATGAGTGATCGCTCGTGAGCGGCCGCAATGAGAGAGGCGAAGACGGCGGTTTCGCTCTGATTGGGCTGGCGGAACCGGATGATGAGCCGGGCGTCCGACATCCTGCCGTCGGCCGCCGTTGCCGGCCGGGTGTGAACGGCGCCGGAGAGCTGCAATGTAGCGATAGAGGTCGTCACCGAGACCACCGCATCATCCGCTGCCATCGGCGGGAAATCGTCGGAGACTCGTATTCCGGCCCCGTCAACGTTGAGAGTGACGACCGTTCCCTCCCAGGTCGTCGAACCTCTCGTGATCTTTGCCGGCAGCGCCGTTTCCACACGGGCGGTGCTGCGGCGTTCGACGTGACCCCAAGCGGCGGACGCGGCTGAAGGAGTGACGGGTGGCGGTTCGACGGCGGCCTCGGACGGGAGAGCAGCAGTCGGTGTGCTGTCTCCGGGATGCAGGGCCGGTCTTCCTCCGCCAGGAAGCCGCACAATCATGCGAAACGGTCCCGATGCAGGCGCCGACACCTCAAATGTTGCACCGAGCTCTTGCGCGAGTTTGTAGAGAGTCAGCACATCGAGGGCATCGGACAGGTCAGGCAGCGCGCGTCCCGAAGGATTCACTGCGTCCGTTTCTGTAATTTCCAGTTGAATGGAGGCGGAGGGTGTCACAGGAAAGAGGGTGGGCGAATCCGCCGGACCCGCGAGGCCGCCGGCGCTCGTTTTCAGAGCCAAGACGTGAGACCGGCCCACTGTCGAGAGATAGGCGCCCGCATAGGCCAACAACTGTGTGAAGAAACGGGCGGTGGCGCCGGGATTGCCGGAGTACTCGGGAAGATCAGCCGTGAAATCAGGAGCGAACCCAGGCAATCCGGCTTCCGGAACCGCCCTGTGCAGCATTTCGCGCAATAGGCGATTGATGACATGCTCCGCTGCCGCCGGCCGGGTTAGACGCGCGAGCCGTCGAACCAAGTCGACGGATGCCGCCGCCTGTCCGGTCAACGTCTGCAGGCGGTCGAGGAGTCGCGATTCCCGTAGCGCTTCGGAAAGTTGCTGCGCTTCGTGCAACAAGGTAAACAGCGGTTGCTCGAGCCCTTCCGAAAGGTCGGTCATCTGACTCAAGGTGGCCTCCAGCCGCTCCACCCGCTGCCGTTGCTGTCCCGGGTCCTGCTCTGTCGGCCCATTGCCGCGGCCTGAGAGGTTCTTGATGAGTCCGATCGTTCCGACGAACCGGCGCGAGACGTCATAGAGTCCTCGAGCGCTGATCGAGGCGGACACGTAGATCGACCCTTCGCCCGCCGATTTTCCTTCAAACGTGAGGCTGAAGTCCTTCACCGCCCGGCCGCCGGCGCGCCGCTCGTTGAAGCGGAAGCGCGCCAACCGTTGTTCGGTCTCGGAAAACACCGTCGAGTACGGACGCCCGATGAGTTCCTCCGGGCCGTAGCCGAGGATGGCGGACAAACGACGGCTGAACGACAGAAACCGTCCTTCCGCGTCGAGTTCATAGAGCAGATCGGTTCCGGACTCCATGAGCCAGGACTGGTGCGTCTGCACCCGTTCCCCGGCGAGTCTGTTTTCTCGCTTGTCGAGGGCCTCCTTGGTGCAGAACAAGAGTTCGGTCAGGAAGGCGGGAGAGTGCTTGTAGAGGAAGAGGTCTACGCCAAGCTCCAAGGCCTCGACCGCGGCCACGGAATCGGTCCTAGACGTCTGCAAGATGATCGAGGCGTACGGGGCCCGGCGCTTCAGGTCGGCCACGAATGGCGACGGCGCATCCGGCAGAGAGCCCTCGTCGATGAGCACGACGCCCAACGCGCTCGACAGCGCCTCACTCATCCGCTCGGCTTCTTCGGCCGAATAGGCCACTTCCACTCGGACATCGGCAAAGAATCCACGCAGGCTGATGGTGACGAGCTTGATCTCTTCGGCGTGGGCGTTGACGATGAGGAACGCTATGGGCTCGCTCTGCGGCATGGACCGTCGTTTCCAAAGGAAACACGATTCCAGAGCGGAGAGAACTCACCGTCCCTGCGCCCCAATACTGAGACCGATTCGCCGGCGTGGGAAGACGTGAATATCTGCTGCTCGGAGTCGTTAAGTGCTTAACACAGGTCTGTAGAAGAAACCCAGCCTGGCAGTGGAGGAAAGGACTCCTACTTTCGTAGGGGAGCCAGGCGCGGACTCCCGGGTCTCGCCTGGCTCTCGGAAGCGAAAAGGTGGCTAAAGGTGGTTATTGGACGCTGGCGGTTGCGGCGGGCTGACAGACGCCCGGCGTCATGTACAGGAGATAGTTGCCCATTCCGTGCTGCGGATCGCGCTTTTCCAGAGGATGGTGGTGAACCATCACCATTTCGTATTCATCCTCCTTCGTCACGGAGAAGCCCTGGGCGTCTTTGTACACTTGGTGCGGTTGGAATTCCAGAAAGGTGCCGTCGCGCATCACGTCGGGCACCGTTCGCAGCAGCGTCTGCTGTTTGGTCTTGTTCTCGAGCGCGATGAGCAGCAGTTCGTCGTGACCGTGCGGATAGGCAAATTTCACGCACCCATCCATGGAAAATTTCAGGGGAGCGGTATGCACTTGGACGCCCGATTTGATCTCGATGCCTTCGTCCGTCTGGTCAGCGCCGCGCTGGGCGAATTTGCTGTAGCACACGACGTTGACGCCGACCTGGTACACGTCCATTTCTTTCACCGGCCGGTCCTCAGGCGCCATATACATGGTGAAGCTGGCCATAACATTCTTGGTCGGAGGCGCTTTATGATAAAACGCGACGACCGACATGAGATGCTGTCCCTTGCTGAGTTTCACGCCGTACCCGTCCGGAAATTTGGCTTCGGTCATTTCCAGTCCGGCGCCGCCGAAAAACAACGGCTCTCCGGGGCAGGACACGCTGGGCTTGTCATTATTGAGCATGAGTATGTGGTGAAGATAATTTCGTGGAAGCGGCTTGCCTTCCTTGGTGAACACCGCGGACTTGAAGCCCACCATGTACATATCTTTCGGCAGTTGGAAAACGTGTTTCGGCATCGAAGCTGCCAGATCGCCTTCGTGCCCCGAGGGGAGATCGATCGGTCCGAACGTGAGCGTGACCGCATTGTCTTTGACCGTCACGACGGTGGTGGTCTGATTCTTCAACGTGGGCACTGCATGGTGATCATGGCCGCCGTCCGCCAAGACCTGTGAAGGCCAAATCAACAGGGCCGTCAAAAGCACGATCCAATACATACTTCCTCCCAAGCGACGTAAATTCATCGAGACGAAAGGCGCGCTCGGCGCCGTCTCTGCTGCCGTCTGAACCATCAGGGTGCCGCCGGTGCCGGCGCGATCCGTTTCCATTGATAGGTGCCGCCGTGCTCGCGCGGCGGAATGTTTTTGTGGTTGCCGACCCTCGTGTACCACCACACGCCTTTGGCTTCCTTCCCGTCTTCCGAAAGCAGGAGTTCGAAGCCGCCTTCACGATCGTTGCCCGGCTGCTGCCAGGTTCCCTGCCACAGCCGGTTGGCGAACTGGGTCGTTACGAAGCGGCCGCCGTGCTGCGTGTAGGGTCCGTTACCGGCCTTGTCCAAGGTCGCGCGGTAGCGCTTGTCGTCCTCGACTTCGAGGATCTCCCACTCGCCGCTCAAATCGGGCGCGGCTTGAGCCACGGTCGATGCCGTCGACGCAAGCGACTGCGACTGCTGTAGGCCGCCCAGGGCGATCGCGCCTCCCGCATTCCGAAACGATTCGTGCCAGGATAGAAGGACCCATTGACCGTTTCTTCGTTCCAAGACACCCGTTTCCCGCAGTGGGAGCAGCGCCTGCTTCGAGTCATTGCCGGTTTTGACCGTTCGGATATAATCGATCTCCATCGCATACCAGGCCACATCACCCTTGCTCCATACTTTCAGTTCACGAATGGGAATTTCGATCGAATGGGCGGACTGAAACTCCTCCTGCATATCATGTTCGAAGTCGGGCCACCCGACGTACTTACGTCCGCCGATGGTGTAGCTGGTGATGTCGGCATCGTGCGCCATCATTTTCGACAATGTCAGGATGTCCTTCTCGGCATTCGCACGTATGAGCGCTCGTACCGCGGCCTCGGCATCCTGGTTGTCGGAAGCCAGGCTGACGCAGGCGGATGCTGCCACGGCCGTGACGAAAAGAACGCAGACAAGGGACCGATTCAACAACATCGTAGATCGCTACCGTTAGTCGATATCACGGATGGCGCACGAAGGGTGTAATGGCTGGAATCTGAGGCTACATGGCTGGTGGAGTGTTGTCAATGGCTGGACTCCCTTCTTTCGCTGGCGCCGTGTATGCGCACACGATCACAGTCACGTTGTCTTCGCCTCCACGATCCAAGGCTTCTTCCACCAGGTCGTGGCACGCCCGCCGGGGATCATGCTTTGTCCGCGAGAGCACCGACGCAATTTCGTCGTCCTCGAGCATTTTGGTCAGGCCGTCGCTGCAGAGAAGCAGGACATCATCGGGTGTCAGTGCAATCGAGGTCTGGTCCGGCGTCATGTCCAATCCCATCCCAAGCCCCTTGGCCAATACATGCCGGTCCGGATAGGCCTTGGCCGTGGCGTCATTGATCAATCCGCGTTCCAGTAACACGGCGACCAGCGTATGGTCTCGCGTGAGCTGCGTGAGGCGGCCCTCGTGAAACCGGTAGGCGCGACTATCCCCGAGGTGGGCGATGAATGCCACCGGCGGAGATGTGGGCGCAATGGTCACGGCGACTACCGTCGTGCCCATTCCCTTCAGAGACGGCTCCTCCCGCATCTTGTCATGGATGGCGCGGTTGGCGGCCAGAATGGTCTCGGTGAGATGCTTTCGCTGATCTTCCGGCGCCATGTCCTTTTTTGAGGCGAAGAGTTCCTTTGCCCGTTGTGTGGCCGCATCAACCGCCAAATGGGCGGCAACATCACCGGCAGGATTGCCGCCCATGCCGTCCGCGACGATCCAAAAATTACAACTGTTGATGGCGGCAAAGACATCCTGGTTGGTCTTTCGCACGTGACCGGTTTCTGTTCGGCCGACACCCAGCCATCGCGGGGACTTCGTCATGGCGTCACCGCATCGGCGGCCGGTGACGGCCGCTCGCTGACAGCGACGGACGGCGGACCATAGCGCGCCACCATTTGACGGAACAGCAGCTCAGCGAGGGGTTCGAGGTTTGCGGCATCGGCGGCATTGTAGCGGAGAAGCAGATCGAGTGCGCTGTCGTCGCCGCCCCGCCATTGATGCCACAAGCGGACCGCATCCCAGCCGTCCAAGCCTTCAATGGCAGGGTCCCGGTGAATCTGCAGCTCCCGCTCGATGTACTTCAATCCGCCTTCGAACCCGAGCCGGCGGGCGGCAAAGCATAGATCGAAATGCGGTTTCTTGAAGTCCACGCCGGGAAACGCGGTTTGCAGGTATGGAATATCGAACACGCTGCCGAAAAACGTCACGAGCAGGTCCGTCTGTTCGAGCGCCTCGCGGAGGCAATCTTCCGTCAGATTCTCGCCCCGCACAAGACTTCGCATGCGGCCATTCTGGTACAACCCGACGACCGTCACGTGCCCGTCCCTGGCGGATTGACCCGTCGTCTCGATGTCGAGGTAGAGCGTGCGATGCCTGAAGGTATCAAAGAGACGCCAATGATCGCGGCTTTTCAAGCAGGTCCGGAAAAAATCCGTTCCTCCGACCGCAAGCCGGGATTGCGCGGTCGTCAGCGCGTCGTCATACCAGCACTTCTTCACCGAGCTAATGTACGGGATCACAGGACGAGTGAGAAAGGCGGACCAATCGGCAATGCCGTCCTGCCACAGTCGACGCTCTGTAGCAGGACCGATGCCTTTGAGCAAGACGAAAGTAGAGGTCAGCATCGCGACGGCCGATTGTAGCCTTGATTTCACCCGTTAAACAAGCTAGAGTCCGCGATGGGAGCGGGTTTTCAATCGTCCGGTTTCGAGGAAAGCGAGCGTCGGTCCTTGGGTGATCCAGTTCGGAAAATCCGCATCACCGTCGGAGCCGTGCAAGTTGAAGCGGAACTGAAAGGGACCAAAACGGCTCAGGAGATCTACGCAGCCCTTCCCGTGGAAGCCCCGGTCAACACCTGGGGCGAGGAGTTTTACTTCAAGCTTGACGGCGTCAAGGATTACCGAGAGACGGCGACTACTCAGGTGAAGATCGGCGACGTCGCGTTCTGGGGAGCGGGGCAGGTGCTGGCAATATTCTTCGGCCGCACCCCGATGAGCATGGGGCCGGACCCAGTGCCTGCGGATCGTGTCAACGTCATCGGTCGCATTACCGGTGATCCCTCGGTGCTGCGGCGGGTGATGGAAGCGCCGCGGATCCGGGTGGAACGAGTGTGAGGCATGCGGCTGTCGAAAGAACGGGTGAGACACATGGCTGAAGCGCTGGTGGCGCGATTGGTCCAGGAAGGTCATGTCGCGCTGAATGGGACGCCGAAAGCGCTTGCGGACGCGTTGGACGCGGCCGTCACCGACGAACTGTCGGTCGAGGACCGGTTGAACAGCGAGGTTCGGCAATTGCTCAAGGCCTACGAGCATCAGATTGAAGCGGGACAAGTCGATTACCAGAAAATGTTCACGATGATCAAACAGAAACTGGTCCGCGAACGAGGCATCATCTTATAGGCCACCGCCTCCAGCAATGCGAGCGGGAACGCCGGGCCCCCATGCTATCGGAAGATAAAGTCAGCCATCTGTCCCATGTCATTCTGAAAGCGGTGAAAAGCAGCCCGCTGGTCCAGGTGAAAAGCGATGATGGACGGATCCTGAAGGAGATCAAGCGGGTGCTTGCGGGTGAGTTGGCGCACGAAGAGGACATTGACCGAAAGGTCCGAGCCAAGCTCGGATCGTATTCACGTGGCATCGTCGAAGGCAGTCCCGAGTGGGACGTATTGTATCGCAAGACATTCGAAGAAGAGTCAAGGAAGCATGCGAAATCATGATGACTCTGCGAGGAGGAACAGCATGAAAGCGTGGTCGATGATTATGGCGTGCCTCATGTTCGTGGGCGTGGTCGGGTGCGCAAAGAAGGTGAGGCCGCTGGTTCCATTGGCGTTGGACCGGGGGAACGCCGCACAGGCGGTCACCTTGACGGAGCAAGGCACCCAGGCCTACCAGGCCCGTCAGTTCGAAGAGGCGAAACAATACTTTTCCCAAGCGGTGACGGCGGCCCCGCAGTCGGGCCAAGCCCATTACAACTATGCATTGGCGCTCAACGCGCTGGGCGATGTCGACGACGCCCGCCAGCATTTCATCGAAGCAGCCAATCTCGCGCCCGGCGACAAGACGATCTGGGACTCTCCGGCGCTTCATCAGTACGGCAACCCCCAGACGGAGAAGGTCTCAAAAGAGCATCGGACGACCACAAGCCGCCCGACATTTGGCGGCGGGCCTCGCTAAGAAGGATCGACGCATGGCCAAAGAAGTGACGGTCGGAGAGCCGGCGCCGGATCTGTCCTTGCCTGACCAGCACGGGAAGCCCGTGACGCTCAAGAGTTTCCGAGGCAAGCAGGTCGTGCTGTACTTCTATCCGAAGGACGACACACCGGGCTGCACCAAGGAGTCCTGCGAGTTCCGCGACGTCGAATCGCAAATCATCCGCGCGGGCGGCGTCATCCTCGGCGTCAGTATGGACGGCAAGGAATCGCACCAAAAATTCATCAAGAAATTCGGTCTGCCCTTTCCGCTGCTCAGTGATGAGGATGCCGCGGTTTCCAAGGCCTACGGCGTCTACAAAGAAAAAAATATGTATGGGAAAAAGTATTGGGGGATCGAACGAAGCACGTTTGTCATTGATCCCAACGGCAAGCTCAAAGCGGTATTTCGAAAAGTCAAAGTCGACGGCCACGTCGACGAAGTCCTGACGGCGCTACGATCGTCGTAAGGCGGCCTCCACCGGGTATCGTCTAAATTCCGTCCATGCGGTCCAGGCTTCACACCCTCCGCCCAAGTGTTTCGCTGGCGCTCATCCTCCACTGCTGCGTTGCCTCTACCGTTCACGGCGCCGACAAGCTCGCCGCAACGGTGCTTGTGAAGGACACTCTTGCGGCGCCTCGTCAGGAAGCGACGATCGAAGCGAAATTGCTGACCAAGGGGCTGTTCCGTGATTCGCCCTTGGGCGGCGAACCTGTTGATCTCGTGTTGAACGGGGCGACTGCAGCGACGGGTATGACGGGTGGCGACGGCCGGGCGGTATTGTCGCTCGTGCCGCCGACGGGGCGCATCGTCCCGGTGCAGGTCCGCGTCGGAAACAGTCCGCGCGTCTCAGCCGCCGAGGGACAAGCGAATCTGGTCGTGTGGGAGCGGCGGACTCCCGTGCTGGTGGTCGAATTCTCCTCTCTTGTGGAAGGATCTGCCGGCCTTCAGCACGAGATGAAGCCCATGCCGGACGCCGCGGAGGAACTGGCCAAGCTCAGCCAGTTCTATTACGGCATCATGTACGTCGTGCCGGTGTCTGCCGGAGCGGATGGATTCGCCGCCGGCACCGAAGCGCGGCAATGGCTTTCCGGGCACAAGTTTCCTGTCGGATTGGTATTGACGCTTTCAACGAGTGAGGAGGTCCTGGGCGCGAAGATCGATGAGTTGCATCAGGCCGGTTGGAAGGCGATCAAAACCGGCATCGGGCGGTCCAAATCCTTCGCCGAGACCTTTCTTCGCCGCCGGCTCGACGCGGTCATGGTCGGCAAACTTTCCACTGGCGAGGCGCCGCGCAAGGCTAAGGTGGCGAAGGATTGGAAAGAGGTGCGAAAGAAGCTGTAGTTTGAACGGCTGACGAACGGCACGCGGTTCGGTCGCGCCATCATGCGTTGAGCGCAGATACGTACCTAATCGTTACTGTTGGCCGAGTGCTCCTGGAACGGCGATGGAGCATCGCCAAGCCGTCGGACATCGGCGCGTAGCGGCAAGCAACTGACAATGTCCGCGCTGGCGCCGTCCCTCACCGCGTTGCCGTTCCATCCGCTTCAAAGCAGGTAACACGTAGAGAAACGATACACGTATTTCTCTCATTGGCCGTTGTGTCCTTCCTTTTAATCTTCGCTTTCTTCTATTATAAGGGCTGTCAGTCTCCACCTTGAGGCATCCCAGTCATGAAGGCGAAGTCCGTGTTTTCTTGCCAGGCGTGCGGCCATCAATCTCCGAGGTGGCTGGGGCGTTGCCCGGATTGCGGCGGCTGGAACACGATGAAGGAAGAGCGGCAGGCGCCGTCCGGCAAAGGACGCCCCATGGCGCTTAAGACCCTCCAGGCGAAGGCGACGCCGATCGGAGACATCGAAGTCATCGGCGAGGACCGCCGGCTGACGAACATCGGTGAATTCGATCGGGTGTTGGGCGGGGGTGTCATTCCTGGCGCTGTCGTTCTGATCGGCGGAGATCCGGGTATCGGCAAAACGACGTTGCTCCTTCAGGCGCTGCCGCGTCTGGCATCACCTACGGAACCCGTGCTGTACGTCTCAGGCGAGGAATCCCCGCGCCAGATCAAAATGCGCGGGCAGCGGCTGCACGTCGAGCACCCCAATCTGCTCATCCTCGCTGAAACGTCGCTCGAGGAAATCCTCAAAGCCGTGCAGGCGATCCAGCCGGCGGCGGTCGTGATCGATTCCATACAAACCGTCTATACGGAGCAATTGACGTCGGCGCCGGGCAGCATCAGCCAAGTTCAGGAGGTGTCGGGACAACTGATGTGGTTCGCCAAACGGGCGGGCGTTCCGGTGTTTATCATCGGACACGTGACGAAGGAAGGCGCGATTGCCGGCCCGCGCTTGTTGGAGCACATTGTCGATACAGTGCTGTATTTTGAGGGCGACAAAGGTCACAGCTACCGCATTCTGCGGGCGGTTAAAAATCGTTTCGGGTCCACCAACGAGATCGGCGTATTCGAAATGAAAGAATCAGGACTCGAAGAAGTCGCCAATCCCTCCCAGCTGTTCCTCGGGGAACGCCCCCAGCGCAGCACGGGTTCTGTCGTCGTATCGAGCCTCGAAGGATCGCGTCCGATCCTGGTGGAATTGCAGGCGCTCGTCTCGTCGACGAGTTATGCCATGCCCAAACGCATGGCCAACGGCGTGGACTTGAACCGGGTATCGCTCCTATTGGCCGTTATGGAAAAGCGATTGGGGCTGCATCTGTCCGGACAAGACGTGTATGTCAACGTTGTGGGCGGCATGCACATCGACGAGCCGGCCATCGATCTTGGAATCGTGGCGGCCGTCAGCTCAAGCCTTCGTGAAGTGGCGATTGAACCGGGCTTGCTCGTCTTGGGCGAAGTGGGGCTTGGCGGGGAAGTGCGCGGCATCACCCAGGCCGAACTGCGCATCCGCGAAGCCGCGAAGATGGGCTTCAAGCGCTGTCTGCTTCCCGAGCGCAATCTGGCGAAGCTCGACCCCATCGACGGCATCGAGCTTGTCGGAATCAGCGAAGTGGGGGAGGCGTTGGATGTCGTGCTCGCGTAGGTCGGCTGCAGGGTTCTCACTCGGTTGCCTCCTGTTCTTCGCTCTGGGTGTTGCCGGTTGTACGACGTCTGAACCCAGGGAAGACGTTCAACTGAAGCAGGCGACGGCGGACGAATTGACGGCGTTGCTGCGTCAGCGTGAGCTCGCGATTGAGACCATGAAAGGCCTTTTCAGCGCCAAAGTCCGCGGCGGGATCATCCCGATTGCGACCCGGGTCGAAGGCACGGTCTTCTACCGGCGTCCCAACGCCATGCGGCTACGCGGCTTCACGGCCATCGGCAGTGAGTTATTTGAGTTTGTCCAGGCCGACGATCATTTCACCTTGCGGCTGCCCACGATGGGCCGTGTCCTGTCGGGCCATCCCGGCGATCTGAGCGAGATGGGCAAACTGGCGCGACCATTCCAACTGAGCGTCTGGGCCATGAGGGGCGTACTCGGCACCGGCAGCGTCAGCGCCGATGAGAGCGCCAGCCTCGTCCAAGACGGCAATCGGTATCGGCTGGACATATCCCGGTCGGGCGCCAACGGCAGCGCATCGGTCCATCGGAGGCTATGGTTCGACCGGCAAACGCTCCTTGTCGTAAAGGAAGACCGATTGACCGAGACTGGTGACGTCGACGCGACGATTCAATATGACGATTTCCGTGCGGTCGGCGAACCCGATCCCGTTTCCGGCGCTGCTGCGGGCAGCCGGTTGCTGCGGCCCTTCAAGATCGAGCTCGAGGACGGCCGGGGGCAGGGGAGTGTGCAGGTGACCTTTCATGAGTTGATTCCCAATACCACCCTGAAGCCGAGCGAACTCGCACAGGGGTGATGCCATGGTCGCGGCCCCCCTTAACGCGCAGCCATGAAAATCCTCGCAGTCGAAACCGCGACGGCCTGGCAAAGTGTCGCTCTTCTGGATGGTGAGCGGGTCATCGCGCGATACGACCAGGATGCGGCTGGTTCCCACGCGAAGCTCCTGCTGCCGGCAATCGACCGGCTGTTTTCGGAGTCGGGATGCTTGCCGGCACAGTTGGACGGTCTCGTCGTGTCGATTGGCCCCGGATCCTTCACCGGGCTCCGGGTCGGCCTCGCCACTGTGCTCGGCATCCGCACGATCACCCAGTTGCCTTTGGCTGTCGTGCCGACGCTTGAAGCAATGGCGTGGAATTTGCGCAATGCGTCGCATCCGATCTGCCCGGTCATCAATAGCCGGCGCAGTGAACTTTACTGGGCGCTGTTTCAATGGCGTGGACGGGACCGGTTGGACCGGCTCGCGCCCGAGCAGGTCGGCGATGCCGGCGCCCTGGCCAAGCAACTCAGCGGTCCGGTCGCGATCTATGGTGAGGGATGGGAAACCGAGAGGGCGGCGATCATGGCGAATGCGGCGCCGACGGCCGTTCTCACGGATGCGGCGGCACAGAGCAAACCTTCGGCGGTATCGGTCGGCCTGGCTGGCCTCCAGCTGCTCTCCCGTGGAGAGGTGGCCGGCCTCGGCGTGAGTCCGCTCTATGTTCAGCGTCCGGAAGCCGAGATCAGGTATGAGCAGTCCGGAGGAGTATCACCGCTGACGAGACGGCGGCAGAAGATTGCGGGCAAAATCAAGGGACGCCTGTCGGCGAAGCCGCCTCACTCGAGGCGGAAACCATGACGGCGCTCACCTGGACCATCGAGCCCGCAACCCTTCAATGTCTATCAGAAATTTTACGAATAGAAGAAGCTTGCTTCTCGGCCCCCTGGACGCGCAAAATGTTGGAAGCAGAGCTGAGCGGCAATCCCTTCGCGCATTTCCTGGTGGCCAGGCAGGGGGCTCACGCCTCGTCTGAGGTGATCGTCGGGTATCTGTGTTATTGGATCGTCTTCGAGGAAATCCGGCTGATGAATCTGGCGGTGATCGAGTCGATGCGGCATCGCGGGATCGCCAAATCCCTGGTCGCCACCGCACTACAGACGGGCATCTCCCAAGCCGCTCATCGGGCCGTCCTCGAAGTCAGGGCCTCGAACCACGCCGCCCAACGCCTGTACCAAGGGTTCGGCTTTTCTCAAACGGCCGTCCGGCCGAAGTACTACACCAATCCAGAAGAAGATGCCGTGCTCATGGAATTGGACCCGGTTGTCGTCAGGGGCGCCCGCTCTCCGGTATACCCTGACGAAGGAGGAGACCAGCCATTGCAATAGTTACTCAACCAGGAGGTACAACAATGCTGACGGACAATGTGATCGTGGAGCGGCTGCGCCAATCCAACACAGAATTCCGCGAACTGGAAGAGTCCCACCATCGCTTGGACCTGGAATTGAATGAGTTGCAAAAACGTCATGTGTTGACACCATCGGAAGAATTGACCAAGAAACAGATGCAGAAAGAAAAGCTCGCGAAGAAAGACAAGATGGCGGAATTGATCCGCATCTATCGCGATCACGATTCGCACGCCACCGCCCACTGAGGACGTCATGGTGGGCCTGACTGGCAACGACCGGAACACCGTTCATGCCGCCGATCATCAATCCCCTGGCCGCACATATCCAGACCGTCAAACGGCGCCTCATCATCATCGGGGCCACGATCTTGGTATCGATGATGATCGCCTTCGCCTTTTCGTCCGAAATGGTGGCCTGGCTCAACCGCCCCTTTCCCAATCCGTTGGTGTTCTATGGGCCCACCGAAGCCTTGTTCGCTTCGATCAAAGTCTCGTTCCTTGCGGCAGTGTTGGCGAGCCTGCCGGTCGTGTTCTATCAGTTGTGGAAGTTCGTGCAGCCGGCGCTGCTTCCTCGGGAGCAGCGCTGGGGCATCCCCCTGATCATCATCGCCGGCGCGCTCTTTGCCTTGGGACTGCTGTTTTGTAACCTCGTCATCCTGCCACTGGTCATCGACTTCTTCGTCAGTTTCGGCATGGACCGGGACATTACCCCGGAACTGAGCGTCGGCACGTACATCGATTTCAACGTCAAGTTCCTGTTGACGTTCGGCTGCGCCTTCGAATTGCCCTTGGTGCTCACGGTGCTGGCGCGCGTCGGCGTCATCTCCGCGCGTCAGTTGGCAAAATACCGGAAGCACGCCATCCTGAGCGCCTTGATCATTTCGGCCGTCATCACGCCCGACGCGACGCTCTTCACGATGATGTTGATGGCGGTCCCGTTGATGGTGCTCTATGAGATCGGCATCATCGGCGCGCGGCTCTTCGGCCGCGGTCAGTCCAGCGACGTGGATTTGCCCATGGACCCCGACCTGCGGATCAGGACAGCGGGCCATCGCGTCCGGTAAGATAGGCGCCATGACGACACGACGAGCACTCACCGCTGTGATGACGTTGCTATTGCTGGTGCCGGTCCATTCGGCATCCGGACAACCCGGCCCCTTCGATCAGCAGGCCGCCAGTATTCAGGCGCTCACGATGGTGGGATCCGACGTGCTCTATGCCGGATCCTTCGGTTTCGGCCTCTTCCGCAGCGAAGACCGCGGATCGACCTGGATAAAATCCGGTGAGGGCGTGAGCGATCCCTTCATCTTGTCGCTGGCTACGGCGAAAGATGGAACGGTCTATGCTGGCACCTTTCGCGAAGGAGTGTTTCGCAGCACCGATCAAGGTAAGACCTGGCAATCGATCAACGCCGGGCTCAAACGCAAGGAAGTGAAAACCTTGCTCACGGTAGCCGATGTCGTGTACGCGGGGACCGGTGACGGCGTCTACCGGCTGCACAGGGGCGAAAACCACTGGACGGTGGTGACGAGCGGCCTCGATGAGATCCTCGTGCACGCCTTGGCGCAATCCACGGACGGGACCTTGTATGCCGGCACGTCGGGCAAGGGCGTCCTGCGTTTCAAGGCCAATTCCACCGGCTGGGTGCGTTTGTCCCATGGATTAAAGGATCACGAAGGGATGATCGAGAATTTTATTCGGGTGCTGACGATCGATTCTGAGGGGGGCATTTACGCTGGAACATTCGACGGCGGCGTGTTTCGAAGCCAGGACGGCGGCATGACGTGGCGTCCGATCAGCCGGGCCTTGCCGAACGACTCGATTCGAGGCATTGTGTTCAACAGTCGCGGACTGTTCGTCGCGACAGGGCACGGGATCTTCAAGACCACGGACAAGGGCCGCCAGTGGGTCCCGTTGAACAACGGCTTGACCAGCATGGCGGTGCAGGTCCTTGTCGAGTCGCCCAGCGGATCGCTCTATGCCGGCACCAACGCCGGCGCCTTTCGCAGCGACGACGACGGCAAGAACTGGAGTTCCATCAACCAGGGACTGGAAGCGGGCATTGCGCCGCCGCCGTTTCTTTTCCGGTAGTGTGAGATCGCCGTAAGAGCGAAGAAAGGAAGAGATGCATGGCTGACGCGACCGACAAGACGAGAGCCACGATTTCGATCACCAGCAAAGGCCAGCGGATCGGGGACATCGTGTTGCGCTTTTTCCCCGATGTCGCGCCCGGCCATGTCAAGAATTTCATCGACTTGGCGCGAAAAGGATTCTACAACGGCACGACCTTTCATCGCGTGATTCCCCAATTCATGATCCAGGGCGGCGATCCCAACAGCAAGAATCCCGACCGCGCCTCGCACGGCATGGGAGGGCCCGGATACAAGGTCAAAGCCGAGTTCAACAGCAAGCCGCACAAACGGGGCGTCGTTTCCATGGCGCGGGCCAACGACCCGGACAGCGCCGGGTCGCAATTCTTCATCTGCGTGGCTGATGCGCATTTCTTGGATTGGCAATACACGGCGTTCGGAGAAGTCGTCAGCGGGATGGAGGTGGCCGATGCGGTCGTGAACATGAAGCGCGACGGCCGGGACAATCCGCTAGAGCGGGTGGAAATGACGATTGCCATCGCCGATTAAGCTGCTGAGTGTTCAGTGGTGACTGCCGAAGCTCAAAGTGCGAGGGCCCGATCCGGGGCGACCCGTATCGTCCTGGTGGTCGCGTTCGCCGCTCTTGCATTGTCCGCCTGTGCAATTCCTCAAATCCCCTACCGCACGATATACGAAGATCCCGTCAATTACGTCCGATTGGAAGAGGATGATGCGGTCCTGCCGGAATGGCCGCCGGGACATCACGCCCATCCAAAACCCTTCACGGTGGAGGAGGTCACCCGCCTTCTCAACGGCATGACGGTGAAAGAGCACCGCATCTGGCTCCAAAAGTGGTTTCAGGGAGAGGCACCGGTCGTCCCGGTGTTTAAGGATGAAGAGGTGGCGCTGCTGGCTCCGCAAGTGGTGGAGGCCTTTGCGTCGGCGAGATACAACGAACGAGTCACGTTTTACCTGAGCCAACCGCAAACGTCGGTCAAACGCGTGATCACCTCCGGCGGTCTTTACGTTCACCAAGGCTACTTGCACGTCATTCTCGGCAACTGGCAGATCGTCTACGGTATTCCGACCTACGGCATGATTTACGATCGCCGGTATCCCATGCGCCCGACGGCGGCCAAAGGGTTCGATCTCTATTTCGAGCCTTCAGACGCCGTGGTCAGGCAGCGCAGCAGCATGTGGGACACGATCTTTGCAAACACCAAAGACGAACTGGTGATCGACATGAGTCGTTGGCAGGCATCGGTGACAGCCCGCTTTTTCCCGCAGCATCCCTAGCGAATGGTTGGATCGATCTCCAAGTGCGCGTTTCCCGCTGATGCGTAGGCGAGCGTGACCTCCGCGATCTTGTAATCATACTGCGCTTCGGCCAGACGTGTCTGAGCGCCCGTCAGCGCGACTTCCGCCTGTGTCACTTCCACCACCGAGCCGAGGCCCAATTTATAGCGTTGCTTGGCGAGGCCCAGGGCCTCCTGGGCGGTTTTCACCTGCTCCTCGCCGAGCTTGATCTGCTGAGCAAACGAGACGGTGTCGAGATAGGAATTCGTCACTTGTTGCGTCAAGGCCTGCTCGATGTTGAGACTGGCCGCCTCGGCTGCCGCCTTCTGGGCTTTAGCCTCCCTCAACTGGTTTTCGATCATGAAGCCCGTGAAGAGCGGCATCGAGACGAACCCTCCCGCCGCCCACCACCCGCCTGTGTTACTGGCCTGTGCGCGGCTCTGGTCGAACACCTGAAAGTCACCGCCGCTCGCATAGGCTGACACGGTCGGCAAATATTGACGCTTGGTGGCAGTGATTTTTGCGTCTGCTGATGCGGTCAGTTCCTTGCTCTTGCGGAATTCCGGATGCGAGAGGCTGTCGCTGATCAGCGATTCGAGTGGACGCTGCGGGCGCACTTCGATCGGGAGGTCCTCGAGGACGTAGTCCTCCGCTCCGGTGACGCCCATCGCACGATTCAAGTTGGCAAAGCCGGATTTGAGTCCGTTCCGGGCTCGCACGAGCTGGGATGCGGCGTTGGTCAATTCCACCTGTACGAGATCGAGATCCAGCTTCGATTTGAGCTGTTGTCGATACAGGGCCTCGATCTGACCCTTGATGATTCCGCGCTCGCGGACGGTTTCTTCTGCGATCTGCACCAGTCGCTGATGTTTCAGGCTGACGAGATACGCCGTCTGCACGTTGAGGACCACGATGGCTTGCCTCGCGCTGATGCCCTGCTCCTGGGCCCGCTCTGCCAGGTGGGCGGAATCCACCGTGTGCTGGGAGTAGCCAAAGTCAAAAATCCGCTGGTTGACCGCTACGCCACCGACATATTGACTGAGATTTTGCTGGACCAGAAAACCGCCGACCAGAAAACGGGGATTGAGCCGTCCGGCTCCGGCAGTCGTATCGAAGTTCGCGTCGACGTGGGGATAGTAAATGGCTCGTGCCTGCTCCGTTCGCGCCGTGGCGGCCTTTAAGGTTGCGTCGGCCTCCTGAACGAGAGGGTGATGATCCAGCCCAAGCTCAATCGCCTGTTGCAAACCCAAAAAGCTCCCGCGTGGTGGAGGCTCAGACGTGCGTCCCGGCGGCTGCGCCCTTGCATACGCAGGCGTGAGGCAGGTGATGAGCACCAGTAGAAGCATTCCCGTGATGATGGACATGATGGCTCCTCCTGTTGTTTTAAGAGGTTGGTTCCTGGGTTCTATCTTGTCGGCGACTCAAGCTTGGAAGGTTGCGGCGGGAGTCCGGCCGATCGCCGCTCGAATTTCTGTTGCGACGGTTTGGCCTCGGGCAAATGGAACGGAAATGCGCGCACGGGACTTTGATCCAGGAGCTGCCGTTTTCCGACGACCACGACATCCTCATCGCCCCGAAGTCCGTCGGTAATTTCGACCCACTGTCCGTCCGTAATGCCGGTATGGATGGGCACCGCCATGGCTTTGCTTTGCTCAACGATGAAGACGGATTTACCCTTGGTGGTGCTGTTGACCGCCTGAGGCGGGAGCACCAGGGCGTGGGAAATCTCCCTCAACCCGATGCTCATCTCCGCAAACGTGCCGGGTCGCAAGGCGTGGTCGGGGTTTGGAAGGTCGACTTCGACCAAGAGGCTCCGTGTCGAGGGATCGAGCGCCAGGGTCGAGCGGGTGATGGAGCCGCTGAACGAACGTTCGGGTAATTCCTGCACGCGGACATTGGCCTTGGTGTGTCCCGCGGTCACTAAGGGCGAGTCGTCCTGTGGCACATTGGCATAGACGCGCACGGTGTTGAGATCCATGATCGTAAAGAGGGGAATCGCGTTCGTTGCCGAGGAGGTGGCGATTTGGATCAAGGCGCCAGGGTCGGCGAAGCGTGCTGTGATCGTACCGTCGTACGGCGCGCGCACCTTGGTGTAATCACGCAAGACGGCGCGTTGCTGCATCACCGTCCTTGCGCCTTCATAGGCGGCCTCCGCCACATCGACATCCTGCTTGGCAATGACATCCGGCGATTCTTTCCAAACGGTTCTCAGACGGTCAAACGTAATCTTCTTGATTTTGTAGTCGGCGGCCGCCTGCTGATACTGCTCTTCAACTTCAGGGGCGTCGATGATCGCCACGATCTGCCCCTTCGTTACATGATCCCCTTTATCAGGACCGATCCATTTCAGGTACCCTGATACTTTCGCGTACAGTGTTGTTTGATAGAGCGGTGCAATATTGGCCGGCAACGTAATCATGTACGTCAAATCTTTCATCAGCGGTTTCATGACCTGCACGTCGACCGGCTGGTTTTCAAAGGGAAGCGCTTTGCCGTCGTCGAAGGAGCCATGGGCCGTCGGCTCAGCCTTCTTCGCCGTCCGTTGCGGCTCTTCCGGTTGACAGGCCCCCAGCATCATCGCCAGCGCCAGAGCGATCCCGATGTACGGCTTGCCCATGGCCTTAGATCTCCTCCGCGGAGGCCGAACGTGTCGAGGAGAGTTCCTGTTGTGTCCGCCTCGACAGTACGAGTGCATGCATGACGGGCACGACCAGCAATGTCATGACGGTTGAGACGGCGAGCCCTCCGACCACCGCGCGGGCAAGCGGCACCATCGTTTCGTTGCCTTCACCGAATCCCAGGGCCAGCGGCAACAGGCCCAGAATCGTGGCCAACGCCGTCATGACGATCGGACGGATCCGCCGCCGTCCGGCTTCCAAGACCGCCCGCTCGGCGGTGGCTCCTGCCCGCATCATTCTGTTCGAGAAATCGACGAGCAGGATGCTGTTTGAGACCACGATGCCCATCATCATGAGCGTGCCAATCATCGACTCGACGTTCACGGAGGTACCGGTCACATGGAGCATCAACACGGCACCGATCCACCCCAACGGCACGGCCACGAGAATGATCAGAGGATCGATCATCGAGCGAAACAAGCCGACCATGACGAGATAGATCAGCAGGACCGCCAACGGGAGGGCCAGCGAGAAATTGCTGAACGCTGCCCGCATGTTGGCGACTTCGCCCTTGACGTCGATCGTGACGTCCTTCGGCAGCTGAATGGCGTCCAGCACTTGCTCGATGTCCCGAGCGACCCGACCCAGATCGTTTCCAACTGGCGTGACCAGCACGTCGATCAACCGAGACAAATCATAGTGGTCCACGCTGTCCGGCCCTGTCTTGATCTCGAGCGACGCGACGTCGCGCAGCAGGACGGGCGGTCCTCGCCGATCGTCGGCGGCGAAAAATCCCGCCGAAAGGTCCAGATTGCGTCCGGCAAAGGGCGTGTTTTGCAGCGCGATCGTCGAACCGCTGGATCCGGCCGTTGTGAGCGCCGAGGTAGGATTGAGCGGCGTACGTGCGCCGATGACTGGAATGTTGAGCAAGTCCTCCGTCTTGTTGAGCGACTGTTCCGGATATTGCGCCAGCAGAAAATAGCCGTTGGCCGTTTTGGGATCGAGCCAGTAATTGGGCGACAGCGCGAGATTCGAGCTGATTCCGGTGATGACGTCCACGATCACGCGGTCCTGTGTCAGACCGTAGTAGGCGGCCTTCGTCCGATCGACGTTCACATGGAGCTCGGGGTAGCTCTTGCCTTGCTTAATGCGCACATCGGTCGTATTGGCGACTTGCGCTACCTGTTGCCGGATGCGTTCGGCCACCGGCCGGACGAGCTCGAGGCTCGGTCCTTTGACCTGGATGTCGATCGGTGCCCGCAATCCGAAATTCAGCACGTCGCTGATGATCCCACCGGTCTGAAAACTGATTTCGACGCCGGGAAGAGACTTGCCGATCTTCTCTCGTAAGGTTTCGATGTAATCATCCGTATGACCCTTGTGACCGGTGACCAGGTTGACCAAAACGAAGGCCGTATGATTGCCGGTGTTGGGTGCGAAGCGGGCCGCATCGCCGAAATAGAGGCCGGTGTTGGAGACCACCTCTTCCAATTCACCCTTCGGAATCGTGTCCTGCACCAACCGTTCGACATCGGCCACGATAGCGGTTGTTTTCTCGATGCGAGATCCCTCGGGCGCGCTGATCAACATCGTAAAATTGCCTGCATCCACCTTGGGGAAGAATTCGGTGTGCAAGCGAGGGAGCAGTAGAACGCCGGTGATGAGCAGCGCAAGCAGGGCTGCAATCAGCACGAGAGGTTTGAAGCGGAGACCGAGACGAAGCACTCGCTCATAGGCCATCAAGACAAAGCGGAACCATCCCTCGGCCGCCGATCCGGCGTCCTCCTGACCACCGTTGACGTTGCCATGGCCATGGCCGCGGCTATAGAGGCGTGCCAGGACGACCGGTGTCACGGTCATGGAGACGGCATAGTCCGCCAGCATGGCGAAGGCGACCGTGAGGGCCAATGGCACGAACAGATACTTGACGATCCCGGCGAAAAAAATGATTGGCAGATACACGATCAAGATACAGATCGTGGCGACGAAAATAGGGAGTGTCAGCTCGGTCGCGCTGTCTTCCGCAGCCGATCGACCGTCCTTGCCCATCTCCAGATGTCGATGCATGTTTTCCTGGACGACGATGTTGTTGTCGAGGAGAGTTCCAATCACGAGGGCCAGGCCTCCCAGCGTCATGATGTTGACGGATTGACCGCTGAGAAAGAGTGCGACAAGCGCGGCCGTCAGCGAGAGCGGAATGGCCAGGCCGACGACCATCGCGGCTTTCAGGCTCCGCAAGAAGATGAAGATCATCAAGCCGGCAAGTCCGGCTCCCAGCAACCCTTCTTTCTGTAGGTTGGCGATCGCCTGCCGGATGTACAGCGATTGATCGTAAATAAACTTCACAGAGGTCCCCGCCGGAATCTCCGTCAGCTTGTGCAGTTTCGCGCGGACACCGTCGGTCACCTCAAGCGTATTGGCGCCTTCCTGTCTCGTAATGGGCAAATAGGTCGCTTCGTGACCGTTGACCCGCACAATAGAGGTTTGGATGGCGGCACTGTCTGCAGCGGTACCGATGTCGCGGACGAGGATGGGCGTCCCGTTCACAATCTTAATCGGGATGTCATTGATCTTGTCGACGACATCGATGAGACTGTTTGAGTAGACGTAATAGTCGAGATCGCCGATTTTGATGTCGCCCGCCGGAATGATCGCGCTTTGTGCATTGATCGCTTTGACGACATCGGAAGGGGAGATGCCTCGGGCCAGCATGCGTTGTTGGTCCATGAAGACCGTAATCTGCCTCACTTTACCGCCCAGCGGGGGGCCGAAAGAGATGCCGGGGATGCTGGCAATTTGGTTGCGCACAGTGAAGTACGCCAGGTCGCGAATCTCTTTGGGGCCAAGGTTTTCACTATTGATGGACAAGAAGCCGATCGGCAGGCTTGCGACGCCGAACTTGTAGACAGAGGGCGGATAGACGCCCGGCGGCAATAGGCGAATGATGCTATAGGCCAGACTGGTCAATTCCGATTGCGCCGCATCGATGCCGTATTCGGGCTGAAAGAAGACCTTGATGTAGCTCATCCCCGCGAGCGATTGCGACTCGATGTGCTCCACGTAGCTGGCTTCCACAAATCGCTGTTCCATGCGGAGGGTAATCGCGCCTTCCATTTCGCTCGGGCTCATACCGCGATAAAACGTAGTGACAAGGATCGTGGGAATCTTGATTTCTGGAAAGATGTCGACGCGCATCTTCTTGTATGAGACCGCGCCGAGCACGAGCGCAATCATGCACAGAGCAAATACGGCATACGGATTCTTGAGGGCGCCTCTGGTCAGCATGTAGTCTCAATCCAATAGGGCGTTCGATTTCTCGTCAGCCAGTAACGGCAGATGTCTCCGACGCACCGTACCAAGTCTTCGAAAGTCTCCGGCTTGACGACATAGCCGTTGACCCCATTCGAATAGGCGGCTGAACGGTCGGCGACATGGTCCGAGGTGGTAAAGGCCACGACGGGAATGGTCGTGAACCGCGGGTCTTGGCGAAGGCGCTTCAGGAAGACGTCACCCCGTTCACGGGAGAGATGCCAATCCAGCAGGATCAAGGCAGGGAGTTCCCCCCGGTGCGACAGAAAATGCAGCGCGGCTTCAGCGTCCTGATGCGAGTACAGCTTCACATCGAGGTCGGTGCGTAACAGGGCCTGGCGAAACAGTTCCTGCTCTCCGGGGCTGTCGTCGATCAAAAGGACCGCAGCGTGAGCCTGCATGAGCGACGTTCTCAGCAGAGATCATGCCCTGGCAGCCGTCGATGATCGATGGCCTATGCTGTGTGGGAATTCAACGGCTTGGATGGCAACCGCTGGGCAGGGGCAGCGGAAGGACCACGGTGATTCTGGAGAATCTCCATAGCACCATGGAAATTCTCCATAGCCCGATAAAGGAGATGGGAACTTGCGCTACGGCTGATGGGCCATCGGCATTCCTGCAGCCGCTCCGATCGGCGGAAGCTGGGCGACCGGCGCTTTTTGAGCTTGATTGTAGAGTGCCAAAGCTTCGGGCATCTTCTCCGACAGACGTTTGATCCTGGTCTCGTGTCCAGGATGAGTCGAGAGAAATTCGTGTGGTTGTTGACCGTCAGACGACTGCTGCATCCTTTGCCACACCCGCACCGCTTCTTGAGGGTCGTAGCCGGCGTCCGCCGCCAAAAGCAGCCCGATGTAGTCCGCTTCGGACTCATGAGCCCGGCTGAAGGGCAAGAGCACTCCCACCTGCGTCCCGACGCCTAATGCGGTCATTGCGGCCTGACTGGTGACGGGGCTAAACCCTTGAGTGCCCATGGCAATCGAGGCACCGACGAGGCCGATCTGGGCGAGGATGCCCTGGCTCATGCGCTCCGACCCATGGCGCGCCAGCGCATGGACGACTTCATGTCCGACGATGGCCGCGAGTCCGGACTCGTTGTCCGCAACAGGAAAGATTCCCGTGTATACGGCGATCTTTCCACCCGGCAGGGCAAACGCATTCTTGGTGGCATCATCTTTGATCACGTTGACTTCCCATTTATATTCGTTGGCGGGCTCCGCATATTTCGACCGTTTGGCCGCTTCGATGATCCGGGCGGCGATCCGTTGCACCGGTGTCACCTCGGATGGATCTTGCGAGATTTTGACCTTCGGATCGCTCAACACGTCTTGATATGCCTGAGCGCCTAGATTCGCTTCGTATGATTGCGGAACCATCAGCAACTGCCAGCGCTTCGTATAGGGATTGGTCACACAGCCGGTTGCCTGTAGGAGCAGAAAAGGAAGGAGCACCAACCACAGCGATAGTCGGAACCTCATTTCAGCCTCCCTCATGATTCATCCATGGTTCGTGGATGGCTACAAATCATTGTATGGGGCTGGTCGCCGGAATCGTGATTAGGACATTCCCTAGAAAGCGGGGCGGTGAAACAAGGCAAGCGCCTTTACTGAAGCGAATCGCCGATTGCCGTCATACGACTACGACGAGGTTCGGGCGGGTTGGACGATGCGGAACCGGACTTCGTCCGCCTGTGTGTAGGCCGACGTATGCTCGCCGGCAAACAAGCCACAGCGGTAAAGACCGGGCGCCCATCCGCGCTCGGGTGCCGCCAGCCTGAAATATCCCGATTGGTCACTCATCGCCATGAGTACCTGATCCTCAACGATCATCCGCGATTGCCCCAGCGCTTCGGCGCTTTCGAGGAAACATTGTGTGGCGAGCGGGACCGCATCATACGAATCGGAGACGAGTCGAAACACCAGATAAATTTCCGGCTGCGTGGTGGGGAAGCTGTCGCTGGGGTTCAGGGGGATGAAGTCGTGCTGGCCCGTGGGAAGGTCGTCCCGCATGACTTTGGCGGCAGGAATCACGAAGCGAAACCAGCTGAAGTCCGCGTCTCGTCCCGCAAGCGTGCCTCCGGTGTCCAGCGCCCGTTCGGGCTTCAGCCGGTTGACCACCTCGTCGACCTCCTCCTTCGTCGGAGCGGCGTCAGCAGAGACCTGCTGTCCGGCCGCCGGTGCATTCGAATCCTTGCCCGCATCGGCGGAGGCCAGTTCCGGAGACACGTGCGGCCGGACCCTATCCAGCCATCTGGCGAGCTTCTTTTTGTCCAGCACGCGCGTGCCGGGGGGGAGCGCGCTGTCCTTGCTCTGGAGTTCGAATCGTACGGCTTGCTGATAGAGGCTGTGGAAGTGCATAAACGCTTCGTCCCACCGCTCTAATTCCACGAGACACTGCCCCATGCGAAACACGATGTCCGAGTACTGATCTTCGCTCGGATCGAGGTCCGAGACCTTGCCGAACACGGGCAGCGCTTCTTCGCATTTGCCGTTCTGCATGAGCGTCAGACCGAATTGATGGGTCGCCGACGGATCGCGTGGATTCAATTCGAGGAGGCGCCGATACATCGGCTCGGCTTCCTTGTACCGGCCCGCCACGAACATCCTCCATGCGTCCGCACGCATGAGCGCCCATTGTTTCAGTTGCTCCGGCGTGATGTCCTTTGGCGTGAATACCGGATCGAAACGCCGCCCTCGATCCTGTGAATGCCCATGAAAGACCGTGACGAGGGTATTGGCGGGGAGTTCCAGAGGGGAACCATCGGGAATGTGATCGAGCACATATTGCACGTCGCTCGCGGCGCCTTCGTAATCCAGCACGTCGAAGCGAGCCCGGGCCAGCGCGAGTCGCCAAGTATACATCTCCGGGGCGAGTGCGACGGCCTGCTTGTAGGATTCAACCGAAGCTTCCAGGCGGTCAAGTTTTCGAAGTTCCCGTGCCAGACGGAAATAGATGAGCGGATTCTGCTGGTCGATTCCCGCGATGCGCCGGAGTTCTTCGATCGACTCGTCTCCGCGACCTGACCGCACCAAGAGACTCCACTTGGCCCATCGCACGTCCAGAGCGCCGGGCTGTCTCCAGAGTACGGCGTCGTAGGATTGGAGCGCTTCCTGCGACGCACGTGACGTCGCCAGGATGTCTCCGCGCAGTTTATGCAGGGTCACGGCCTCAGGATTCGCCTCGAGGCCCTGGTCGAGCGCTTCGAGAGCCGGCGTAATGGAGCCGTTCTCCCAATCGCTTTTTGCACGATCGATGATCTGGCGGTCGGACTCTTGCGTCTCTCCGGCGGTTGCCGCGCCGACGGGAAAAAGCAGGCATCCAGAAAATAGCGCCAGCCGCAGCAGCCGGCTGCCGGTCAATGCTTGTCGAGTGGTCATGAGGCCCACGCATTCCCCCACAGCGGCAAGGAACTCCGCAACGCCGCTCCACATTATATCGTAGAGACGGCCCATCGCCTACCTCGGCTCTGAGCGCAGTCCAACGCGCAAAGTGCAAAGTACGCTTACAGCTCTTTCGACCAAAAAATAAAAAATCCATGACGGCCGGGGAGCGGCGGGCCGCCCCCGTGGTCGCTGTAAATCCCGAAATTGTAGCTGTAATTAATTTCCACTTGCGAGCGCCAGGGTGCTCCCGTGACCAACCCGCCGCTCACCGCTGGCATGGCGTCCATCTTGTACTTGATCGAGCCGTCCGGCTGAAAACGTGGCTGCTCGACGATGCCCCATGACCCGCGAATGTAGGGATACATGAAGAATATGGCCTCGTAGCGGTATTCCAAATGGCCGATTCCGTACTTCCGGGGAAACAGCTCATTGAAGGCGACACTCGGAAGCATGGGCAGGGCCAGCGCTTCCCACTCGTACCCCGTCGGCCTTCCCGGCAATCGGAAGGTGGAAAACCGGTCAAGGTTTTGTCCGATGCCGGCGTACACCGATGCCACGAGCCGGTGGCGCTCGCTCTTGACAAACGGGACGCCCGCTGCGCCGACCGCGAACACGCTGCCCATCGTATACTGACGCTCGTTGGAGGTTCCAAACAGCCCTCCTCCCCACGTGCTCCAATGCGCCCGATGCCCGTAATAAAAATCCCCGCCGAACGCAAAGCCCCGGTGGGGGAGCTCCATCAGATTACGCTCCAGCGCATCCCGGCGAACACGCGCATGCACTCTTCCCTCGTAGGTGTCGTCCGGCACGATGTAGTTCGACGCCGTCTTGCTTGTGCCCCTGAACCAGCGATACCCCGGCTCGTAGGTCAAGGACATTTCCAGCGCGTTGTCTTGATGGCCGGGGTCCAGTAGTCTCCGGTAGGCGAGTCCGATTCCTCCGAACACATAGCTCCATTCCAACTCGACGTCGCGGATGATCTGGCCTTCGACATATTCCGATCGACCGAGCGGAATGATCATTGTGTTCAAGGTCATGCGAAGTTCCCATCCGCTCGATGTGCGGGAGCCGACGTTGTAGGTCAAATCGTTCACGGGACCCGAGAAGGTCCCGCGGAAGCGCTGCCTCAGATCGTCGGAGTTGCGCCACACATACAGCGCGCCGAACGGCAGCACCTGGTAGAAGGTCGGTCCGTCGGGAAGATACTGAACGCCGAAGCTGGCCGCGGTTACGCTTTTGCGATCCCGTGCCGGAACTTTGACCGGCTCTCCCATCACCTGCGTGTCGAATTCTTCACCCGCCAGCGGCGTTGGCGGCTCTTCCTCTTCCGGAAACGCCGGAGAAGTCACGGCGAGCAGGCAGAGACTCGTCACCAGAATGAACAGCTTCATTGGATTCAGCATCCGTTACGGTCGAGGAGGCAGACACTAGGGATCGCCCTAGGCGAATGCAGGTTCATTTATGATGCCGGTGCCGGGTAGAGTATGGCGCCTTCAAGGCGCGAATAAGGAGAAAAACCGATGTTTGACGTCATCCTATACCAACCGGAGATCCCGCCGAATACGGGAAACATCATCCGGCTTTGCGCCAATACGGGAATTCGGCTGCACTTGATCAAGCCCTTGGGCTTTTCCCTGGACGACCGGCAGATGCGGCGTGCCGGGTTAGACTACCATGAGTATGCCACAGTCAAAGTGTACGACGATTGGCCGGCATGCGCGGCGCATTTTGGCGGCCAACGGGTGTTTGCCGTTTCGACGAAAGGCACCCACCGCTACGATCTCAACTGTTATCGCGATGGCGACGCCTTCCTATTCGGGCCGGAAACCAGAGGATTACCGACCGAGTTGCTCGGCCAGTACGAGAGTGAGCGCCGCATCCGGCTTCCGATGCTTCCGGACAGCCGCAGCTTGAACCTCTCTAATGCAGTCGCCGTGGTGGTGTACGAAGCGCTTCGCCAAGTCGATTTTGGCCGGTGCGTCTAGTCCGAAAGGGCCGGAAATGCTCAATTTGAGCCAAAGGTTCGTGCGATGTCGGCAAGGGCGAGTAAGTAATCGTCCGTCGCAACCCTGACCTGATCGAAACAAGGGCAAGATCGACCGGCGAGCTTGTTCTGGTCGGTGATGGTGATATTCTGACGTCCCAATCGGACAATGCCGTCACGCTCGAACCCATCCAGGACCTCGGAGACGGTCTTTTCATTGATCCCGACTTGGGCTGCGAAGAAGGTCGTTGTAAAAGGAAAGGATTCGAATCCTGTACGGTGCCAATGGGCTTTCAGCCATCGCGCCACGCGTTGGGAGGAGGAATGGAATTGGCTACAGCCCACGGAAATGACCGAATGGCGATACAGCAGCAAACTGTATCGTGTTAAGGCTTTGGTGAGATAAGGCAGCCGGTTGGAGTGCTGACTCACTGCGGACGTCGGCAAGTCAATGGCGGTACCCCCGACTTGAACGAGCGCGACTGACGGGGATGTTTCGCTCCCTTGAACAACGGTAGCTCCACTACAGCCTTCTCTTCCAATGACGGTGACCTCGACGATTCTCCCGTTCTCTTGTTGATTCACAATGCTGATTGCACCTGTAACCGGAAAATGCAAATGTTTGATGACTTCCCCTGCCTGAGCGATTGCATCTCCCAAATACAGGTCTTTCACTTCAAGTGACGGCGCAAGCAGCTCATATTCTCCAACTGGGAGTCCGTCGAGGATCCGATTGCTTCGTATTTGATCAAGCCCGATTGTCATCGGCAGGTGCGTGTCGCATAACGTGAGTGATCCAGCGGCTACAATCCGGCACCGCTTACTGAGCATGAAGTCAGCAAAGCACCATTCAGCTATAAGGCGCTGTGGCTGCAAACCGACCTAGGACTTTCCCGAGAATTAAATGAAAATCAGGCAAGCGAGTTGGCAAGTTCCTACCCTCTCCGCCAGCTCCGTCGAAACAAACCCCTGAGTGCGTGGGAACCCGATTCCTACGAGACGGTGCGTGCGTCCATGACTTGAAATTGTCCGCGAGCCGTCACGGGGTAGAGGGAAAAAATCGGGGTGTGGGCCGGAACGACGGCCGTCGTAATAGTTGGAAGGAGTTGGAGGTGCATGTTGACATAGTTGAAGCTGAGGCCGTCTTGCCAAGGCTGGCGGCCGGCCCCCGCATAGGAGGCTATCTTCTCCGACGCGTAGGTTCTCGTGAGCAAGCCCGCGCCGCCTTCCAGCCCGTACTCATGCAGGTCCGGGGCGCCCTGAACGAGCAGGCTGACAGCAGCGGCGTCGAACCACACCTTGATGTTGCAGCCGACCTGTACGTACGGACCGAGCGAATTCGTTCCATCGAGAAACGCACGCGGCAGCCCGATCTCCAGCGGCACGTCGTCCGGCACCGGCCGATCTACTTTTCCCAGGTCTCCCTCGCGTAACGGTCCCACCGAGACGAATAAAAGATTAGGATCGTCCATCTCGATCTCGAGCACCTGATCATCGTAATAGCTGCAGAGCCTCCCCATATCATACCGCAGGGGGAACGAGTAGCCGATTTTCGCGTACCAGATGCGAAGGGCGGCGTCCAACGGATCTTCCGGTGACCGGCTGATCTTCAGGTCAAACGGCAGCATGACATGCCAGGCACCGGTTCGTGCGGCGACGAACGGCGCGCACGCGCCCGGGAATTCTTTTTGTACGGCCGTGGACTCGGGTTCGAATTTACGAGCGCTGGATCCAAAATGTTGCGCGATCTTGGATTCTTTCGTGAGCCGGTATTTCTCCTGGTAATAGTGGGCGGCCCGTTGCTGCGCGATGGAGAGATAGTAATCGGGCATGTCCGTTTCGATGATGATCTGCTGCTGGACATGCCCGGCGCCGGCCGTCTGCCGCTCCGGCTTCATGGCCGCTGCGTATAATTCCAGCTCCGCTTTGAGGCGTTGGATATCTTGGCGGATCTGGCGGGCGAGGTCGGGATCGAAAAAACTCGTGCCCGGCAGGATATCAAGCGCCTTCTGAAGGCAATCCAATTTATGGATGTAACGTTTGGGTTCGTCGGCGAAGGCCTCCGCAGTCGCGATGAAGAGATTGAACTGCTCTTCGGGCAACAATCCCAAATCGCTCAAGTTGTGGTCTTTGATGAACGAAAAGGCGAGGGGACCGAAGGTCTCGGCTTTCCGGATGCAGAGGGTTAAAAGAAAATTGTACTGCGCGCGCGCTTCGTTTCGCGTCATGGCCGGTCATCATAACGGGGCCGTATTCACGTGGGCAAGAGCTCGATGCGCAAGGGAGCTTCCCAGTGGGAGCGCATTGTGCCTCACGGCATGCTGCGCCTCCATGAAATCTGATCCTCTGCTGTTGATCCTCTTCACGTGCTGTTCTGCTTGTGCATGGATCCCGTCCGCCGTGCATCCTATCGCGGTCGGCGAGGTCGAACTGGATCCCGCGACCGTCCATACGATCGGGTTGAGCCTGCCCGTGCTCGCAGGCGACGAGGATTTCGATGCCTCCGTGCGGGTGGTGTACCGCCGGCTGGATTCGCCGAACTGGAAAGACGCCCTGCCGTTACAGCGTGTGCGTACCGACACGCTGTCATGGGCGGTCCCCAGTCAGTTTCCAATCGCAGAACAGTTCGCGGGCAGCATTTTCCACTTGAGCCCGGATTCCTCCTATGAAATTCGTCTGACGATTGAAGATCCCGATGGGGGGACGACGACGCGTAGAGTGACGGCGGCAACTCGGCCAGAGCCGCTCGATGCTCCGCGGTCCCCGCATCGTGTAGACGTCGACTCAAGTGAGCGCTTGATGGCAGCGCTTCGCCAGGCGCAGCCCGGCGACGTCATCGTGCTTGCGAAAGGTCGCTATCGAGGGCCGGTCCTTCTGGAGCGGAGCGGCACGGCCGCCGATCCGATCGTGGTGAGGGGACGCGATCGGGCGGAGACCACCATTGAATCGCCTGGCGAGGAATACGGGGTGCGCATCACCGGGTCGCACGTTCATCTTGAAGACGTGACCATTCGCTCCAGTACGTGGGGTATTGCCGTATCGAACGCGAGCGACGTCGTGATCAGAGGCACTCGCATCGAGGACGTCAATTTCGGCATTAATGGCAGAGGCGGCGCCAACAGAAATCTCTACATCTGCGACAATCTTCTGGAGGGCAAAGGGGTCCGCTGGCCGGATACCAGCGGGAAAACCTGGAATTACGAAGGCATTGTCGTGACCGGCGCCGGTCATGTCATCTGTCACAACACGGTGGCCGGGTTCGGCGACGCCCTGGGTCTTTCACAACCGGCCGACATTCCCAATCGCGCGATCGATTTTTACGGCAATGACGTGCTGTGGGGCGGAGACGACGGCATCGAATTGGACTATAGCGAGCGAAATGTCCGTGCGTTTCGGAATCGTTTCGGGAATGTCGCCATGGGGATCAGTTTCCAGCCCGTGTGGGGAGGCCCCGTGTACGCGCTCCGCAATGTCATCTACAACACGGCCGTCGCGCCGTATAAACTCAACCAGCAACCCAGCGGGTTCTTCATTTTGCACAACACCTCCGTCCGTTCCGGTTGGGCCTGGCTCCAGCACGGCGAGGCGGTGGCTAATTTTTCGTTCCACAACAATCTCACGATCGGTACGAAGCCCGTCTACTTCACGCCGTATCTTCACATGGCGGGTATCGATTACAACGGCTGGAGTCCTGACGGAGAGTTCAAGTTCGACTACAGTTGGTCGGACTTTTCGGCCCTGAGTCGGCAGTCACCGTACGAACGGCACGGACGGCTGGTCAACGCTCCGATATTTGTCACCACGGTCGCCGTGCCCCCGACATTCGAGTCATTCATGCCGCCGCCGCCCGCCCTGGTGCTCGATTCCGGCAGCAACGCCGTCGATGCCGGTCTGCGTCTTCCCAACATCAACGACGATTACACCGGTGAACGACCGGACCTTGGTGTTCTCGAGCGAGACTGTGAAGCTCCCCACTACGGGGTCCGTTGGGAGCCGCGGCACTAAAGACCGGACAGATCACTTCATCTTGTTGGGATCCTGATAGATCATCAGATGCGCATACGGACTGTCTTGGAACATGATATAGACACCCGAGGCATTGGGAATGATTGGCAACTGCGACGCGGGATCAAACGGCCACATGATCATCCAATGCGGCGGTTCCTTGACCACCTTGGCGCCTTCTGCCGACATCACGACTTTGCCGTCCTTTTCAAAGTGAGATCCGCCGCGGGCCATGAAGGCGATCCCCGGCACCGTGTTTGACGGTTTCGGCGCGTTATTGGAAATGTCGGTCAACCATTGAAGGCCGGCTGCGTCCATGCACATGGGATCGGGGTCCGGAAGGTTCATGACCGTAGGCACGCAGACAAAGCCATTGCTGCTCTTCCTGACTTCTGTCAGCTTGCCGTCAGCGCCATAGATCATCACGCCCGCGTCTTTGGAGACGCGCGACGGGGCTGCGCTCAGGGCGAGAGCCGTTTGGTCCTTTTCTGACATGCCCTTGACGTCGTTGACCGTCGATTTCTTGCCCGAGTGCTTCTCGCCTGCCGGCGCATGCGTCGTAAACAAAAGCAAACAGGCGATCAGAAGACTGAACAGCCGACATCCGGTTATCATGCTTTCCTCCTCTTGCTGGTGAACGTCATCGGCCTCTGCGGGGTCTAGCCGCCGAGGCCGTACTTCTTCATTTTGCTCAAGAGCGTTTTGTAATCGATATCGAGGGTTTTGGCGGCATGAGTCTTATTGCCGGCGTGAGCGTCCAGGACGCGCGCGATATGCGCGCGCTCCATGTCCTCGAGCGAGCACTGAGCCGGTTCCGCAGCCGGTGACTGTCGGCACATTGCCGGCAGTACCGCCATGACGTCTTCTGCCGAGATGATCTCGGTTCCTGTTCCCATCAGGATCAACCGTTCGATGACATTGTGGAGCTCGCGGATATTGCCCGGCCAGGCGTAGGCGCAGAGTGCGGTTTTCGCACCGGCAGAGAGCGTTCTGACCGGCGCGCCCGCCGCGCGCAGGCTGTGGAGAAAATGCTCGGCGAGCGCCGGCACGTCCTCCTTGCGCTCGCTGAGCGCCGGAATCCGGAGGATGACCGCGCTCAAACGGTAGAAGAGATCTTCCCGAAAGCGACCCTCTCGGACCGCCGCTTCGAGGTTCTGATTGGTGGCTGCGACCATCCTGACATCGGCGTGAAACGTCCGCGTGCTGCCGATGGGGCGATACTCACCCCGGTCCAGGAACCGCAACAGACTCACTTGCATTGGACCGGGCATTTCCGCCAATTCATCCAATAAGAGGGTGCCTCCGGCGGCCGCGGCCACCAGCCCTGTCTTCGTTGCTACCGCACCCGTGAAGGCGCCTTTTTCATGCCCGAACAGTTCGCTTTCGAGCAGTTCCCGGCTCATGGCCCCGCAATTGATCGCGAGGAACGGCCCCTCCATTCTGCCGCTGAGATCGTGCAGGAGGCGCGCGACGACTTCCTTGCCGGAACCAGTCTCCCCCTGGATAAGCACGGGCGCTTTCGAGGATGCTGCTTTGACAATCTGCGCTTTGAGCGCCCTCCATGCCGGGCTCGATCCTTCGATGATCAGATCACGCTGATAGCCGCCCCGGCGCGCGGCGAGATTCTCCTGCCGTAGGGCACGAACCGTGCGGAGTTTGGCCATCGCCGCTTTGACGGATGTTGCGTCAAACGGCGTGTCCTTGATCAGGAAATCCCATGCGCCCTGCTTCATGGCGTCCACGGCATCTTTGACATCACCGTGTCCGGTCAACATGATGACGTCGACTCCCGGTTGATGCTCGGCAACCCAGCGGAGAACCTGCAACCCGTCGATGCCCGGCATGCGGAGGTCGGTGATGACACAGTCGAAGGTTTGTGTTTGAAGCGCTTCAATGCCGGCGTTGCCGTCCTTGGCGACGACGACGGCGCAGCCTTCGTCTCGAAGGCTCTGCTCG
This sequence comes from Nitrospirota bacterium, assembly GCA_046734935.1. Taxonomy (GTDB): domain Bacteria; phylum Nitrospirota; class Nitrospiria; order Nitrospirales; family Nitrospiraceae; genus Nitrospira_C. The sequence continues at coordinate 39,872 of JBKPSD010000165.1, forward strand.
AGCATGAGCCGCACGTATTGCTCATCGTCGATGATCAGGACCCGCGTCACGATGCCCCCTGAGGAAACACGAGTGAAAACGTACTGCCGTGTTCCGGAGTCGATTCGACCGTCACCTGGCCTCCATGTTTGTCCATGACGAGCCTGACGATTGCGAGGCCGACTCCCGTCCCTTCATATTCCTGCGGGCCGTGCAGCCGCTCGAAGAGTCCGAAGATCTTGTCCGTCTGAGCGGTATCGAAGCCGATGCCGTTGTCGGTGATTCGTATCACGAAGGCTGCCCCTTCCCGGGCGCCGTCTATGCGAATGTCGGGCCTCGGCCGGTTGCGCGAGAACTTGATGGCGTTATCGAGCAGATTGGCGAGCGCTTGACGGATACTGACCGGTTCGCCGTAGACCTCGTCGAACGGCAACTCCACATGGATGGTTGCCGTCGAGGATCGGGCGGAGCTTGTACGGTCGCTGACGAGGCCCGTGATCATCTCGCGGACGTTGAACCGCTGTTTTGGCAGCGCTTGCTGCTCCAGGCGGGAATATTTCAACAGCGCATCAATCATATGCGTGAGCCGCAGAGCGGATTGTCTGATGACGCCGATGTGATCCCGCACCTCTGGATCGCCGGCCTCAGAGAACTTTTTCTCCAGAAGGGACGAAAATCCCTCGATCTCCCGGAGCGGGCCTTTGAGGTCATGAGCGATCGAGTAGGTAAAGGCTTCAAGCTCTTTGGTCTTTCTCACCAACGAGGTGCTGTGTTCCCGCAAGCTCGCCAGCATGGTCGCGAGTGAAGCGGCCAACGTGCCGACCTCGTCGCGTGTGGGCCAGAGCGGAAACTGCGCCGACAAGTCGTGATGCGCAACGCGGTCGGCGGCGCCGGCCAGGGCCGTCAGAGGCCGAACGATGTGCCGGGCCGCCAGGCCATACGTTCCCGCAATGACCAACCCCAACAAGAGTGCCAGCGACAAGGCGGTCAGCCTCGCGCGGGCGAGCAGGCGGTCGCCCTCGTGCTTCATCTCGATGTCGATCTGCGTGTGCGCATCCATCAACTGATCGAGCCCTTCCAGGATGCGCGTCATCAGGCGGTCGCCTTCCGCCGTTTCGATTCGGCCTGGATGCATGGTGAAGGCGCGCAAGGCCTCGGCGATCTCTTCGATGGCGCGATCCTCTTGCTCAGCGAGATCCAGGCGATGATGGTCGGTCAGCATGTCGTAGAGCACCGGATGCGTTCTGGCGGCATGCGTCCCTTTATACAACGCCAGCGCCCGGCCGAGCTCGGACAAGTCGCGGTCGAGGCGGGCACTCAGCTTGCTCGATTCCGAAGCCACGTGTCGATCCAGGGTGTGCAGCGCCAGCTTCACATCAGAGGCCTCCCGCTGCATGTTGGCCGCGGTGACAATAGCCGGAACGGTGATGCGTTTGTGGCGATCGACATAGCTGTTGATCCGGACGAGATAGAAGAGCAATGCAGTCAGGCTGAGGGCGAGAAGGCTAAGGATGAGTCCGAACGAAAGGAGAAGTTTCTGGCCGATCGAGAGGTGGCGAAACCACCCCATAAAAGAGCGGTTCATGGCGCTACCGTATCATAGGGCATCAAAACCTACCAGGATCCTGTGGCCAAGCATCTTGCATCTTGCGATTGGAGGAACAACGCCCCGGCCGCGTTGACACGGTGCACGCCAAACATAAGACGCTTATTGTTGGGCTGTTCCCCAGCGTCGATACATGAATCGTTCAGTCGGGGCAAAGAGGGATTTGTCGACTGCGAGGCCGATCACGATGATAACGAGGATGACGCCGATCACTTGATCCATGGCATGAAGTTCGCGTCCGTAATGCAGGAGTTGGCCAAGACCGAAGCCGCTCAGGATCGTCACATAGATTTCCGCCGCCATGAGTGAGCGCCAGGCGAAGGCCCAGCCCTGTTTCATGCCGCTCAGCAAGAAGGGGAGAGCCGCGGGAAGAATGACGTGAGTCCATGTATGCAGCCCCGTAGAACCCATGGTCCTGGCCGCCCTGCTGTAGATGGGAGGAATCGTGCGCACGCCGTTGTCCGTGGCGATGATCAAGGACCAGACCGTGCCCATCACAACGACAAACAGCATGGCGGCTTCGCTTTGCCCGAACCATAAGAGAGCGAGCGGCACCCAACAGACGCTCGGAAGCGTTTGGAGTCCGAGCGCCATAATGCCCACCGTGTCGTGGCACCACCGGAACGATGCGGTCAAGAAACCGAGAGGAAGTCCGACGACAATGCCCAAGCCGTAGCCGATCAGCAGCCGCCTCACGGTGACCAATGTGGCTTCCCACAAGGTGCCGTCCTCTGCCGCGCCGCGAAGGTAGTCGAAGACGCTGGCCGGCGAAGGCAGAAGCAGCGGCGACCAGATTTGCGCCTTCACGGCCAGATGCCAGGCCACCACCAGGCCCACAAAGAAGAGGGATGCGGCCAGCCATCGTGTGATCAACCGGCCACCTCGGACTGGACGTAGCCTTTCAGCACGCGCGTGATCTCGGTGGCGTAGCGGGCGAGGTCCACGCTGTTGATGTCGCGCGGCCGCGGGAGCGGGATGGTGAATTCCTCCCGGATTCGCCCGGGATGGGGAGAAAAGAGAATGACGCGGTCTCCTAAGCAGACGGCTTCGCGCACATTGTGAGTCACGAACACGATGGTCTTGCGATGCTGGCTCCAGATGCGCTGGATGTCGCCATAGAGTTGTTCACGGGTCAACGCATCCAGGGCCCCAAACGGTTCGTCCATCAACAGCACGCTCGGATTCGGGGCAAGCGCGCGCGCCAGCGCGACGCGTTGTTTCATGCCGCCCGACAGTTCATGGACGTTCGAGTGCATGAACCGCTTAAGGCCCACGAGCTCGAGAAAATACTCCGCCTTCTCGCGGCGCTCGGCCGAGTTCAGTCCGTTGCTCAGCTTCAAGCCGAAGAGCACGTTCCCGAGAACCGTGAGCCACGGGAACAGCGCTGACTCCTGGAACATCATAAGCCGGTGGGGGCCGGGTTCGTCGATCGGCTTGCCGTCGTCCTGGACCGTGCCCCGATCCGCGTGGTCGAGCCCCGCAATGATGTTCAGCAACGTCGATTTTCCGCAACCGCTCGGACCCACGAGGCAGACAAACTCACCCTCCGCGATGCGAAGGGACACGTCGTCCAGAGCGTGCACGTGCAACGAGCTGGTCTGAAACCATTTCGAGACGTGTTCGAGAACCAGCTTCGAGGCCTGAGACTTCGCCGGCGGAGATTCGATCGTGAACATGTCAATTCACCCGCTCGATCAGCCGTGAGAGATCGGGAGTTGATCGGAGAAAGCCCGCCCGTTGCGCGTCGGCAACGAAGTGCTGGTACTCGTCGAGGGAGGGCTCATTCGTGAGCACGATGCGCTTCCAGGCTTGAGCAATTAAATCCGCCGGCACCTCGGCTTTAGTTTCGGCCGCCAATTCCTGCCTGATCATGTGTTTCGCTTCTTCGGGGTGAGCGAGGATCCACTCCGTCAGTTCGCGATGCGCGCGAACGAACTTTGCGGCCAGATCCCGTTTCTTCTTGAGAAACTTGACGCCGGAGACCAGCACCGTGATGCTGTCCTTGGATTGCTCGACGACCACTTTCCCTCCCGCATCCCGCTCCAGGCGAGATACCCACGGCTCGACCGTCCACACGGCGTCCAGCTTTTTGCTCTTGAACAACGCGAGCTGGTCCGGATTCGGCGTCGGAACGATGAAGGCATCGCCTCCGGTCTGCGTGATCTTCAGGCCGGCGTTGCTGAGCCAAGCCCGGCAGGCGATATCCTGCGTATTGCCCAATTGCGGCGTGGCGATCGTCTTGCCACGAAATTGCGCCGGTTCTTTCAATCCTGCATCAGGTTGTACGACCAGCGCGGCGCCTCCGGCCGCCGCTGCGGCGACTATTCTAATCTCTTCACCATTAGATTTTGTATAGGCATTCAAGGCCGGGCTTGGCCCCACGTAGGTCAGGTCGATGGAATCGGCCAGGATGGCCTCCATGGCGCTGGGTCCGGCGTTATAGACGTACCACTCAATCTTGACGTCAGGTCCCAGCCGCTGCTCGAACCACCCTTTGCCCGTGCGCGAGAGATGATGCGCGACCAGGCCCTGGACATGAGTGACGTTTGGAAAATGGCCCACCCGGATCGTCTCGGCCGCCAGAGCGGATGACGGAGCAGTGGCCATGACATAGCCAACAACAAGAATCCACATTATCGTGTGCATGCGGTCACCTTAGTGTGAGATTGAGGCCAGGGGCGAACAAGCTGTCAATGCTGCAGCGGCGAGCAGGCGAGTCGAGTCCAAGAGCGGCAGAGCAGAGCGTTCTTCCGGAACTAACAACGGCAGCTCCGTGCAGCCGAGGATGACGGCCTCTGCGCCGGCTCGCGCCATGGTCAAAATGAGGTCCTCCACATATCGCCGGGAGGCAGGCAGGTACTCTCCCTGAATAAGTTGCGTCCGAATGATTTTGTCGAGGTTCATTCGGTCGCCGCGCTCCGGCAACACAATCTCAATGCCATGCGGCCCGAAGCTCGAATGATAGACCGCTCCTTCCATGACCACTTGCGTCCCAAGGAGGCCAACCTGTCGATACTTACGGCGTCTCGTCTCGGTCCCGACCGCGTCGGCGATGTGCAGCCATGGCACCGGGGATACGACGAGATCAAACGCGCGATGCAATGTGTTATTGGGACAAATGATCAGCTCGGCGCCGGCCCGCGCCAAGACGGATGCCGACCGTGACATGAGCGCTGCGACGCCGGCCCAATCGTCGGCGTCAATGGAAGCGAGATAGGCCTTCAGGGGGAGCGCATGCAGCGTAATTTCAGGAGAGGCATGCCGGCCCAGGACACGTTCTGCCTCGTGGCACAGGGTTCGATAGCAGAGCGCGGCCCCGTCCGCAGTCGCGGCCACAATGCCGACATGCGGGATGTTGTGCAGCACCGATGATCCATAGCTCATGATCTCTCACCCTCCAGGAGAACGCTCACGGTTTGATTTCCGTGCGAGGCTCGAGACCGGGGTAGGCCGGAAGCGCGGACAGCGCATCACGATACTTGATCTGGAGCTCTTCCCGCTGGTCGGGAGCGAAGATGTTGCCGCCTGATTTGACATTGATCAAGTATTCCTCCGGCTCGAAGGTCACGTCAAAGCCTGTCGACTGCTCAGGGACGTTGGGCATCTGCCGATCGTACTTGCTGATATCCGGTTGCGGACCATGGCGGTCATGAACTTCACTGAGCGACAGGTACAGCGTATCCTGACGGATGGAAAGCCAGCCAGTCGTACTCTCCTCGTCTCCCTGATCGGTGGCGTGGCTAAGGTGAAAAAACACACGTTCGTCCGGCGTGGATTTTGCCAGCGCCTTGGACAGGGCGGGCGCCAGCAGCGTGATCTCTTCGTTGCGGAATGCCCGCGTCTTATCGGCTTGGCCGGAGACCAGGCGGTGAAGGAAATTCCGCCGTTCCCATGCGCGGACGTTACGCAGGAGTGTTCCGACTTCCGACGGCGACAGCGTCGCCGGATGGGAATTCGCCGAAGATTTGGGGTCCTTCTCGACACGAACCTGATTTCGGCCCGATTCGTAAATCGTCTTGGGCGGCGCATCAGGCGTGCTGGAGCAAGCGGCGGAGACCGTGAATGCGGTCAGGACGAAAAGAGGACGAATAAACCGCATCAGTTGCTCGTTCGATGTTGTGCGCCCGCTCATGGTCTCACCTCCTGTCGCTTGACCAATCCGACTTTGTCCAAGGCCTGATCAAACCCATGCTTTTTCAGCTCGTCCTGAGTCGCGGAAGACAGCAGAAAGCCGATAAAGTCGCCGGCTCCTGAAATATTCTTAGCCGTCCAGACGATCGCGACGCCGTACTCAATAGGCGAGTGCGATTCAGCCGGCGCCGTATCGAGAATGCGGACATGGCTGTCCGTGACCGCGTCCGTCCGATAGACGACGCCGATTTCCGCTTCTCCTTTCGCCACGAGATCAAGCACCGCACGAGAATGTTCGCCGTAGACATATTGCGACTTGAGTTTGGGATCGAGTTTGCTGAATTTCAGAAATTGCGCCGCAACTTTGCCCACAGAGGATGTTTTGGGATCACCCACGGCGATCCGCCGCACGGGAATCGAATGCAGATCTTCGATGGAACGAGCGGGCGCGGGAAGCACGGGACCCGTGATCAGGACCAATGACGTGCCTGCATAAATCCGCTTCGATCCCTCTATGACCAATCCCTTGCTGGCGAGTTGGTCGATTTCTTCTGAAAGGGACGGCAGAAACACGTCAACAGGGGCGCCTTCTTCAATCTGTTTCCGGAGCGATTGCGATGGACCATAGATGACACGGACATTGACCTCGGGGTGCTCAGACTCAAAGAGCGGAAGCAGTTTTCGCAGAGCATCCTTAAGACTGTTCGCCGCAGCAATCGTCAGCGTTTCAGGTTGCGCAGAGACGCGGTCGGGCGCCCATACCAACAGCACAAAGAGGGTCAAGATCAGCATAAATGGATACGCTTTGCGATGGATTTTCATAGTGTCCTCAATCTAGAAATAGAACTGGTATTGGACGTTGATCCGGTTTTCGACCAGTTTTGATCCGAAGCCCGGTTGACTTTCAAACGGAAAGCGATCTGGGGCTCGCCCGCCGCTTCCCATGGTAATGTTCGAATAATCGATCACCAGCCGGTTGTTGTAGGTTCCGTCGAAGCTGTAGTTGAGTGCAGCTCCGAATTCGTACGTAATATCGTTCTTCTGCTTCGTCGAGGGGTCCAGCACTCCATAACGAAGGGCAACCTCAAGCTTCCGCGGGATGACGTATTTCCCGGCTTGGACATACCACCCCCACGCCTGACCGAGATCGACCGGGGGGCCCTGGATGGCACTGGAAGGGATCGTCGTGAGGTCAAACGGCTGGGTGCCGGCGTCTTTGTTCCGGACTCGTTGATGTCGATAGTACGCCTCGCTGTGCAGCGACCATCCCTGGTACTTGGCGACAAAATCCACTTCGTAGGTTTGAAAATCATAGATGCCTCCACCGAGGAGGCGTCCGTTCATGGCTTTGGCCACACCCTGGCGGTAGGCGCGGTCAACGATATCAGACCGTGTCGAGCTCAGATAATTCTGCGCGGGGTCGTAGGCGTATCCGAATCCAATGGCCGACTGTGGGGTCCGGGAGTTCACGATGTCTCCCCATCCGTAACCCGGATTGCCCGCGATCTTGTAGAGTAGGCGGGCCGTGTACATGAGTTCCCCGCTCATGAACCGGGTGTCATAGTTATAAGTCCGCGTGACGCCTGAATTCACCCCCCCGCCACCCGTCGGGGGCAACACATTCTGACTCACTGCCGTTCCGTCGCGCCCTAAGTTGGGTCCGACACCTCCCCACACGCCGAACGCATAATTGAATTTGTATTGCTGCTCGTCGCTCAACACGCTGATGCCGATGTCGCGGGCGTTTTGAACGTTGGAGGCAAACACATTCTGGACGATCATGTTGTCTGCAAAGCTCGACGTGGCGATCGGGCTGATGAGCGCGCGATTGAACCAGACCTTTTGTTG
>JBKPSD010000166.1:0-5718 GCA_046734935.1 Nitrospirota bacterium
CCAGAGAAAGACCGCCCATCACGGTCTTCATGCAGTGACCATGTCTCATGGAAAACCTCCCTTATTAAAATAAACGCCGATTTTGCCTTCGTCGGGCACGACGGGTTGCCCCTGGTTCCCTTGCCGACAGGCATGAGAATCTTGCCATTCATTCAGGCTAGTGCTGTGATCACCGGCGAGCTACTAGGCACATCCCTGAAATCGCCTGCCGGCGCCACTACGGCGAAGGACTATGGAAAGTCCTGGCGTCGGTTTGTTTTCGAAGAAGCAAGGAATGGGCTTTCGATATGGAGAACGCCTCGAGCTCGAGCGTCACAATAACGCGGATTTCAAATGGCCGCCGGGACTAACGGCATATCGTGTCGATCGCCATAACCGCCGTTCCTTGAACAAGCTGCCTTCATGTTGAAATCCGGCTTTTTCGATGACATGCCGGGAGGCTCCATTACAGGCAAAAACCGTGACGAAGGCCTGACGGGCGCTCTCGATCTTCCGCGCATCGTGCAAGAGGCGGCAGAGGGCTTGGAAGTACAGGCCACGGCCACGGGCGAGGGGATGCGTGAAGTGATCGAACAGCACTGCGGTCTCCGGAGGAGGGAAATAGACCTGATTTACCCATCCATCTTCGCCACGGGTTTGTCGTTCGATCAGCCATGCGTAATGCAGGAGCCGGCCGTTTTCTACGAGTGTGTAGAGGTGAAAGCCTTGGGCCCTCCGTTCGACCGCCGCGGTTCGATAGACATCGGGTGACTGCTGCTCCTTTGACGAACGCTCGTAGTATTGCAGGTCCTCAAGGCAATCGCGTCGAAAGATCGTAGGGAGCGGCAATGCCGGTGTTTCGTCGAGAGGATATCGGTAGACCCGCAACTCGCGTCTGTACCAGAGACGGTTTTTGACGGCTTCCCACAGCAGGGGACCTATAGACCGTCGGTCCGGGGACGATACGCGGGGAGACAGGCCCGGCGAGCCGGCGGGCGAGGCGCTCTGTAAATCGGGCATCGTAAGCGTTCGCTACGCAGCACGACCCGTCGGTTGATCCGGAGTCGGTTGTTGGGGCCTCCGGTCGGCATCGGCTTTCCGAGGATCGATGACTTTCGCATCGGGAGCCGGAACGATCCGCTCCCCCAGCCTATTTGCATACACCTGCGTGAACTCAGCTCCGTATAACATAATCTGCGCTGAATAATAGACCCACAGCAGCACAAGGACCAAAGAACCTGCGGCACCGTACGCAGAGCCCACGTTGCTCTTACCCAAATAAAGACCCAATGCGAACTTTCCAATGGTAAACAGGGCGGCGGTCAAGGCGGCACCGACCCAGACGTCCCGCCAAGCGACTTGGGCATCCGGCAGCACCTTGAAGATGAGCGCGAACAATCCGGTGATCACCACGAACGATACGGCGAAGTTCAGTAACTCCAGCACGGTCTCGGGGAGCGGCAACCAGCCGCTGAACCATTTTCCCGCTGCGGCCAAGGCGCTGCTGAGAACGAGGGAAACCAAAAGCAGGAAGCCGGTTCCAAGAACGGCAACGAATGAGAGGAATCGGTCCTTAATGAAGCCCCACACCCCCCGGCCTTCTTTCGGTTCAACGCCCCAGACAGTATTGAGCGCATCCTGAAGCTGTCCGAAAACTCCGGACGCGCCCACAAGCAGCGTTAGGATCGCGAGACCAGTGGCAAGAAGACCCGTGGACGGCTTGTCTGCCCGTTGAATCATATCCTTGATCGCCGCGGCGCTTTGCTCTCCGACAAGATCGGCGATTTGGCCTAGGATGGCCGATTGCGCCGCTTCTTGACCGAAGACGAGCCCGATCAGGGCAATCACGACGACCAGGAAGGGCACAAGGGAGAAGACCGTGTAATAGGCGAGAGCCGCCCCAAGTCGCGGCGCACGGTCATGCATCCAGTCCGCAGCGGCTTCCTTGGCGAGATGCCAGAGCGCACGTGGCTTGAACGCGTGCAACCAGCCGATATCCATTGTTCTGCTCCTTCCGTGTCGGATCCTGATGTTGCAAAAGACGCGAGTGCAAAAGACGCGCCGACATGCAACCTCGCCGTTTTTCTTTGGGCAGGTTGTCCTGTCGTCCTAGGCACTGGGACAGGTTGTCCTTCCTTGTGTCTGGTGTACCGTCTTGCAGACCGGATTTTCCACACTTGCAAGGCGTTGCGAAGTGGTCCTTCAATTGCTTGGTGTCTTGTCATCAGGCTCGCATCAAATTTCGGACACACTCAATAGGAGGACATAACATGAATCGCTTTCAGCCAGGCTCGAAGACGGCATTCGCAGTGCTCATCTGTCTCTTGGCCCTCTCGGTCGCAGCGCCGGGAGAAGCGCGTGATCGCAGCGGGGTATTGAAGGCCAGCGACCTCATAGGCAGCAAAGTAGAAGGCGTCGATGGGAAAAATCTAGGCAGCATCAAAGATCTCGTCATCGATCCCCAGGACGGTGATATTCAATATGCCGTCCTCGATTTCGGAGGATTTGCCGGAATCGGTGATAAATATTTCGCGGTGCCCTGGCAGGCGCTGCAAGTGGACCAGGACAAAAAGCGCCTGGCGTTGGATCTGCACAAAAAAGACCTCAAGGACGCGCCGGGCTTTGACAAAAACAATTGGCCGGACCTGACCGAACAACAGGTCGTCATTTACGAGTTTTACGAAGTTCCCGTGCCGAGCGGCGGTCCTACCGCACGATCGGCCGAATAACCGTACCGGGCCGGGGCCACCCGCCCCGGCCTTCCCCTTGTTTCGCGCTCGCTTCACTCCTAAAACTGACTACACGCGCGGCTGCTGAAGCGCCTTGTTCTACCCTCCATGCACATACGGGCGATCCCCAGACTGCCGGAAACTTGATTTTGGCGCAGGACAAGGGAGACAATAAAAAAATTTTGTCTCAAGTGAAACCGATGCCGGACGAGCACAAACGGGTGAGCCAAAAGATCACCGAAGTCGAACGGCTCCTGTCTTCGATCGTTGCCTCATCAGATGACGCGATTGTGAGCAAGGATCTCGAAGGCGTCATTACCAGCTGGAACCGAGGTGCCGAGCGCATGTTCGGCTATACGGCGGATGAAATGATCGGTTCCTCGATTCTCCGGATCATTCCTCGAGACCGCCATGCGGAAGAATCCGTCATCCTTTCCAAGCTTCGGCGCGGCGAGCGCCTCGATCATTATGAAACCATTCGCCAGAAGAAAGACGGCCGTCTCTTCCACGTTTCCATAACGGTGTCGCCGGTGACCGACCAAAACGGCAACGTCATCGGCGCCTCCAAGATTGCACGCGACATCTCGGAACAGAAGCGAGTCCAGCGGGCCCTGCACGAAAGCGAACAACGGTGGCGCGTCACGCTGGAAAGCATCGGCGATGCGGTTGTCGCCACCGATACGTCGGCGGTGGTGACATTCGTCAATGCGGTCGCCGCGAGAATTTTGGGCCGACCTGCAGCAGACATTGTCGGGCGTCCGTTGAGCGACAGTTTCAAGATTGTCCACGAAGAAATGCGTACCCCCGCCGACTGTCCGGTCGATCTCGTCCTTCGCGAAGGAAAGGCCGCTGAACTGGCCAACCATACCGTGCTGATGAGGCCCGACGGAACAGAGGTCCCCATCGATGACAGTGCGGCGCCGATCCGTGACAGCGAGGAGCGCGTGATCGGCGTGGTGTTAGTGTTCCGCGACGTCTCCGAGCGAAAACTCTCGCAGATCCAACTGCAGCGGTGGAACGCCGAGCTGGAAGATCGAGTCAGGGCGCGCACCACGGAACTGGTCAATTCACAAGAGCGCTTGCGCGCGTTGGCGTCGCAATTGAACCTGACGGAGCAGCGGGAGCGTCGGCGGTTGGCTGCCGACCTGCATGACTATCTCGCGCAGCTCCTGGCCTTGATACGGATCAAGTTGGGCCAAACCCTGCAGCGGCTGCCTGACCAGCTGGGGGAGGGTCGGTCGTCGCTGACCGAAATTGACGACCTCCTGTTGCAATGTCTGCAGTATGCGCGCACGCTGATGGCGCAGCTCAGCCCGTCCGTGCTCCAAGACCTGGGATTGATTCCCGCTCTCCACTGGCTCGCGGAACAGATGGCGCAGCAGGGACTCAAGGTTGACGTGAAGGTGCTGACCCAGGAGACGCCTTCATTCGACGAACACCAGTCCGATTTGCTCTTTCAAGCTGTGCGCGAGCTCCTCACTAACATCCTCAAGCACGCAGGAGCGTCGACAGCATCGGTGACCATCCGGAAGCAGGACCGGGATACGTGGTTGTTGACCGTGCAGGACCGGGGCCTGGGATTCAATATCGACCAAGTGCACTATGAGCCTTCGGGAGAACATTTTGGACTGTTCAGCATTCAGGAGCGGATGGAAGCGATGTCCGGATGGTGCCGAATCGATTCGATGCCGGGGCAGGGAACCACCGTCGAATTAGGCTTAGCCGCCATTCCATCCGATGCGAAGCCAAAATCACACATTTCGGCCACTGCCGCCCGATTCTCCAAGGCCGCCCGACTGCCAAAACCTTCCTGCTGGCGGGTCTTGCTCGTGGATGACCACGCCATGGTGCGGCAAGGGCTTCGCAGCATCCTCGAAACTTATCATGATCTTGAAGTCGTCGCCGAGGCGGCCGACGGGATGGAAGCCGTAGAAGCGGCAATCAGCAAGCAGCCGGACGTGGTGGTCATGGACATCAACCTGCCGCGACTCAACGGGATCGACGCCACGAGACGCATCAAGAAGGATGCACCCGCAACGGTGGTCATCGGCCTTTCCGTGCATTATTCGTCACAGACCCACGCGGCGCTCATCGACGCCGGCGCATCGGCGCTCCTCAGCAAGGAGCAGGCGACCGAAGATCTCTATGGAACCATCAAGCGATTCCTCCAAGCGCCCTCAAGCACGCGCGCGTCCTGACGCCTTGCCCGCCCCTATTCGGTTCGGTAGAGTCCCCATTCGGAATTTTTAAGGAATGAAATGGCACTGATCGACGCGCCCGCGCTGAGCCGGCTTCAGGTAGAGTTCCGCAAGTCCATGCGAAAGCTGCTTGCTGCGCTTTGCCGCGATATCGCAGGGCAATACGCTCATTCCGCGAGGCGGTTCGCGCTGCCGCTGGATTACTTCCGGTACCTCGCCCGCACACTAGATCGCTCGGCGTTTTCGAACTGGAAGGTGGTCGGGTGGATCGAAGCGCTTAATGACCTCGTGTATTTTTTGGATCTGCTCTCGCAGATCCGTCATGAACGCGACCAACGCGGGTTTGCCGAGCAGCTCTTCGCGGAATGCGAAGATAAGTTCTTCGAACATACGTATCTCGACGAATTGTTTCCATTTGGACGGGCGCAGCACCGCGGATTACGGGGGCGGCTCGAACGGCTATGCAGGAGATTGGCGTTCGAGATCATCCAAGAATCGATGTGTCTGGAGCCCCGACGGACGTTCGAATGGATAAGGCGGGCCGGTCGGCACTCATGGACGATAGCCGGCCGGTTGGAGGCATCGTTCGAGCGCGCGGAACAGGCCTATACGATCCCCATCGGTATAGACGGAAGCGCGCTCATCGCACCTGCGGCGATCCGAAAAGCCATCGGATCACCGTCGCGGCAGATTGCGTTTGTCCTGAAGAAGGACGAGATAGCGCTTTGGCCGGGCGCGCATACTGTCGGGACCCGTCGAGGAACCGCCGTGCAATGGCACTGGCCGCGGCGCGACGCCGTCCAACCGGGCGC
>JBKPSD010000167.1:0-9855 GCA_046734935.1 Nitrospirota bacterium
GTCAAGTACGGATGGGAAAGTCGTTACAGCATCGACAGACGGGTCCCCAGCAATAGACCTACGGCGCGTCGAATTTTATCTCCCTCCCTCGACAGAGAGTCCCGATGCCCTAGGTCCTGGTAACCGTGTGGTAGCAGAAGATGGCTAGGAACCTGGCTTAGGGAATCGACCCAGACTTCCTAGGACTTCGCCCAGCACCTCGTCCTCTTATTCCCGGATAATCAATAAACACGCCATACTTTCACTTAGGGCCATGAGCCCAGATTTGGATAGACATGGTGAAAGGCACCACGGTTCTATCAACTTGGCTATCCGTCGTACTGCTCTGCGCTGTTCTGCAATCGGCTTGCAGTGGCAGCGACACCAGTCCCCCAACATCCTCGAATTCACCGCCGTCTCCAAACCCCGGATTCCCAAACCCGAGCGTTGTGCAAGAGGCCTATCTGAAATCCTCCAACGCCGGGCAGCCTGGGTTTGGTGGGTTTGGCGGGCAAGTCGCCCTCTCAGGCGACACGCTGGCTGTCAGTGCCGGCGATAGCGGCTGCTCGGGAGGCATCAATGGCGTCCCGACCAATAACGGTTGCGAAGGTTCGGGAGCCGTCTATGTGTTCGTGAGGAATGGAGCGGGCGGCTGGACGCAGCAAGCCTACATCAAGGCCTCCAATCCCGGCGCCACCTTCTTTTTCGGCTATTCGCTTGCCCTGAGCGGTGACACGCTCGCGGTAGGAGCACCCAACGAAAACGGCTGCGCCACGGGCGTCAATGGCAACCAACAACAGACGGGTTGCAGCTTCTCAGGGGCAGTGTACGTCTTCACGCGCACGGCAGGTGTCTGGACCCAGCAGGCTTATGTCAAACCTTCTTACACGAACCCTCAGTTGGGAGGGGCGTTCTTTGGCAGCGGTGTGGCGCTTGCCGCCGACACGATGGTTGTCGGTGCGCAATATGAGAATAGTTGCGACAGAGCCATTAACGGCGATCCAACGAACAGTGGCTGCTCTCAGGCCGGCGCGGCGTACGTCTTTGCCCGTTCATCAAATGTGTGGATCCAACAAGCCTATCTCAAGGCACCAAACGCCGAACCGGAAGACCAGTTTGGTTACAGTGTGGCTATTTCCGGGGACACAGTGGCGGTCGGCGCACCGATCGAAGCCGGCTGCGGCGTGGGCATCGGCGGCGATGCGGGCAATAACGGATGTCCCCTCGCCGGAGCGGTGTACCTGTTCAGAAGGACCTCGGGAAATTGGATTCACGATGCTTATGTCAAAGCTTCCAACAGCGAAGGGGGCGATGCCTTCGGTTCAGTCGTTGCTCTGTCCGGCGATACGCTGGTTGCGGCAGCGATGAACGAAGGCAGTTGCGCCAGGCAGATTAACGGCGATCAGGCCAACAATGATTGCGCGAACTTCACACGTCCGGGCGCCGCGTACGCTGGCGGCGCCGCTTATGTATTCGCGCGCCTCGCCTCGGGATGGGTTCAGCAGGCGTATGTAAAGCCCTCCAATATGGACCCAGGCGACCGCTTCGGGACGAGTTTGGCACTTCTCGGAGACGTGCTGGCCGTCGGAGCACAGGCAGAGGCGAGTTGCGCGACCGGTGTCAACGGCGATCAAAGCAACAATGATTGCGGCACCGCGCCGGTTTCCGGCACCGATACCGCAGCCGGCGCCGCCTATCTCTTTGCACGAAGTGGCGGTGTGTGGACTCAAGAGTCCTATGTGAAGGCCTCGAACACCGATCCCAACGACCGATTTGGCAAGAGCGTAGCGCTGAGCGAACGCATGCTCGCCGTTGGAGCCGATATCGAAGCGAGTTGTGCGACGGGCGTCAATGGCAACCAACGGGACAACAGCTGTCCGGCGGCAGGCGCCGTGTATGTCTATCGGACGGCGCCCTGACCTTCGATGAAGACTGTCATGATGAAATGTGCGCATTTCGCCGCCTACATCCTCGTCACAATTCCCGTGATCGTCTTGTCGGCATGCAGCGGTGGTGACAATGGCAGCGGAGGGGGGTCGTCACCTTCTCCTACCGCCTCGGCATCGACCTTCAATCAGGCGCGCGGCTTTAACGATGCGGTCACCGGGATTGTACCGGTGAACGACGGCAGCGGGGATGTTTTTGCCGCTGGCTCGTTCACGACCTATACCGATGTGGTCTCGAATCGGCTCATCCGGCTGCACGCGGATGGCACGGTGGCCCAGGCCTTTCCCAATGGCTTCAACGATGTCGTGATGCTGCTGCTCAGCGCCCGCGACGGTAGCGGCGCCATGTACGCGCTGGGCGCCTTTACCCAGTTCAATGGTCAGCCGACAGCTGGCTTCATTCGGCTCAATCGCGACGGAACTCGTGACACAAACTTTCAGCTCGCAAGCATGGACCAGCGTCCGAGCGCAATGGCCCCTATCCCGGACGGAAGTGGCGCTGTGTACATCGGCGGTACGTTCACGACTTACGGCGGTACGCCCATCCGGCACCTCGCCAGACTCCGTGCCAACGGTAGCTTAGATCAGGGCTTTAACCCCGCGGAAGGGTTTATCGGCATTTCTGATGGAGAAGGCGGCGTGAATAACTTGCTGGGCATTGCGCGGATGGCCGTCGAAGAGATCGGAACGCGGCGTTTGTATGTCCAAGGCCTCTTCGGCAGCTATCGAGGCACCCCGGTCCCGGGATTCCTCCGGATTCTACTGAGTGGAGAGATCGATCCCACCTTCGTCACCGGCTCGTTCCCAGGCGCAAGCCCGTTCGCCCCGAATCCGGAAACCTTGCTACCGACCATGGACGGCAAGATCTATGTTGGCGGGCGCGCACTAGGGCTCGTGCGCGTGAATGAAAATGGTTCAATTGATTCAGGTTTTGCGCCTCCTCAGATGAGCACGACAATGGTGGCATCGGCCGGCGATTCGACCGGCGACATTTATGTCTCCGAATTTTCGAAATTTCGGCGCCTGCGGCCTGACGGCTCCCCGGCTCCTACGTTTCAGGAACCGGCAATCAATAATCAAGTGACGACGGTCGTGCCGGTCGGAGATGGTTCAGCGGACGTCTATGCAGGTGGCCTGTTCACCGCCTATGCCGGCAATGGCGTGAATCACTTTACACGTGTTCGAAATGACGGGACGCTGGCCAATCAGACCGTCCGTGGATCAGGGTTCAGTTACAACGTGTTTGACATTGAGTCAGCGGAGAACGGAGGGGTGTATGTGATGACGTTGCCCGGCCAATGGTATAACGGCACCCCCATTCGTCCCCTGGTACGGCTGATGGCGAACGGCACGCTCGATTCCGCCTTTCAGTTCAGGGAGAATGTCTCCGTCGGAACCGGATACTCGATCGCTTCCGTCACGCGGGCACGAAACGACAATCGAATTTATGTGACGGGCAACTTCACCCAGTATGACGGCAGCGGCAGTGCCGTCGCCAGCGTCATGCGGCTATTCCCCGACGGGAGCCTCGATCAATCGTTCGTCACCGGACGAGGATTCCACCTTTTTCTCCCGAATGCAGATGTGATCATTGCACCCAACGTCGTGCCGGCTGCTATTCCTGCAGGAGCTCTTTATGCCTTTGGGGGCATTCAAGGGGGATTCAACCAATATAAAGGGATGCCGGTACCCAATCTCGTCCGCCTCGCCTCGAATGGCGGACTCGATGAGGGATTTACGATCGGCAATGGCTTTGAAGGACCCTTTGGTCCGACTGCGCCCACTATCGTGATTCCCAATGAAGATGGAAGCCTTTATGTCTCGGGCTCCTTCGATACCTTTAACGGAGAACCGGTCCGTAATGTCGTGCGCCTCGATTCCACAGGTCGCCTGGATTCGAGTTTTGTTCCGCCCACCGCCGTACAAGCCTTCGCAGCGGCGCCGGACAGAAGTGTGTTTGTCAATGCACCAGGCACTTCACTCAATGCCATCTTACGAAAGCTGGGGCCAGATGGGAGCGTGGATCCATCCTTCAACAGCGATCCGCTGCCCGGACCGTTTATCACGCAAGTCATGGCCCTGCCGGATGGCCGGGTCGCCGTCATCGGCCATAGAGACCTGCAGCCGGTCAGCGGCAGCCTGCTGCGCGGCTATGTTCTGCTGCTCGATGCGGCGGGTCGGCAAGTTTGGCAGAGAACTACCAATGATCTTCCCGCTGCGCTCGTGCTGGCAGACGACGGGACGGGCGACATGTATCTCGGAGGGGCGTTCACCCGCTACGACAACCAGACGATGCAGCGCATCGCACGCCTGAATTCCGATGGTTCTGCCGATTAACAAAACGTATCGACGCCCTGGAAGTCGTCATCTACCTGGATGTTGAAGGTGCCTGATAGGCTGGATCGACGCAGGCATTTCATGATTCGGCGTGATGAAGGCGCTCTCGTTGCGGCCCACTGGTTCTGCTGTTCCGTTTGCCACGGCTGCCGCGGCTTGTGCGACCAGAACACGGGGAGGTCGCCGTTTCGTACAGCCCCACCCTTCATCGATGCGCTCACCGGCAAGCCGGCGCTGCAGAACCGTTCAAGCAAGAGGATTCGCCGGTCCAACCCTGCATATGTGCACATCAGCATCACGGCGTTATCTTCGTGCGGCGGTGGCGTCCGGAAGGCGGATTCATCTCTGCGGATAACTATTCACGCCATTCAACTAGGCATAGGGAGTGATTTGGAAGCTCGTCGCAGGGGTTTGCCTCGGCCCAATCGAACTCTCCTCCCAAGCGTGGAGGTCTTCTGCAATGGGCCCGAATTCAAAATCGTGAAGCAATCGTTTTAGCCCGTCTTCAGTTTTATTTAAATTAAGGTAATGGCGAGCCCTTGAAAGCAACGCGCCTTTCATTCGGGGTTGTGCAGGGTCTAGCTCCCAAGGATGCAGGTAGATCACTAACCGCGACCCTTGACTCTCGAGTCTTTTGAGTAACATCCGGGTCGCACTATATGGCAAAAGGCGAAAATAGCCGCCTCCCCCGACTGGCAGTTGAACACCGCAGGTCGATATCGTCGAGGGACAGACTTCGAGCAAGACACCAGCCGAAGTCCTGATACGATAAGAGCTGCCCGACCTGCCCGCTGCTATACAGCTTCTGCGAAAACGACCATTCACGCTGGAGTCGTATTGATATCCCTCTTCGACCAAGATTTCGAAGGCCCCAGAGGTGATCGAAAAACTGGGGGCGCGATACCCCCGAACCTTTGTGCCTGTCAGATCTTCTAAAATGTCTTTGGACCGCCGGATATCCTGACGGAATTCTTCCGGAGTCTGGCGCGAGACTAATTCATGGCCGTATCCATGAGAGGCGATTTCATGGCCACGTTGCGCCAACGCCTTCACTAACTGTGGATGCCGTTCCGCGATCCAGCCGAGAACAAAAAATGTGGCTTTCACCGCTCGACTGTCTAAAATGTCAGCAATCCTCAAGGTATTACGTTCGACACGGCTTTCCAGCGTATCCCACTGTTCTCTTCGTTCTGAAGTCCAGAACGCCGAGACTTGAAAATGTTCCTCGATATCGAATGTCAGGGCATGCTTCGAGACATTCCGATTGAGCGGTGTTAACACAGTGGTATCCCTCTAACTCAATTTTCGCTTTCGAATCGCTAAAACTATAGGAATGTCTGTTAGCGACTAGGCGAGGATTTGCTATTAAGTCATTTAGAGCATAGAGAATGCAACGTTATTTTCGGATAAGGATAAATTTAAGGCACTAATGCGGCTTGCCAAGGGGCAGGGTAATAGGGAGAAAGGTTAGGCCGCACTAGTAAGACCCCTGGAACGATGCCGGAAGATTACTTCAACGAGGTCGAGCTGATGCCTGACCAAATGGTTTCCTCGTGCATCCGCCGCTCAGGTTTGCCGTTGTAGGGGGTCCGCCTCACAGGTTCATCCAGGACCCCAGAGCTAACCGGCTTTCAATCCATGCACCTTCTCATCAATGATTCGCTGACCGTACGCGATGCCGTGTACATCTGCCTCTTTCTCGGTATCATAGACCGTCGGCCCTGAGAAGGGTTGCATATTCAACATCCCACTCGCCTTCCAGTAGATCGTAATTCGTATTCTCCATTGTCCTGACGCAGCAACAGGCTCAGGTCTCGACTTTATGACATAGCCTTTATAGTGAACCCGTCCGGCCATTGGGTGACTGTATGGTGTTGCTTCGTTCATCACAATCCTCCGAACGAATTGCGGAAATATACCTGCGGCCTCCTTACCTCATTCATGCACACACTGAAGCTCGTGCCAATTTCTCGAAATGACGTGACTACGTAGAGTTGCGGTCATATCCTTGTTGGTAGACACGTCACCAGGGAGAGTGAAACATGGCAAGCTATAAAGAGGATGAGCCAAGATTTTCTGATGCTCTTCCTGCGCTCGACAATCTTGAACCTGGCAAGCCTTGTGGTGCTGTGCTTCCTATGTCCGCGTCTGTTCGAACACAGTTGCGAGATCGCATAGAGGTGATCGAGTACCTCCTGAATAGAGACCGCGTCGTCTGCTGTTAAAGGTGCAAGATCGATCAAAGCCTATACCGCATCCAGGAGGCAGCAATGAGAAAAAAGCGTATCATCGTCAGACGGCTAACCAGATGGACCGTCGAAGAATGGGAGCGAGGGTGGCAGGTAGCTATGTCCAGAATGGATGGCGCTCCAACTATTGTAACGAACGATTGTATGTTCCAGGATTGCCTGACGGTTCTGGATGGGGCGTTTGCAGATGGAAATGGATTGCAATTCGAGTTAGGGCTTAATGCTCTAATGGACTTCTGCGCGGACAGCGTTGAGATCGGTGAGTGCGAGCAGTGGTGGAAGCAGGAGGAAGCCAGGTAGAGTGACACGCAAGTAGCTTAAGCCAAGTCAATGCTTAGTCGACATGGGGCACAGCTATGAGAGAGGAATGCTCAGTTCACCGAAATGATGGCTTTTGAGGTTTTTGACAATTGTAGGATAGAGACGTTCAACCACATCTGCCTTGTTTAGCACCGCACTCGCGCCAGCGGCGATCATCTCCATATCTTCGTGATCCGGTTCCCCGGCGGTCAAACCAATGACGACCGTACGAGGGCTGTTGATCTTTATGAGCTTCGCCGTCTGAATCCCGCTCATTGTAGGCAAGTGAACATCTACCAGGGCAATAGCAGGCTGAAATACGGCGACCTGCGCTACTGCATCTTCCCCATTGGCAACCTCAGCAGCGATCAAAATATCTACATAGGTCTTCAATACCTGTCGCAACAGTTCGCGCATTACGGCGTGATCATCAACGATGAGTACATCAATCATAAGGCTCGAATCCTAGGGCTTCGGCCGCAGCATTTCCTATCCCCCAGACGGGGGATCGAGCGGGACAGTACGTCCCTAAGATGGGCAAGTTATCCCCTTAACCTGGCTAGCCTAAGTGATTGTATGGTCTTTTCCTGAGGGTTTGTTAAAGGCATGGTGCTTGCCTAGGCATACTAGCGGTGATTTCAGAATAGAAATCGGAGAGAGGCAGCCTCCATGGCCTTCTCACCCACTGAACCAGCCTCGGCGTATTCCCTCTGGCTACAACTGCGTAGCACTAAAAGAAAACGTCGCCCCCACTGGCGCAGCGACTGGACGCCCGTATGGGTATCCCTGCTGCTACTCTGCATTTTGGTATTCGTTTACTCGATGTTGCCGCTCGATGATGCCGCCGAACAGATCGAACAAACGGCTCACAAAGAGGCAGTGCTTCAAGAGCGTCCAATACAGGATGCCTTAGCACCATGAGGAGACTGATTACACCGCACATGATTCACTCTTGTCAGAGGTAGGCCTCATGCAGAAGCAAGAAGGACAACTCAGAAACATGCGTAGAAATGTGCATGGCGCGGCTTGCCTCTGCTGTGGAAGCCGCAGTTATCAACTAGTGCTTCGCAGTGCGAAGAAGACGGAAGTTGGGCAACTGTTTGCTCGCTGTATTCAATGTCACCACTCGCGGGAAATTGACGATTCCCTCGCGCGTGTATTGTGGATGTAGCACCCCGCAGGGAGATGATCGAGTAGCAAGGCCAAATATGTGGAAGCTGTACGCAGCAATAACGATTTGCTCGAGTACTTTATGGGCCAACGCTGTCAGCGCTGTCGAGTACACGGTTGACCGGGTAGTCTTTGAAAACGGCCATCGCCTCCGAGCTACCCTTTTTGCAGCACGGACATGTGGCGGATCGAGCATAACGCGACAGGTCCTGTAAATGTGACGATAGTTCGAAAAGACAAAGGGGTCATATGGCTGTTAATGCCGCGGACAAGACACTTTGTCACCTTGCCGTTTGAAAGTGACATGGGTCCTACGTGCCAACGCGATCTTACAACCGAGCAGCGACGGGAGCGCATTGGCACGGAGATCCTACAAGGGCACCATACCACCGTCTCGGAAGTGACGGTACGTGAGGGTAGCGAGGATGTGACGTACTATGAATGGCGAGCAGAGGACGTGCAGATTCCATTACGCCTTGCTCGAAAAGATGGAAGGTGGCTCATTGACTACAAAAACCTCCGTATAACTCACTTATCATCGCAACTCTTCGAATTGCCCTCAAACTACCATCCGATCAAGTGAGCCGGTTTTCTCGGTACTTGGATTTTATGATCAGAAAGGCTCGGTGATTATCGCGCTGAGCGCCCTTGGACTAATCCTATTGAAGCTAATTGGACGCTTGGGACGATTGTATCTCTCGGCAGGTATGAAGAGGTAGCGGAACCGTTACACTGGGGATAGCCGTGATCGCTCGAATGACGGCGTCATGCAATATTGCGGGCGAGGTCCCCTGCTTAATGAGTGCGGCCTGTGCACCGTTTTGCTTGGCAATCAGCAGGAGAGATGGATGAGTAAGACGAGTCCACACGATAATTGCGATCCCAGGTTTCGCGGGTGACGGCACGATGCGATGGAGGATTTGAAAGCCCGACATGTCTTTTAAGTCTAGTTCGAGGACGACGCAGTCAACACATTGGTCGGCAAGGTATTCAAGAGCAAACTTTCCAGAGGAGGCGTGATGAAAGACGAAGTTTGGTGATAGCTCTTTTAAACGAACTGTTATTTCCTGCGGATCGGGATCAACGATGAGAACGGATATCTTTTTACCGTTCATGGATGTTACCTTTAAGAACTTCTCACCTGGTATTTCTCGCCTGAGGACGCATGTATGCTCGCGCATTTTAGCCCCATCTTACAAAAATTCATGTGCGATTGTGCCTACATGTGCGAGTCCGCTTACATCAATGATCTAGTAAGGTTACTGGATGCGTTCACGCGGAGTTGAGTCATTCCCATGAGTGAAGATTTCGAGAAGGACGATCTAATGGCGATTCTCGAAGGAGTCAGTGATGGAGTGATTAAGCTCGATCAGAATGCCAATTACGTTGCCCTTAACCGTGCGGCAGCGGAAGTGTTCCGACAGTTGGGGCGCGATCCTTCGCAGGTAATTGGCAGATGTGTCTGGGAAGTCTTCCCTGAAGCCCGAGGCACTGTGGTTGAAGACGAGCTAAGAAAAGCGTTAAACGAACTGATAAGCACTCAGTATGATTTCTTTCTGGCTCCTGCTGAACGATGGTACGAAACTTCCGTGTATCCCTCGAAACAAGGCGCGATCCTCGTGTTTCGAGACATTACCGCCAAAAAAAAGCAAATCTGAATCGTCGTAAGCCCGATACCGCCAATCTCATCCGCCAGTCCGAACCCACCGGATCTCCTGGAACAATCCCTTCCCGAATCCGGTTCGTAATCTCTTTCATCGTTGCAAGCGTCCAACGCCTGCGACGCCTTCACCAACTAACCGCTGGAAGTCCTCGCGAACGGTGCCAGCCGCGACATGCCGGTCCTACAAGCATGAGGGCGTGGTTGAAAGTGC
>JBKPSD010000168.1:0-13255 GCA_046734935.1 Nitrospirota bacterium
GCCCATACTCACCAGGCCCAAGCCCCGTTGCATGGCGTCCCTGTCTTGGGGAGTGAACCCGCGTCCATCGTCCTCAATGCGCAGGAGAACATGGTTCTCCTCGTAGGAAAGCCCGAGAAGCACGTGCATGGCATCCGCATGTTTGGCGACGTTCCGCAACGCCTCCTGTGTCACCCGAAACAAGCAGTCGGCGAGGTGACGGCCTAACGGCCTCTCGGATTCTGCGACGGTCAGGCGGACGGGAATCCGTTCCCGTTGCTCGAATTCGTTCGCACACACGCGCAGCGCGCTAATAATGCCCAGATCGTCCAGTACGGAGGGATGAAGCCGGTGGGCCAGGTCGCGCAGATGGTCCGAGAGCTCAGCGACCTCGTTCTTCACGAGCTGGAGGGTCGCGTGCGCGGCCGGAGAAAGCCCGTGCGCCTGCTGCATTTCATTGTCGATGTCGTATGAGAGACTGATGACCCGCTGGTTGAGATCATCATGCAGCTCCCTGGCAATGCGGCGCCGTTCGTCATCCTGGGCCGAAAGCAATTGGGCGGTCAGCTGGCGTAGCTGCGCTTGGCTTACTTCCAAGGACCGCCGGCTGGCTTCCATTCTCTGCTCAAGATGCATCTTCTCCGTCACGTCCTCGCCGACCCAGGCGTACACCGGATTTCCCTGGATGCTGCATCCGATGAAGGAGACGGCTGAAGTCACGATTCGCTCTTCCAGTGCCGACGCCCGCATCGAGGGAATCTGATGTTTTACACGCATGGTTTTTCCGCTGCGACGGGCGGCCTCGAGATGCGGCATCCAGAACTCCGAGCCGCCTGGCGCCAAACGCAAGGCCTCCGGAAGTTGATCCGATCCTGAGCCGACCCTGTCACCGTCGGCCCAGGCCGCGCGATTTGCAATTATGGTCGAAATTCGACCGTCGATGATTTCCAAGACCCCCATCATCAAATCTGTGGAGTCGAAAAAACTTTGGAGAGTCGTTTCGCTGCGTTGAAGCGCCGCCGTTCTGGCCGCGACCAGAATTTCCAGTTCCTGCCGGGCGTGCTTTTGTGCGGTATGCCAAATGATCGTGGCTGCCGTCCAAGCGGCAACGATGACTATCGAACGGTTGAAAAGACCAAGTTGAAGGGGACCGGCCGCCGCCGTCCACGTCGTCCAGATACCGGCGAGCGCGAGAGCGGTTGCAGCGCCCGCCATGATGAACGGCGCCATTGCCTGACGGATTCGGGAGGTCAGCGTGATCGGAATCAGGTACAGGGCGGGAACGACGAAGCCGAGCGGAAAGAAGCTGTCGATGACGAAGATAGCGATGGTGATGCCGGCAATTGCCGTAATCAACCCTCCCTGAGATTGTGCTGTGGATTCGACGGACGGGCTCATGGTCTCAGAGCACTCCGGGTCCGACCGAATGGAATTGCCTGATTATATTCGGTTTCTCAATGAAATGAGAACGGCAAAGAGCTCTTAGGATGCATCTAGCAATTCCACTAGAACTCTTGATCAGAAAAAGCGGAATTAACTGGCCATACGGTGCCGGTCTGATACCCTACGGTGAACAGCGGTCGGCAGACAAACTCTTACAAATATTTTCTAATCGTATCGCCGGGCAGGTTCTGGCGCTGATGCGCCGGGGCCCAATCGTGCGAGAACACGATGCCCCTCGGCGCGAGGCCACGAGGCCAAGCCTAAAGGACAGAGGATACCGACGTGGAGAAAAGCGAAAAAGCCGCCACCGTCCTGGTGGTCGACGACGAGGCATCGGTGAGAACATTTGTGCGGGCGGCGCTAGAGCAAATCGGCCTGGACGTATGTGAGGCTTCAAACGGCGCGGAAGCGCTGCAGCAATTCGAGGCGTGCCGACCCGACATCATCGTCCTGGACATCATGATGCCCGTTATGGACGGCTATGTGGCCTGCTCACGGCTCCGCGGGTCCCTCCGGGGCAACCGTGTGCCGATCCTCATGATGACCGGTCTCGACGACGCAGAGGCGATCGCCGGCGCCTACGAACACGGCGCGACGGATTTCATAACGAAGCCTTTAAACCTCACCATTTTGAGCCATCGCGTACGATACATGCTCCGCGGGAGCCGGACTTTGGACGCCTTGCTCCGCAGCGAGTCGAGGCTGGGCCTGGCGCAGCGGATCGCGAAGATCGGCAATTGGGAATGGCAGCCGCAGACAGGGCAATTTTCCGCCTCCGCAGAACTGTGCCGGCTCATGGGCATCCGCCCGCAGGATTTCGGCGGCACGTTGGACGCCTTTCTTCAAGCCGTCACCGCTGAAGACCGGGACGGGGTTGCTAAGGCGCTCAGGTCCATTCTGACCGACCGGAGGCCCTGCGACATCGATCATCGGATCATGCTGCCGAACGGCAGCGAATTTGTCGTCAATCTTCAGGCCGAAGCGGTGTTCGACGATCAGTTGAAAGCGTTGACGATCGTCGGCACCGCTCAGGATATCAGCGAGCGGAAGCGGTCCGAGCGCGAGATTCACCGCCTGGCGTACTACGACAGCCTGACCGGACTCCCGAACCGTGTACTGTTTAAGGACCGCGTGACGCAGGCGATCGCGCACGCACGGCGCTATCAATATCATCTGGCGTTGTTGTTCCTAGATTTGGACCGGTTCAAGATGATCAACGACACGTTGGGCCACAACGTCGGAGATTTGCTGTTGAAGCATGTTGCCGACCGGCTGGCCGATTCGGTCCGACACAGCGATTCCATCGGACGGTCCGGGGAAACCGAACACACTCATGAACTGGCGCGTCTCGGGGGCGACGAGTTCACGGTCCTCCTGACCAACCTCCGCGACGTCCAGGATGCCAGCAAGGTCGCCCGGCGGATTTTGGAAGCGCTGGCACGGCCTTTCTTGGTGGGGGGGCAGGAGATTTTTGTGACGGTCAGCATTGGCATCGCCATATTCCCGGTTGACGGCGAATCCGTCGACGTGCTGCTCAAGAATTCCGACACGGCGATGTATCACGCCAAGGAGCAGGGAAGGAACAACTTTCAATACTATTCGAATGCGATGAATGCGGCTGCCAACGAACGGTTGATCCTGGAGGGCGAAGTCCGCCATGCGACAGAACGCCACGAGTTCGTCGTGTACTATCAGCCGCAGATCGATCTCGGCAGCCGGCAGTTGATCGGAGCTGAGGCCTTGATACGCTGGCAGCATCCGCAACGCGGGCTCCTCGCGCCGCGGGAATTTCTTCAGGCCGCGTCAGACACCGGAATGATTCGTACAATCGACGAATGGGTGCTGCGGACGGTCTGCCGTCAGAGCCGGGCTTGGCAGCAACGGGGACTTGCCGTGCCCAGGGTTTCGATCAATATTTCGAATTCTCTCTTTCACGGCGCCACGCTGGTGAAGGCGGTCCAAGACGCGTTTTCGGAAACGGGGCTCGCCCCCGACCGGCTTGAGCTTGAATTGACCGAATCCATCGCGATGCGCAATGTGGACACCTCGATCAGGGTGCTGCAACAGCTGAAGGCCATGGGGGTGCAATTGGCGATCGACGACTTCGGCACGGGGTATAGCTCGTTGAGCTATCTGCAGCGGCTGCCCGTGACGCGGGTCAAGATAGACCAATCATTCATCCGAGAACTGATCGGTCGTGTCCAGCCGGTGCCGATCGTTCGTGCCATCATTGCGATGGCTCACAGTCTGCAGCTGGAAGTCCTAGCGGAGGGCGTCGAGGATGAGAGGCAGCGGTCCATTCTCTTGGCGGAGGGATGCGACCAGGCGCAGGGTTATCTGTTCGGCAGGCCGATGTCGGCGGCGGAGTTAGAGACGTTGCTGCAACCCATGAGGCTGCTGCCGAAGGCGAGCTGATCCACGGTCAGCTCTGGCCGCGATAGCCATAGAGGAGGGTGATGTTGATGCGGCGGCTCAAATAGTCATCCTTGAACGAGACGTCATCGGTTTCATGAAACAAGTCAGAATTGAAAACGACCGCTCGATTGGCTCGATAGGGCACCGTGACGGCTTTCGCTCCCTCTTCCTCGAGCCAGCGTAGGATCTTGGGCTTGTTCCGGTCGCTGTTGTACTCCTTGAAATTCCAGTCCGATGGGGCTTCCTTGTCGTAGACCACGAGTCCGCCTGAGGACGGATTCAGGTTGGCTTCGTCCTCCGTAATCCAAAAATTCACATTGACGGCGGCCGCGTCCGCATGGATGTTCAACCCGCGCCTTGCACTGTCGTGTTTGAAAGCCCAGGCCTGGGTCAAGCGATGGTGTTTGAAAATGCCGGGGAACTTCAGGCGCAGTTCGCCTGCGATTTGAAACAGCAACGGGGAGGCGAAGCCGTCGCCCAAAAACGCTCCGCAGTAGCCGTTCTCGTAATCCTTCTTCCAGATCGTCGCCTCTCGGCAAAACCGGCGAAGCGCCTCGAGCGCTGGGTCGTTCAACAGACCGTCGATGAAAGTGACTTCCGGCCGCCGCGCATGGTACCGGCGCTCGACGTCAGCGGCGTCGAGCGCGGCATTGAGCGCTCCCTGCTCGAGCCTTGGGGGAGGCTCACAGACCAGGATACGGTTGAAGGACGGGGCGATTGCGGCGAGCTCCCGGGGATCGATGGCCAGCCGGTTTCCTTCCGAGCCATTCGGCTCGAGGCGTTTCGACAAATCTTGCAGCGCATGGAGATAGGACACGCATCTCTCATCCAATTTGTTCCGCTGGTACAGATATTGGACCTGCTCGGCGTCATGCTTGAGGCGTGAGCGATACACGGCGGTTTCAGCAACGGGCCTGCCGTGGTCGTGTCTGGCCCGTGCGACCTGCTCGAGGCATTCGCACGCCTTGGCGTCGTCTCCGGACCATGACCAGGCCATTCCCAAATTGTAGCGGGCGCTCTGGTAGCCCGGCAGCAGAGCAAGGGCTTGCTGAAAGGCCGCAACGGCGTCGTGAAGCGAACCCACTTCCATCAGCGCGAGCCCGAGGTTGTTGTACGCTTCTGCGTGCGTCGGCTTTAACGCGAGGGCGTTTCGATAACAGGTGATCGCCTCTTGGGGCTGGCCCAGTTCCTTCTTGGCGACTCCTAGATTGTTGTGGATGTCCGCCTGGGACGGGTTGAGCTTTAGTGCCTGCTCATAGGCACTGACGGCGCCCGTCAGGTTGCCCGTTTCCCGTAGCACATTGCCGAGATTTCCATGGGCTTCCGGGTACCGGGGATTCAACGCGACGGCTTTTTCGTAGGCGGCCAGCGCGTCCATCGACCGGCCGGCCTTCTGCAGTACGACGGCGAAATTGAACCGGTACACCGGCGAACACGCGTCCCGTTCCACGGCCGCACGAAGGTAGTCTAAAGATTCATGAAGGCGCTGCAGTCGGTATGTCACCAGTCCCAAGAGATGGAGGGTTTCGGCATGGTGGGGCGCGAGAGCAAGCGCCTGCCGGTAGGCGGCTTCTGCTTCAACGAGACGACCCTCGCGCTGGTGAAGTCGTCCCTGGTTCAGCCAGCCGTCGACCGTGGGCCGGTGGGCCTGTCCGCGTGCGGCTTCTTGACGGCGTCGCTCGGCTCGATTCATGATGCCTCGGCAGCCGACAGGAGCGTAACCGAAAAGCGCCGGGCCGGTCAAAGGCATACAGGGTCGCTGTGGCCCAGGCGCACATACCTATTACCGGAGCAAAGATGAAAATTATAAAATTGGCCGATTATCAATCGTTTAGTTCAGATAAAATGAAGAAAAACAACATCTTTCAGTCGCCACGCTTTTTTTGCGACGTCTATTGCTTCGAGCCGGGTCAAGAGCAAAAAGGACATGTGCATGGCGAACAGGACAAAGTCTATCTGGTTCTCGAGGGGCATGGTACCTTTCAGGTGGGAGCCGAAAAGCACGTGCTCGGAGCAGGGCAGGGCACAATGGCTCCGGCTGGCGAAGAACACGGGGTCAAGAATGACAGCGGTCAGCGGCTGAAAGTTCTGGTCTTCGTCGCTCCCAACCCTTAGAGGGGCTTTCGTTTCACCCGCGGGCTAGTCGTCTCTGTGAATTTTCTTTAAGCGCCGATCCAGGGCGAATCTGGTAAGGCCGAGCTGTTTGGCGGCGAGGCTCTTGTTGTAATCGGAGAGGCGCAGAGCTTCTTCGATGATGCTGTCTTCGATTTCGGCCAGCGTGTGCTTGCCCACCTGCATCTCGACACGGATGACTTGACCGTCACCGTGGGTCACCGTCGTCGTCGTCTGCTGCTTGGTCTGATCTCGCAACTCGCGCGGCAAGGAACTGGCGGTCAACGTGCGCCCGGTGCAAAAAATCGTCGCCCGTTCGATGATGTTCTGAAGCTCGCGGATGTTGCCGGGGTAGTGATAGCGTTCCAATAACGCGCGGGCTTCCGCGTTTATCTCGGTCACCTCCTTGCCGAATTCCTTCCCGTAATGCAGCAGCGCGTTCATGCTCAAGGGGAAAATATCCTCGCTCCGCTGTCTCAGCGGGGGCAATTCGAGAGCGACGACATTCAGCCGGAAAAACAGGTCCTCGCGGAATGCGCCGGCGGCGATATCCTTCTTGAGATCGCGGTTGGTGGCGGCGATCAGGCGGAAATCCGCCGCGATGTCGGCCGTTCCACCCAGCCGCCGGAAGGTCCGTTCCTGGAGCACCCGTAGGAGCTTGGCCTGCATGGACAAATCCAAATCGCCGATTTCATCCAGGAACAAGGTGCCGCCTTCGGCGCGGTCGAGCAAGCCGAGCTTCCGCTGATGCGCGCCGGTGAAGGCTCCGCGCTCGTAGCCGAACAGTTCGCTTTCGAAGAGGTCACGCGGGATTGCCGTGCAATTGACGCCGACGAACGGACCGGAGCCCCGGCTGCCGTTATGGTGCAGTACGCGGGCGACGAACTCCTTTCCGGTACCGGTTTCGCCCAGCATGAGTACCGTACTCTTCGGATTGTGGGCGACTTCCCGGATTTGTTCGAGCAGGCTTTTCATTGCCGGGCTGTCGGCGATGAGATGGTCCATCGCATATTGGTTCCGGTCCTGCTCGCTTTGATAAGAAAGGCGGCGCCGGAGGGCAAACAGCTCGAGAGCCCGGTCGAGGACCTGTTCCATCCCGTCGAGATCGACGGTTTTGATCACAAAGTCGTACGCGCCAAGCTTCATAGCCTCGACGGCGTCCTGCACGGTGCCATAGGCGGTAAGCATGATGACGAGGGCGAAGGGGGCCTTCGCGCGGCAGGCTTTGAGCGCGTCGAGTCCGGAGAGTCCTGGCATCTTGACATCCAACAACATGAGGTCAGGTACTTCATGGTCCAGGGCGTCGACGAGCGCCTCTCCGGATTCAAACGCCAGGACGCGATGGTGGCGCCGCGACAGGCGCTTGACGAGCGCGGATCGGATCGCCGGCTCATCGTCGGTGACGAAGATCGTGGCGGTCATACGGCAGTCTCCAGGCGGTCTCCCGGCCGCAGCGGGAGCCACAAACGGGCGGTCGTTCCATGCCCGGGCTCGCTCGTCAGGGCAATGTCGCCTCGGTGCGCCTCCGCAATGTTGCGGCAGATCGCCAGTCCGAGGCCCGTCCCATGCTGCTTTCCGGTGGTGAAAAAGGGCTGGAAGACCTGCGCCAGGTGTTTCGGGGCGATGCCCGAGCCGGTATCGGCCACTTCGATGAAGATCCCGGGATGTCCGCCGCGCGTCGATTCTCCGGCGGCGAGGCGCAGTTCGCCCCCCTGGGGCATGGCATCGAGCGAGTTGTGGCAAAGATTCAACAAGACCTGCTTGATTTGATCGCGGTCGGCATCGGCGGCGAGTCCGGCAGGACAAGAGCGTACGACGCGGATCCGCTGGCTCTCCAAGCGCGTGTCCAACAGCTTCAGCACGTCTTCGATGATGCCGTCCACCGGCCACGTGGTCGGTACAAGATCCCGCGGCCGCGCGTAGTCGATGATTTGATTCACTATGCGGTCGAGCCGGCGTGTTTCGTTTAAAATAATGTCGAGGTCCGCCCGTTTCTCGTCCGATGGCTCGAACTCATCGCGCAAAAGCGCGGCCGTCGAGCCGATCCCAACCAAGGGGTTTCTGATTTCATGGGCAATGCCCGCCGCGACCTGGCCGAGCGTCGCGAGGCGTTCCGCGCGGCTGAGCTGCTGCTGCATGTCATCGAGAGCTGTAATGTCGATGTTGAATCCTTGATAGACGATCGGCTGACCAGCTTCCTGTTGGAGCGGAATGCGTCGGCTGAGCACCTTACGCATTGTGCCGTTCTGATGGAGAAACCGGAAGACGGTTTCATAGGGCTTCCGATCTTGCACCGCGCGGGCGAATTCTGTCAGCACTCGTTCGCGGTCTTCCGGGTGAATCCACTGGCGGAACGCGTCGGGATTGTCGTCGCCGTCCGGGTCGAGACCGGCCAGGATCCGGTTGTACCGGTTGCTGAACGTGATGTCGAATCCTCTGGTCGAAAAAATACCGAAGGGGGCCAGATCCACCAGGCTACGGTACTTGGCTTCGGACGCAGACAGATCGCGGTTCACGCTGCGCAGCTCTGCTTCGGACTTCTCGACCATCGCCAGATGAGCACGCAGTTGACTGCTCATGGTATGCATGACCTTTGTCAGATTCCCGATTTCGTCTTCCCGGTCCATGACTGGAACGGTCGGCGCAATGCCGGCGGGGGATGAACCGACGACGGTTGCCAGCGTGGCAAGCGGACCGGTGATGGAGCGGGCGATCAAGTGAAGGCCGAGGAGCATGAGGCATAGGGCAAGAGTGCCGCCCCCGAGGATGACCGACAGCATGGTGCTCCGGTCTTGTGACAGTCGCGAGAGCAGGGTGTTCAGAGTTTGTTGCCTCGCCTTGTCGAAGCGGCCCATGTCCTCACGGATTTGAACCATGATCATGCGGCCGCGGCCTTCTTCAATGTACCGTCTCGCCTCTTCCCTCCTGCCGGCTTTCATCGCTTCGATCAACGCCTCTTTTTCGGTGATGAACTGCCTGACCAGGGTGCGGACGCTCGAGAGGATCGCAAGCTGCTCGTCGTATCGCCTGACTTGTTCGTCGAGGGAAAGGCCGACTGCCTGGATGTGTTCCTGTGCAGTCCGGTAAGGATACAGGTACTTCTCATGCTGGGTAATGACGAACCCGCGGAACCCTGTCTCGAGGTCGACGACCAGGCGCAGATATTCCGCCGCCAACCGTTGCGACAGATAGAGCGTATTGAGCTCGCTTTCGTCCTCGGAGAAGGTTTCGACGCTTCGATACGTGAGGATACTCAGCGAGATGACCGTGAGGACGGGAATCACCGACGCAAGCAGCAGCTTGCGCGCGATCGGAAGGTCATTGAACAGTTTCAGAAGGCGCCGCATGAAAGCCTCCTGAGATCATCGTAGTGGCGGCAATGACGCCGAGTCAAACCGGACCGGTCGTCACCGCTCACGGGAGGATGGGTTTGGTCAGATCGTTGTGTATCGCGTTGTTGTCGGCGTTGACGTCGATCCCCTTCACCGGCGCGGGCTTGTTCAGATTGACGTACTGGAACGTCCCGAACGGCTGGATCTGATCGTCGGTCGGGAGCTGTTGTCGATTCCAGCCGCCGCCGAGCGCCCGAATCAGTCCCACCGAGCTTTGAAGCAGCTCCGCCTTGATCTGGACGGACTCGATGCGTGCCGTCAGCGTGGCGACCTGCGCGTAAATCAGTTCGAGGCTCGAAGCCAGCCCGCCCTGATACAGCTCCGTCGTGAGATTTTGCGCTTTGAATGTGGCGCCCACGGCGGCATCCTGCCGGTTCGCCGCGAGCGTCAATTGGCTCGTGAGGCTGAGGTTGTTCTCTACTTCCCGAAAGGCGTTGAGCACGGTCGATCGGTACCGGTCTTCGGTTTCCCTGTATGCGGACCAGGACTGCTGCAATTGCGCGCGCCGAAGGCCGCCCTGGAACAGCGGCAGCGAGACGCTGGCGCCGTAGGACCAGAAACTGTTCGCGAGTGAAACGAGATTGAAGCCGACATCCTCGAAACCCCCGCCCGCCCGGAACGAGACATTCGGATAAAAGGCGGCGCGGGCAATGCCGATCGCGCGGTTCGCCTGCGCCATCTGCCGCTCCATTCTGGCAATGTCGGGCCGCCGTTCCAGCAACGTCGAGGGCAGCGTCCGCGGAACCGTGAAATTTGCCACGCGAAGCTCGTTGGCCGGTTTGATCGTAAAACTGGCCGGCGCCATGTTGACGAGAATGGCGATGGCTTGTTCGGTGATCTGCCGTTGCGCCTGGACGCGGGCCAGCTGCGTCTCTGTGGTGAACAACAAAGACTCCACGCGGGCGACGTCGAGCGCAGATGCGATCGCCCCGGCGAACTGCGCCTTGACGATGGCCAACGACCGTCGATAGAGCTCGATTGATTGCGTGTAGATCGCGATCTGCGCGTCGTAGCCGCGCAGCAAAAAATAATTCGTGCTGATCTCCGCCTGCAGACTTAGACGGGCGAGCCCATAATCGGCCGCGCGCTCTTCCGCGCGGTAGGTCTCGATGCGGGTCGCATTGCGGAGGGCCGACCAAAAGTCGGGCTCCCAGGAGGCCAGTCCGCCGACCGAGACCGTCGAGGCCTGTTGTCCGATGTCGCGCGGAAAGAACAGCGCATTCACCGAGGCTCGGTTGTCAGAAGCGCCGAATCCGAGCCCGAGCCGCGGAAGATATTGCGATCGGGCCCTCATCATCATGTCGCGGGCTTGAACGAATCGCTCGGCCGCAGCTTCCAGATCAGGATTGGCGGCCATGGCCTGCTCGATCAGCATGTTCAAGACCGAATCGCTGTACAGTGTCCACCAATCGGGACGCACCTCCTCGTCCGAGGGCTTCGCCTCGACAAACGGGCTTTGCCCGCGCCACGACGCGGGGACCACATAGTCAGGCGGCTGATAGGTCGGCGAAAGGTCGACGGTCGGAAACATATCGCTGCATGCCGTCAGGCTCAGCAGAATCACCGGCGCCAAGACCGGCCAACGCGCCAGAAGACAATGCGTCATCCGAGTCTCCTATGCATGGCCAGCGTGCTCATCGCGTCAGGGAAGTGGACATGGCCTGTTCCTTCTTCTCGGGGTGCGGCTTCTGGGACGGGCTTTCAGGCGACAGGCGCTCGAGGTCGTAGCCGGCGGCCGGCGTGACGATGCGGACCTTGTCGCCTTCGAGCAAGGCGGCGCTCGGGTTGTTCACAATGCGGTCGCTTTCAGAGACCCCTTCCGAGACTTCGACGGCATTGTCGAGAAGCCGGCTGACGGTGATGGGCTGCATGTGGACGCGGTCCTCATCCGTGACGACGGCCACCTGTGTGCCGTGCTCCTGGAAGACGAGCGCGGTCGATGGAATCCGGAACACTTTTCTGTCGACGGGAGCCGTGATGACCACTTTGCCGTAGGAACCCGGCCACAACGCTCTGTCGTCGTTGTCGATCGTAAAGACGGTGACGGCGGTCCTGGTGCTGACATCGAATCCCTTGGCGACGGTCAAAAACTTTCCGATGAAATGGCGATCGGGCAGCTGAGGAACGGTCACGTCCGCGGTGAGCCCCGGATGCAGAAACGGCCCGAACGATTCCGGAACGTTGACAAACAGGCGCATCATGCTGACGTCGGCAACCGTGAAGAGATTGCTGATCGAGCCCGGCGTGCTGATGGTGCCTTCCTTGTTGACGTAGTCGCCGACGTTGATGTTGCGGACGGTCACGACGCCGTCGTAGGGCGCGACGATGGTTTTGAACCGAATCAGCGCCTCATAGTTCCGGACATTCTGTTCGGCGGCCTTGACCTTGGCGGCTTCGGCCTTCGCTTCGGCGACTTTCACGGAAATCGACTGCTCGGACACCGCCTGGTTTGGGCGCAGGGCGACCCAGCGTTTTGCCGTGATGTCGGCCAGCGCATACTTGGCGCGCTCCGATTCAAGGTCGGCTTTGGCCTGTGCGTATTGGGCGTCGAGGGCGGGCGCATTGATTTCCGCGAGGATATCGCCCTTCTTCACCAATGCGCCGTAGTCTTTGTACCACATCTTGACGTAGCCGGAGACCTGCGCGTAGATCGGCGCCTCGAACCAGGCCGTGATATTGCCCGGAAGCGTGATCGTCTCGCTCGCGTCTGCCGGTTTGGGGTTGACGATCGCCACCGTCGGCACGGCGTTTTCCAGGGTCTTCGTCTGCAAGGCGGCCGCATCGCTCTTCGCTTCATACATGCGATAGCCAAGGTAGAGGATGAGCATGAGAATCGCGGAGAGGAGGACGGCTTTTCCGCGGAGACGTTGCATCATGATGCACGCTCCTTCTGGCGAGTCGATCGCCGGCTGTAGATCATTGCATAGACACTGGGCACGAAGAATAGCGTAAAGACGGTGGCGACGAGCAATCCGCCGATGACGGCGCGGCCGAGCGGCGCATTGGTCGAATAGCCCGTGGCCATCGGCACCATCCCCATGATCATGGCCGAAGCCGTCATGAGTACGGGACGGAAGCGGGTCTTTCCTGCTTCGATGGCGGCCCGCAGCGCGTCGCCGTGTTCTTCGAGCTGTTCGCGCGCATACGAGACGACCAGGATCGAGTTCGCCGTCGCGGTTCCCATGGTCATGATCGCACCCGTTAACGCCGGCTCCGACAAGCGGGTATGGGTGAGAAACAGCGACCAGGCAATGCCGGCCAGCGCGCCGGGCAACGCCGTAATGATGATGAACGGATCGAGCCAGGACTGAAAATTGACCACGATCAACAGATAAACGAGCGCGACGGCGGCAAGCAATCCGAAAATCAGTTCGAAATAGGCGTCGTGCATCAACGACGCTTGACCGTGGATTTCGAGTTCGGCGCTGCGGGGCTTCTCGTGCTCCATGCTCTTGGCGATCTTTTGGACGTCCCCGAGCACTCCGCCGAGGTCGCGGCCTTCGACCGACACATAGATATTGAACAGCGGCATGATGTTTCCATGTGTGATCTGGCCGGGGGTTCCCTCAGCCGAGATATCCGCCAGATTGCCGAGCAGCTGGATGTCGTCTTTTGACGGGCTTTCCGAGGAGTCAACGGGGACGGTTTTGAGGCTGTTCAGACTGTTGATCTGCGGCTGCGGCGTATAGACGTTGATCAGGTACGACATCCCCGTCGACGGATCGAGCCAATAAATCTGATCCACCTGCTGACTGCCGGCGGTCGTCATCAGAAGATTGTCGGCCATATCTTTCAGCGTCCGGTTCACCCCGAGTCCAAACGTGCGGTTGCCTTCGACCATGAGCGTCGGCGTACGCATCGTCTGCTGGATGACCACGTCGACGGCGCCGGGGATGTCGCGAAACTTGCCCACC
>JBKPSD010000169.1:0-5164 GCA_046734935.1 Nitrospirota bacterium
CTCTCCTTACGGCTTGATATAGAAATACCCTTCCTTCTGTAAGTCGGCGATGCGCTTCACAGCCACCGGATGCAGTGTGGCGACGAACCCCTTCGCCAAATTGTCGATCGTTTTCCCGAACGCCTTCATCGAGACCTGGCACATCTCGGCCTTCACACCCTTCTCTATGATCTGATCGAAGCGTTTCGTCATCTCCTGATCCATCTTGTCCTTTTCGAATAACTCCAAGGCAGGCCCATGAACAACCAGCTCGACATCGATCTTGTCTGGTCCGCCCTCCGCATCGATATGCTTATTGATAAGGGCCAGTGCATATTTGGCCACCTCCGGATCTTTTCCATCGACGTGATACAGAACCTTCACCTTTTCTTTGCCATCAGCCGCAATGACTGGAGCTTGTCCGAAAGGCCATGCCGATACGGCCGCGACCACCAACATGCACATCGGCAACCCCAAATATTGCGATTTGCTCATCATGACATCCTCCTTTGTGAAATGAGTGCAACGCGTATGGAACTCATGCGCTCATCGTACGCGCCGCCGACATGAGGTGGTAGGGGAAGCGACTCCCTTAACGGGACAATTGTTCCCCTACGCACCGGGGGAAGATGCCCCTACTGCCTGAGATGCTGCTGGGTGAAATAGACGGCCGCCTGAGCGCGGCGGGTGACATGCAGTTTCTGAAAGATATTTTCGAGGTAGTGGCCGACAGTTTTGTCGCTCAAATTCAGAGAGGCTGCTATTTCTTTGTTGGTCTTCCCTTCTGCGACCAATGCCAGCACGCGTTCTTCTTGAGCGGACAATGGCTCAAGCTTCCCGGTGGAGGCTGGAGTTGAGAGGGACCGCACCTTGGCGAGCACGCGCTGAGTCACGGACGGGTCGAGGATCGATCGTCCGGAGGCGACCGTTTTCACAGCGTCGATCAGTTGCTCGCTGCTCACTTCCTTCAAAAGAAAGCCATCGGCTCCTGCCAGAATGGTGGCCAGGACGGCATCATCATCCGCGAAGGACGTCAAAAACAGCACTCTCGTGTCAGAATGCGCCGTACGGATGCTACGGCAGGCGTCAATTCCGCTGCCATCAGGAAGCCGGACGTCCATCAGGATGACCTTGGGCTTGAGTCGGGAGGCTTCGGTCACCGCCGCCGCCACCGTGGCGGCTTCGCCCACGACTTGGAACCCCCCCACTTCGGTAAACAACGTCCGCAGGCCGAGGCGAAGCACCTCGTGATCGTCCACCAGCAAGAGCCGGATCGGTTTTGACTCAGATGGCGGCATGTTTCCGCTCCTGCGGAAGGTCACAGATAATCCGGGTTCCGCGGCCATGCTCCGAGCAGACTTCAAAGCGGCCGGCCAGGTCTCTGATCCGCCTGGCCATGTTCTTCAAGCCATGACCTGGGCTTTCAACACTGGCGGCATCGAATCCCACTCCGTCATCTTCGACGATGAGACGGACGAAGCCATCATGGGACTGAAGGGAAACGGTGCCTTCTTGTGCTGCGGCGTGACGGATACTATTGCTCATGGCTTCTCTGGCAATTGGGAGAACCTGTGTCGCCTGTGCAGGCGTCAGCTGGTCTGCAGCAGATACATCCACGTGCAAATGAAAATGCAGCTGGGATGAACGGTTCATGTCGTTGACGAGCGACGTCAGCATCTCTTCGAGCGCCCGTCCCTCTGAGAGGGAAGGCTGCATGCCGAGAATATATCCGCGCAGGTCTCGAATGACCGTCTTGAGGCCACTTACGGCTGCGCCCAGCTGTGTGCCGACCTCCTCATGAGCGGATGAAACTAGACGTTGGCATCGTTCGAGATTGAGGCCGATCGCAAACAGCGACTGGATAGTGCTGTCGTGGAGATCCTCAGCCATCCGCTCTCTTTCGCCAAGCATCTGGCGGAGCCGTCCCTCGCTTTGACGCAGCGTCTCTTGGGCATTCAACGTCCGTGAAAGAGACTCCTGTACGTCGGATGTCATTTGCAGATACCTTCGACTGATGTATCCCAACGCGAGCAGACTGGCCATTAGACGTAAGAAATGCCAGAACCACCAGCGGTTGTCCCAGGGAATCGAATATAAGAACACACACTCCGCCAAACCGAAGAGGAGCGCCACGCTCGCGAACAATGCATCGTCGGATCGGCCTGAACGCTGGTAGTCCCACAAGAAGCGCACAGCCGCGAGCAGAAAGAATAGACCGGCTAAGACCTGCGGTGCGATCGCTATCGCGGTGAATTCGCCGTTCCGGACCATTTCAGGAATGAGGTGAGGAAACATCAGGAAGGAGACTCCGAGAGACAACGCTCCTGCCGCAATCAGCCAGAGGTGCCAACGCCGCACATGTGTCCGGTCCACATGTGACCTCCAGACCAGCATAAATCCGATGCCGCCGGCCAGGCTGGCGATGTTGCGAAACAGGACGAAGCCATCGCTCGGCCGCGCGATCGCATGAAATTCTTCGAGAATTCCCATGCCGAGAAAGCCGGCAGCGAGCGCTCGATACTTCGGCGCGATGGAATCGTCATGCGTCTGTAGCAACACCGCGGCCATCGCTATGGCCACGAGACCTCCAACCGCCTCTATGGCGGAGTGGAGCGGTTCATGGTGCCAACGCCAATCCGGCCATAGGACATGCATCGTCGCGCCGGCAAGCAGCCCTGCGGCCATCACGCTCAGATATAGCATGAGCGGCCTGTCCCAGCTGGGT
Source organism: Nitrospirota bacterium (assembly GCA_046734935.1). Lineage (GTDB taxonomy): Bacteria > Nitrospirota > Nitrospiria > Nitrospirales > Nitrospiraceae > Nitrospira_C. The sequence continues at coordinate 2,705 of JBKPSD010000169.1, forward strand.
CGAGCCATCGCAGCAACTCCTGGGCACATTCAGGCCACAAACAAGCGTAAAGATCAAGGAGTGCGAACAAGAAACAGGGCGGCTAAGAAAAGGTGTCAGGATTATTTCGCGGCGCGTGGCGGGCCGGCGATTTCGCCTTTCTCACCGCTCATTCCACCTCACACCGCAACAGACCGGCCAACGCATGCATAACGCCGGATGGGATCTGCCCACAAAAAAAGGGTGCCATGCTTTCATGGCACCCTTTCGCCTTCGATCAGAGTGAGCGGCTTACCAGCGATCGCGCTTTCCGCCAGGGCCACGGCCACCGCCGCCGCCGCCACCGGAACGCTGCTCCATCGGTTTCGCTTCATTGACCGTTAACGAGCGGCCACCCATGTCCGAGCCATTGAGCGCCGTGATCGCGGCCTTCGCCTCAGAATCCGAGGACATCTCCACGAAGCCAAATCCACGGGACTGTCCGGTGAATTTATCTGCGATGATTTTCGCAGAAGCCACCGTGCCATGCGCCCCAAACAAATCGCTCAATTGCTGCTCGGTCGCCGAATACGGCAACCCACCGACGTAAAGCTTCGAACCCATGTGGGGTTCCTCCTTATAAATGTGACATTGTCTTGAACACGAGGAACGGGGGAAGGAGCGGGCCGAAGACGCGAGCAATACGGCGACTTAGGTCTGACTTCCGACAAGATCTCGGACAAGGCAACATCAATGTTGCGGGCCTTCCTCATTGAACCAACTTCGTCGCGAGGCCCGTACGACGATAGAACAACGGTATCACAGGGAGTGCTGGTTTTACAACCTTACAGATGATGAGAAGAAAGGAGACTGCCCAAAAGGATACACCCATAGACAACTGTCTTGCGCCGCGTGGCGGGTTCTGAATTTCCCTTCCATCCTGCACACATCTCTGTCACGCCTTCCCTATGTCAACCGTTGTCCGACAACGTGCTTATGGACACGGTGTCAAGTGTGATCATGATGAGAGCGCATACACGCGTCCGGCTGAAGAGCCGCCTGGAACGTTGGGCGAAGTTTTCATTATTGCCTCCCATCGGCGCGGCACTGCTCTGGGGGCATCGCCGCGACGATACGCCCGAAGACGCGCGGCCACGAAGAGATCGACCGTCTATATCGGAGCGGGGGGCCACGTTATCCTCGCCTTCTGGCATGCTCAGCAACTCATGATTCCGTCGGGGTATCGCGGGGCCGGGGCGCATGTTCTGATCAGCCAACACGGCGATGGCGAGATCATTGCTCGAATCATCGCCCGCTTCGGTCATCAAGCGATTCGAGGCTCGAACACTCGAGGTGGCGCTGGTGCTCTGCGGGCGCTGATCAAGCTGGGCCACGCCAGTAAGGATCTGGTCGTGACCCCAGCGGCCCAAAGGACCACGACAGGTGGACAAGCTCGGTGTCATCCAACTGGCCAAAGCCACCGGACTTCCAATTGTTCCCTTAGCCTTTGCCTGCTCAACAAAACAACTGTTCGGAAGCTGGGATCACTTCATGGTTCCCTATCCCTTTTCTCGAGGTTTGTTTCTCTATGGCAAGGCGATGTTTGTCTCGCCGGACGGCGACGATCTCGCGCTCGAAGCACACCGTCTGTTGCTCGAAACCGAACTCAACCGGCTCACGGACGAGGCCGAGCGAGCGGTGACACGTACAACCGACAATTGCATGATCTTATGTTCGCGGCGCATGGCGGGCCGGCGCATTCCTCGCCTTAGCCTCCGCTGCCTCACCGCTCATCGCACCTCACCGGCGATAGCCGCCCACGGAAAAATGTCGAATGCCCCGCCCCCGTCGATCAGGTGAGACTCGAGAGCGAGGATATAGAGGCTCCAACTCTTGTCAGCGAATGTCTATGTAGGCCAAACCACATCGGGACGCTGTCAAAAATGACAGGCCCTTGCTGGAATGGCAGCCTACCGGTCACGAGTCTGCGTCGAACCGGTTTATCTCGCATTGATTCCGGTCTTTCAGAAAGAATAGAATGCTTTCGCAAGTCCACTCGTTGATTCAGGCCAACCATTCAAACGTGAGGAGAATGCACATGGGAAGCATGGTTAGAGTTGCTGGGTTCCTGCTCGCTGCCGTGGTAAGCGGAGTTGTCTTGCTGGGAATACCAAGCTTAGCTGTCGCGGATGCAAAAGGAAAAGGAGACGCAGCGCACAAACACTTCAAGGGCGAAGTCATCGACAAAGGCGGCGAGTTGGCCGTCAAAACCCAAGAAGGCACAACGTATCAACTCAGTGAAAATGAGGCTCGTCGCCAAGGTCGGCAGTTCAAAGCCGGCGACAAGGTCGAGGTGTCGGTCAACGAGAACAACGCGATCGTCGACGTGCACTTGGAAGGAGAAAAGGGGGAACATAAGTTTGTGACAGGAAAGCTGGTACATGTTGGCAAAATGAAGAAAGAGATCAAACTGCACACGGCGGAGGGAGATCAGACCTTTCC
>JBKPSD010000170.1:0-8563 GCA_046734935.1 Nitrospirota bacterium
GGTCGTAGCCGGCGCTGACGTAATGAGTTTGCACGTCAAAGATGAAAAAGGGGTCTCCCTGGCGCTCGGCAAAGGCGGCGGGCTCGAAGATTTCGGTCTGGAGCACGTCGAACAGCGCCCCGAAGACGGAGTTCATCGCGAAGAGCGCGGCCGCCATGCCGCCCGATGTCTTCAGAAACTCTCTGCGGCTCATCCCGAGTCGCTTCGATGCGTCGGCGGCCATCTCCCGAAGCGCTTTTTCTACCAACGTCTGCTGCCGGCTGCGGGGCCAGGGGATAAATTCTTCATTCGAGACGATTTGAGTGGGAACCGGTCCGGTCGAGCGAACTCCACGACGGAATCGCGATGTCCATCCATGAGGCATAGCCGCCCTCCCGCAAGTGCGATTGTCTGGAATAGGGCCGGCACTGTCAAGCGACCATCCGCGGGGCGATCGCCACTGTGGCGCCGAAAAGATTCGCGTGGCAGAGGCTAATGAAGGGAGGCTTGAGGACGCCTCGCGTCAGAGGAGGAAACCGCTGGAATCATCGCGGTGACATCGCGCAGGCCATCGCCTTCCTGGTCTTTCCCGTCGCGGCCGACGCTGTAGATCACGCCTTTCCGCTGATTGACGAGCATCGGCAAGCCTGTGAAGGGATCGTAGTAGGCTTGACCGGCCTTGGCAAGCCGCGTGAGGACGTCGGCGTCTTGCGGACCGCGTCTGAGCCATGCCTGAAGTCCGGCCAGGCGAATCTTTGCATCGAGCTCGACCATTTCGTAGACAAACGGCTCCCACGACGGCAGGGGCTGGATTCCTACGATGTGCTCAACGGGATTGACCAGGTAATCCATCACTCCCGAGGGGGGCGTTCGAACGAAGGCCGACATCTTGGGCAAATTCGTGAACCGTCCTCCAGCCACCGCCTTATTGGCAGCGTCGTAATACTCGGCGTACGCATTGGCACGGCGTTGAACGGGCAAACGCATGGCCGACGCCAGCGAGGCATGCCATGGCCGGTCCTGGGTCTCGTCGTCTTTCAGTTCGGAGGAGACGCTTTTGGTCGCCGACACAAACTGACTCTGCATGGGCCACCGCACGGAGAGCTCCACTTGATCAAGCGGACGGACGAGCTTACTCAGCCTGCCAACCGCCGCCCCGTCGAGTTCTCCGCGGCTGAGCAGTCCGGCCGCCAGCGAGGCGTCATCCTGCATCGCCGCCGCGGCCAGCATCTTCACGGGCAGCGTCTTGGCCTGTCCCAGAGCACCCCGCCACGCCTGGGCATCGGCTTCCAACCGGTCAAGCCCCGTCGACAGATCCTGGTGAAACCCTTCGAGCAGGAAAAGGCGGTGCGCCAGCAGCACGCGAGGACAGTTGGGACTGAACGATTGTCCGAACCCCCAGTCATCGAAAGGCATCGTGAGCCATTGTTGATAGCGCGCCAAGGCAGTGGATTCCCGGGACGCCAGCGATTTAAGCGCTCCGCCTTGCCCCCTCACGCTTGCCAGAACATCCCCGCTGCGGGTCCACACCTTGACCACCGCATCGGACGCTCCGGCGTTCCCCGTCGACATTCGGATTTCGTCGCCAAGGCACAACTGGGCTTGAGCACGGTCGCGTTCCGGTTGCGCCTTCCGCTCATATCCCGCTTGAACCGGATCTCGGCCTTCGGGGGCATCGAACCCGAGCAGCAGGAAATAGCCGTTTTTCTTAGCGTCCGTGATGATCCGGGGAGGCGAGACCGTCATCGCTTGATAGAGCTGGGTGGGAGGATCCTCCATCGTCATCCACACGATGGCGAGTGTGCCGACGGCGGCTGAAACCACCACGGCAGCGGCGATCGTGATCATCACAGCGAGAAAGGTGAGTGAACGGGTAGTCGAGAAGCAGGAACCAATGAACGACGATATGCCGATGCGGACCCGATGTACGCGCGCCAGTAACCGCGGACGGGGCTTCGACCACGACAAAGGAGCATGCGGCTGGAAATCCTCCGACGTCGTATTCGATGAAAAGAGCACATCGACCGCCGACATCGCCGCCGCATGCGGCTGGGCGTCGCTCGAAACCGGGGTCGAGGTATCGCTCCAGCCGACCTGTGGAGGCGACGGATCGGTGCGAGCGAAGGTAATCGACTCGGTGGCTTGCATCCACTCGGGTCGCAAGTCGTGCGACGGGCTGGCCGGCGGCGTGACGGCAGGCGCAGGCTCGTCGAGAGATTTCCATTCACGTCTTTCTTCTACAGCTGCCGGTAATGGCGGTTGGGTTGCCTCTTCCTCGTCTTTGTCCCAGCGCTTTTTTTTCTTGGAAGGACGATGAACCTGGACGGCGACTTCGCCCGTATTCCAATGCCCAGTGGCCTCCGGCGTCACCGGTGTAGCCGCTTGCAGGGCCGTCGGGTCGAACGATTCAACCGGCGGAGCGGAAACCTCTATCTGCGAAACCGGCGCCGGAGGCGCAGCAGCAATTGGTGGCTCCTCGTTAGCCAGTGGCGGAGCGACCTGCGGCTCCATTGAAGATGCACCGCCCGGCCCAGCCTGCGCATCGACAGGTTGCAGCTCGTCCGTGACCTCGAGTTCCTTTTGCTCCGGAACAGAGGGGCTGGGTGCCATCGTGGCGGCCGTGAGTTTCCAGGCCTTGTCAAAGACGGAATTCCAAGAGAAGGATGAGGGGGATGGCAGGGCCGCCGAAGTTGCGGCGGAAAGGTCGGTTTCAGATGAAGGAGCATCCATCGGCGCCTGAGTCTCGGTCTCCGCCGTTTGAGCGTCTGCCAGGTCCGACGTTTCCATGGCGACGGCAGGCATGACGGGCTCGACCGGCGCCGGCGGAAGAAACGGCTCAGGCGCAAATAAAGGCTCAGGTTCGCGTTCAACGACGGATATCTGGATCGCGGGATCGGAAATTTGCTCCCAAGGCATAGGCGCGGACAGTGACGCCGGCCCCGGTTGGATGAGATCGACGGGCGGCTCAATCGGCGCCGCAATGGAAGACGGTCCCTTGTCAGGCGCTGCTTCGGCAGGCGTCGGCGGCGGCTCGGCTTTCTCTTCGGTTCGGAGGGAAGCCAACACCGACTCGAGAGTAGAGGCTCCATCCATTGGGTGAGGCGCCTCTGGTTCGGGGATCACTATCGCTGGGGGAGGCACTTCAGGTTCGAGAATCTGCAGGGACGCGTCCGCCATCTGTTCCCAGGGCATCGGCGACGGAATACCGGGAGCAGGCATCAAGGCAGAATCAGTGGCGAGCATGCCGGAGAACGGATTCTCAGGCAGCGGCTCGGGAGTCGAAGATTCGGTCTCCAGCAATGAGAACGACGTTTCCTCCGCCGCCGTCTGCTCTAAGACCGGCTCCTGATGTGGAGGCTCCGTCGCTTCGTACATCTCCTGTGTGGCTGGTTCAGGGACTTCGCCCGACGCATTGACGGGTTGATCCGGTTCCGTCTGGGTGGCCGCGGACGGCTCATCGCTCATCTCCCACGGCATGACGTCAGGCAGGGGATGTTCGACTACGGTCTGAGCGGGACCGCTGTCCGGCAGCAACGCCGACTCAGGAGAGGCTTGTGGATCTTCGGAAGGCGTAGCGGAGGGGACCGGCGGGGCCAGGAGCTCGCCCGTCTGCACATCGAAGAGCTGAGCCAGTTGAAAGGCCACGGAGCTCGCCGGAGCGACCTCGCGGATTTTTGAATACAGCTGCGCAGCCTTTTGCGGGTTGTCCGGATCAGGGTCGTCGCGCAGAATATCGATCGCTTTACCCAACTCGACGACCGCGGCCAATTCGTCGCCCTTCTCTTGATACACCTTTGCCAACTGCTCGAGAAAGGGCACGCAGCGGGGACCGGCGGCTAAATACTCGCGCAACAGCGATTCGGCGAGCCAGTAATCTTGGCGGCCAACCGCTTCATTGGCCAGCGATTCAAATGCCTGCCTCGCGGTCACCAGGCTTCCGAGCCGAAGATGGAGCGTGGCGAATAGACGGCGGGCCTCGATGTTTTGCGGATCGAGGGCAAGCAATTCTTTGAGCGCAGCGGAGGACCGGCCGTACTTGCCGGTGTTCATGTGAGTGATGGCTTCTTCGAGCAGGGCACTTTTCTTGCTGTAACCGACGATGCCCCGCTTGTGGATTCGCGAGGGAGCCTTCTTGTCGGGTTTTTGTGAAAGGCGCTTGTCCGTTCGCACGTTTTAACCTTAGCAGATCACCTCGGCACAAACCGGCTCTCTGAGCCGGTATCGGCCGCTTTTCTGTCCGTGCCAACAAGGCCGGATATGTCAATTGGGGAAAACTGTGACCGGATGTGCAATCTCGATGCCATCATGACCCACGTCGGTGCGGTCCTTTTGCTTTGTTTCTGGGTGGTTAGAACGTCCCGCTCAGGCGAATCCTGAGCACTTCACTTCAAAATTGCACAACGGTTCCGAGAATCGGCCGCGAGCGGTCTGCCCCCGCATGGAAACGTTAGTTTGGTTGTACGACTACGTAGCCTTGTGATACGGTCTCCCCATGCTTTGCCTCCATCACTATCCGGTCTGAGCGGATGACACGTCTTCCGTCCGCCGGCTGCTTGGCCGGCTTCATGCGGGCGATTCCCCAGATTCCGTCCGGCTGCCGAGAGTGGGTCCATAGGACCTGCCTGCTTGCAGTCGTCGGAGTCCTGCTACCCTTGTCTGCGTTTGCCCAGCCCAATGGCAGCGGACGGGTGGCCTTGGACTTCAACGAAGTCGATTTGTCGGTCTTCGTGCGCTTTATCAGTGAACTGACGGGCAAGAACTTCGTCTTGGACGATACCGTCAAAAAAGCGGGCGGCAAGATCTCCGTGTTCTCTCCCACCAAGGTAACGCCGGATCAGGCGTATAACATGTTCGTATCTGCCTTGGAGGTCAGCCGGCTCGCGGTCGTTCCGAAGGGTCCGGTATATCAAATTGTGCCCATGGGCGAACTTCCGCCCGAACGTGGCGTGTTCGTCTATAAATTGAAGCATGCGAACGCCACCGATCTGGCGGCAGTGCTCACAAACGTGGTTGCGCGCTCCCAAACGGTGTCGCAAGTGACGCCGGGCGTGAGACCGCCGATCAGGCCGCTCACGGAATTCGAAGCGCCGGTCCAAGTGTTCGCGGACAAGGCGACCAACTCCATCATCATTAGCTCAACGAAGCTGGCCTATAGCAGGCTCGCCTCGGTGATCCGGGATCTCGACAGTCGCCGGAAACAAGTGTTCGTCGAGGCGGTGATTCTCGAAGTCCAGGTCGACCGGCTCAGACAAATCGGAACGGATCCGGTACAAGTCTTGGGCGCGGGGAAAAGCGGAAGTATCCAAGGGATCGGCGGTTTCAACCGGACGCCTGAGGACATTTCCACCGTCGCCCAGACGATTCTCGGCATTGCGGCCGGAGCCTCGAGCGGCGGAACGATTCCACTGCTCAACACCGTCAACATCCGCGCATTCTTACACCTGCTCCTCAACTTAACCGACACGAACGTGTTGTCGACTCCCCACGTGCTGGCGGCCGACAATCAGAAAGCGAAGATCGTGGTCGGTGAAAATCGTCCCTTTCCCACGGGACAGGCACAAGGCATCACAGGCGGCACGCTGGTCACCATCGAGCGAAAAGACGTGGGCGTCACGCTCGAATTGACCCCGCAAGTGCTTGAGAACGACTTGATCCGCCTCGAGATCAAGCAAGAGATCACCGCCATCGCTGAAGCTGTGGCCCAAACGATCGGCACCGGTTCAGCCAGTGTGCCGGTCGGACCCACGACGACCAAGCGCTCCATGGAAACGACCACGATCGCCAGAGATGGGCAAACCCTCGTGGTCGGCGGGCTCGTTCGCGACAATTTGACGATCAGCGAAAGCAAGGTTCCGTTTTTGGGAGACATCCCCTTGCTGGGCTGGCTCTTCCGCTTTCAAAGCCGGCAACAGGAAAAACTTAATTTATTGGTGTTCTTGACGCCATCCCTCGTGAGAGACGAGATCGACATGGTGGACCTGAATGCGCGGAAAGCGGCCGAACTCAATGCGCTCCAACGCGAGAACCGCATCGAAGAGCCCACCAAGTTGAAGCAGGAGACCCTTGAGAAGCTCCAACGTCGCGCGCCTGTGCTGCCGCCTGCCGAGTCATCGATCGACACTGAGTCCTCCGTCGTGCCCGCCCCCGCGCCGAAGTCTGATTAGCTCCCCCGTCCCACGGAACCAGTGACAGAGATTTACGCCCGAGGTGTATGCCGCAAGATGCGGGCCATCCGCTGTTGGAGCATCCGATAATTACCCGGCGGGAACTTCAGCCTGACCGGACGGGGCTGGTATCGATAAATCAAACTCCTGCCAACTGCGTGCCCCTTTCGAATCGGCCACCACAATTTTTACACGATGTGTGCCTTTGAGCGAAGACGGCACTTTCCACGTAACACGTCCGGTGCTTCGATCGATGACCATGCCCATCGGTCCCGTTTCAAGCTCAAAGACCACGGCGTCGCCTTCAGGATCTTTTGCTTCGACGGCATACTCGTAGAGCTCAACGTTCGACATCATGTTGGGGCGACTGACGATATTCGGCGCATTGTTGCTGCCCACCAGCGGCCTCGCCTTCACTGATTCACCGGCGCCTTCGATGTCGTGAGGAATCACTTCCACAGTGACGACGTCGTTCTCCGCCACACCGGCGGCATCGAAGGTGTCCGTTGCTCCTTCCGAGACCATCTTCTCGTTTCGCCACCACCGATACACGAGATGGATCTCGTCGTGATCGACATCCGACGCTTCGACTTTCGCCATAAGACGGCGGTGGGCAAGGTCTTGTTCGAGCACCACATGCTCGATGATGGGGCGGGTATTTGCCACCGTGACGCCAGGAGTTCGATGAAACGCACGCTCACCTTTCTCATTCGTGCCGGTGATCTCCACATGGACGACGTCGCCTCGGCGGAGACCCTCCGGATCAAATTCAGCGGCGGTCGCGCCGTGAACGGCCACGCGATTGACGAACCACTGATATTCGTACTTCAACTCTCGGCCCCCGCTCTCATCGACGTCGATGGCCACCTCGACTGGTTCGTCGCGCAGTATCGGGTCGGGTTCGACAACTGCATGCTTGATGAGCGAAAGCGGAGAAAGGGGGCCTGAGGCCTGCGAAGAGCTCGGATGATCAGCAGGCCGCTCACGCTGGCATCCGGCAAGACTGCCCGCTGCCAGCGCGAGGAAGACCAGTAGGGGCAACTGAGGCAGGGCGGAGAAGAATCCCTTGTCCGCCCGATTTGTGCCACGCAGCCGCTGCGATTTGATTACATGTTGATCCATGATGCAAAGTGTGACCGTGGATCAATCGCCAAATTGACTTCTTGCGGGCTGAGTGAGCCGCTGCTGGTATTGATGAACAACTTGTACGGACTCGTGCCGTCGGCCCCTGACCCGACATAGGGCACGGCTCCGAACGCCATCCCGGAACCCAGCGAAGTGGACCTGTTCACGTTCGCCACTCCCCCTGCCCCGGCCGTCGTGCCGATGATCGGTTCGGTATAGGGGCCGCCGGTCTTGTAGAAAAGCGCATAGAGATTGCTCGTGCCTGTGGAGGCGCAGATGTCGTTGGTTGGCGTGAACGACGGGAAGAAGACGATGCCGCCAAAGACCGTCGCCGCACTCAGCACCCGTTCACCGACCCCTGGGCCGGAAGCCGGGAGGAATTTCGTGGCCCATCCGTCTTTGGAGCCAACGAGCGCCATCAGCTGCGCCATTGTGCTGACGCCGGTCACGCCGCTCACTTGGTTTGTTCCCGACGTCTGGCCGCAGTTTCCGACACCCACAACGCAAATCGTCGCCGTAGAAACGTCCACGAGATCATTGGCCCAGCAATCGAATGTACTCGTCTGAGGGAGAGTGCAGGCGCCGTTCATGACCGAATCCTTCACCCCTACGAAATACTGCGTCGACATATCTGTCTTGTCGGTATTGGAAAAATACCGCCCGCTTCCGACGAACACCCACAGCTTTGACGCATCATCGACGGCTGTGGCCGGAGCCGCCAATACCGGCCCCATTTGCTTTAAAGGCGTCCCGAAGGTGTTTGCATGAAAGTAATCCAATATTTCTGTCGGTTGTCGGTAACCGGTCGCTGCAGCTGTCCCTGCAACGCCCCAGTTGTTCGGGTCCGTCGCTCCGCCGAACGGCAACGTCGTTCCGAGCGCCAGCCTATAGACCTTGCCGTGCCAGGGCGTCGTGTTATTCATTGCTCGCCCGAAATACACGACATCACTTCTAAAATCGAGGTTCCGATCCACCGTTTTCATGTCACCGATGATGCCGTAGCCATTGAACGCGGGTCCGGAACCATCCCCGTTCCCGACAATCAGCGTGTTCACCAGGCTGTTCGCGGAACCCGGTCCTGTGGCCAGGTTCACGACGAAGAGCTTCGATATTTGGCCTGACCTGCCGTCGTAGCCCGTCGGACCTGAACCGGCCACCATGAACCATTTGGCATTCGTGTTGTTCGTATGGATGTCCGCCGTTGGATTTACACGGACCACCGTGGGCACACTCGTCGTCAGACCAAGATCGCTCTTGGAGAAGGACCACAACAGTTTCGGCGCGACCTCCGGATT
>JBKPSD010000171.1:0-13325 GCA_046734935.1 Nitrospirota bacterium
ACGACACACATCGCGCAGCTTCAGGTCGACGGCGCCCTATTGTTCGAGCGGGTGACCAATACGCTGAAGTTGTTAGGGGATCAATACCTGGCTCGCGTATACCGCCTGGTGTCCCAGCGCTTCCACCTGCAAGATTGGGACGCCAGCATTTTGCGCAAGCTGGAAACGCTCGAAAGTATCTACGGCAAAATGTCCGATCGTGCGGGGACCCGTCGCATGGAGCTCCTCGAGTGGATCATCATCGTGCTGATTACCATCTCCATTGCCGTGTCGTTTATCCCACTGGCGAGTCATTGATATCACCGATAGAGGGACTATGCGCCGAATGGAACACTGTTCGTAACGCCATCCAGACAGGCGGAGTTTCGGCTACATCAGATGTAGTGGAGGCCGGAGACGCAGAATGGCTCTGTTCCCTTCGGGAAAGGCAAACGCTGTCCACTTGAAAGAGCGTTGAGGTGTTCAGACAGAGAAGGGCGTGTTCAGGCAGAGTCAGTGCGAGAGCAGCCGTAACGCCGCCGGCTTGGCAGATTCGGGCCTTGCTACCCGAAGTTGGTCCATGCAATCCGCTTCACGGACCGCATCGCTCCAGCGAGCCCAATACACACCAAACCAGTCATATCGCTTAATACCGGTCTTCGATTCGAATTGAAGTCTTCGCAATGGGATACCGCCGTTCGCTTGAGTGGTGCGCTTGATTTCCCGAAGAATGTGCAGTTTGGTCACAGAGATACGGTCCAAGGTTTCACGCTGACAGACGCTACAGAACGAATGCTACTCCTTTCCGTACTCGGATGCCAGAAACATTTTTGGAAGTCTCGGTCGCCGGCGATAAGCGCGGCACCGGCGATCAGTTCCTGCCACACGGTCTGACAGAGCAAATCAAATTGCAAAGGCTGATGTGACGTGACGCGCTACGCCACATCGTGGCGCGCCATGCCATGACGATAGCCGTCATAGTCCGGCACCAGTCGCTCGTAATGGCTTGGCATGAGGGAGGATGAAATAAGAAAATCCGCAGACGCCCGGTTGCAGGCGATGGGGATGTTCCAGACCACCGCGATCCGGAGCAGCGCCTTGACGTCCGGGTCGTGAGGGTGAGGTTCCAGGGGATCCCAAAAGAAAATCAACACGTCGATTTCACCCTCGCTGATCTTTGCCCCGATCTGCTGATCACCGCCCAAGGGGCCGCTCAGAACGCGGGAGACGGGAACATTGATCTCGGACTCGAGCAACGCGCCCGTTGTCCCTGTGGCGACGACCTTATGACCGCTCAGTGCTTCACGGTTGTATTTCGCCCAAGCCAGCAGGTCCTGCTTCTTATTGTCGTGTGCGACGATCGCTATGGTCTTCTCTTCGGCCATTTGTATGATCCGGTCCTTCATGAGCGGCCTCCCCTTTTCATTACAGTTCGTCGATCGCGACGGGATGCAGTAAATCCCTAACCGACAGGACTCCAACGACTGATCCGGCATTGAACACCGCCAAGTGGCGCGTTCCGTGTTGTTCCATCAGATCGGCTGCTTCAGTAACCGGTCGGCGCCAATCAATGCCGATAACAGGACTGCTCATAATCTCATCGACCCGCACATAGTAGGGAACGCGTTCGGCGCCCACGACTTTCCGAATAATGTCCGGTTCGGTCACAATGCCCACGATCCGATTGTCCCGCTTTACGAGCACACTGCCCACCTTATGGATTCTCATCAACTTGGCCGCTTCCATAGCCGACATGTCGGCTTCCATATTCACCAAGCTCTTCGCCATGAGTTGATCCACAGTCACCATGAATGCCTCCCTGATTAAATGGATGGACTGGCCTTGCGTGAATGACGGATGCTGCGGCCGCTGTTGGACAGCTCCTCCTTTTCTGTCAGCCCGTTTGTGATGCGGAGACGCAGGATCGGCAAAATGACATGCTGTCGCATACGCAGCAATGTTCGAAGGCTTAGACCAAAGGGAACAAAAAGCCACAAATTCATGATCAGTACGAAGAGGTAGGACTCAGAAAACACCATGGGAGCGCTGTCCGGTAGGACGTCGTCTTGTAAGGGAGAAAAGTACCGGCCCGGTGTTCCGGCGGGATCAACAATGAGTAAACAGCGTGTTAACTTCGATCGGAAAATGAGCGCAGGAAGCGATGAATTATTGTTCGACCAGCCGCCATCCTTCCTTCTGCACACATCGCTCCGTGGCATTGAGGACCATCATTTGGCTGCCCTGCTGCAGCTTGGGATCGCTCAGGACAAGGTTCTGGCATCTGTTGTAGTCGGTTATGTATTCCGAGGACGGCTTATTGGGATGCACCCATTCGGTGGATGTACAAGCGGACAGTGTGAATCCGGCGATCGCGAGCACGTGGAAGGCACGCATGCACTCCTCCTGTTAGGTTCCGTTGGCGGGGCACGATAAACCGTCTGGTCAGCCTCGTCAAGCGTACAAATCTCAGATCACGGAAGGCATCTCTTTCTGACTGCGATATCTTTTACCGAGCTATCAATAGGATGGTCTGAGAACATAAGGTCTTCCATGAAGGATGCCGGGCTCGTTGTGCCCGCAGGGCCGGTCTGTTACAGTGTGTTCGCTTTGGCAAGGAGGCTCCGTGACTTCAACTGATTGTTTGCTGCTCGACGCCAAGCACGCCATTCTCGACGAGCACCACCGGAAGTTTCAGGCCTTGCACGATGAGGGACGTCTGGACGAGGCATTCCGGCAATTTCACGTGACGTTGAGCTGCGCGAGCGACGTGTTAAGTGATGCCTTGCGCCTCCTTGACGACATGTTGGAATCCCATCGTCAGGCTGCGCTGATGAATCCTCCCGACCATCCCCCAAACAACTAGCTTCCCGGTCAAAGGCCCACTGCTCTCTCGATTGAGGACGCGTGATCGCTTCCACATGCCCATGACTGTATGGGTAAGGCTCAAACCTAACGTCAACGTCAGTCATCAACTGGCAGTTTTCTTCTGAAATAAATCGCGTAGGTCATCAGCGACATCGACCAGTTGTAGCTGGTCTCATTATCGAAGCGGCCTATATGATTGATCTTGCCGGTTGCTTCGCTCCAGCACTTGATCTGCCGGGCGCACCGTCGAGAGAACCGCTGCGTTAAGCGAAGATCATCCTCTTCATACAGCCCTCCCTTTGGACATCGATTGAAGCACGGAGAGTCCGAACGGGATGAAAAAGACTTGTCGTGACGGTACGCGAACTATATGATTGTTCATGCGGGCTGGCGTAGCTCAATGGCAGAGCAGTGGTTTTGTAAACCACCGGTTGGAGGTTCAATTCCTCTCGCCAGCTCCAACCTAGCCTTCCGTCGGGCCGGCGGCTCGTCAGGCGAAGCCCTCCCCCATTGACGCGCCGGACAATCCTCAAGTGGGAAGCTCCGAACAGACTCAGCCAATGCGTTCGCACCATCCACTGTTTCCTTCGCCTGAGATCATTCGCAATCGGACGAACATTGTGAATCTACTATGCGCACCTAAAGGTAACTGCTATGGTTTCCGTGCAGGAGACGTCAAATGGGTTTCAAACGGAAGTCATCGCGAGTGGAGCTGGGCAAGTCAGGCCAGTTGTGCCGCGGAACCTTTTCAGCGCCCTGTCGTGTGGTGGATGTCAGCGAAAACGGAATCAGAGTCGAAAGCCGTCTGTTTGTGAAGAACGGCGATGCCCTCCATCTCTCGGTTGAACTGGATGCAGGCCGTCTGCTCAACTGCGAGATCCGGGTGACTAACGTACGCCCTCCCCGGTTCGGCGCGACGATCGTTTCGATCAGTCCCGATGACAGAGAGCGATTGGCCCATATTCTCGACGATCACTTGCAGAACAGCTTCTCACGCCGATAGCGACCGCTGGCACCGTTCATTCCCGCTCATCGACGATACATTGCAGAACGAATCCTACGGGCCGTAGACCGTTTCAGGAAGGTTCGCGGTAGGCAGGCGGCCGCCTGGATTGCGGCTGGCGATAAGGTAGTGGAGATTTGCGCCGAATGAACAGACGTTTGAGGAGATAGGCGATGGTCGTGAGCGTCGTGGCTTGGAGCAGCTTTGACAGCATGGGGTTTGTTAGCCTCTGCTCTCGATGTTCGACGAGGTCAACTCAGTGAGCCGAATCTCAGTCTTCGAAAGACTATACACCCTCTCCATAGACAGAGCCAGCGGGGAGAAAGGCCGCTGGTAAAACAGAAGCGGAGGGCTACGTCTCCGCCTCGGTGAGATCATTTTCTTCCTCGACCTCTTCGATTTCTGGTCCTGCCTTGCCTTTGGTCGTGGACGGATGGAGACCATACTTTTTGAGCATCTTGTAAAAGTCGGCGCGGTAGCGGCCGGCGAACTGTGCGGCACGCGAGATATTGCCGCCGGTCAATTGAAGCACGTTCTTCAAGTAGGTCTTTTCAAATTCTTCCTTGGCTTCGGTGAGCGGTTTCAGTTGTGAATCGGGCGCAGTGCCGATGGATGGCAACAGATCAGGTGTGATCATGTCCGCCCTCGACATCACGACCGCCTTCTCAATGGCGTTCTCGAGCTCGCGGACGTTGCCGGGCCAAAGATTCGTGACGAGTCGGTGCAAAGCGGCAGGCGTAAAGCCGCGAACTTCCTTGTTGGCCCGTTTTGCGCTGCTGGCGAGGAAGTGTTGCGCGAGGATTGGAATGTCGTCCCGGCGGTCCCTCAACGGAGGAATGAAGAGCGGGACTACGGATATCCGGTAATACAGGTCGTTCCTGAAACTGCCGTTCTTGACGGCCTCCCCAAGATCCTTGTTGGTGGCCGCAATAATCCGGACATCCACCTTGGTGGGATGTTCGGCGCCCACCTCGCGCACCTCGCGCTCCTGCACGGCGCGCAGTAACTTCACCTGCATGGAGAGCGGCATTTCGCCGATCTCGTCCAGAAACAGGGTGCCGCCATGGGCGCTCTGGAACAGTCCTTTCTTGGGACCATGGGCGCTGGTGAAGGCGCCGCGGACATGCCCGAAGAGCTCGGATTCGAACAGCGTCTCGGGAATCGCGGCGCAATTCAGGGCGACGAACGGGCCCTTGTTGCGGCGGCTGTTGGCATGGGTGACACGGGCGAATACCTCCTTGCCGGTCCCCGTTTCTCCGAACAGGAGCATGGTCGCATCCGAGTCGGCCACTTGAATGACCTGTTGGAGCAGCCGCTGCATCGCGGGACTCCGCGCCACGACGTTTTCCATTCCATAGAGTTCGTTGACGAGCGACTTCAGTCGTTGAATCTCCCGGCTCATCCGTTGCGGCGAGAGCCCCTCTTCAATTTTCGCTTTGAGCTCCTTGTCGTCGAACGGCTTGGTCAGATAGCCGAAGGCTCCGCGCTGTACCGCTTCGACCGCGTTGGGAATACTGCCGTGAGCGGTCAGAATGATCACAGGAAGCCCCGGATGGATCCGCAGCAGTTCCTCCGTCACGTCGAGGCCGTCCTCTCCGCGAAGCCGGAGGTCGGTGATCGCCAGATCGTATCGATTGATTTTGGCAGCGCTCACGGCGTCACGGCCGGACGTGCAGGCGGTCACGGCAAAGCCCATGGCGTTCAAGCGCATCTTGACCAACTGCAGCAACCCCTCTTCGTCGTCGATTACGAGAATATGTTCTTGTTCCATGGTGCTTCCTTATGTTCGATTATGGATTGGCCGGCTCAGGAGTCGCCGGCGGGACGACAGTGGACGGCGGACGGATTGGACGAACTTTCTCCCGCATTTCCTGATCGATGCGCTTCAACGCTTCGAGCTGGCTCGACAGCTCGTCGATTTTCTTATCCCGTTCGGAAAGCTGCTTCTGAAGCGCCTGAACATTGCCGGCTTCAGGGCCCTTCGGCGGCTCTTTCCTCGCCGTCGAACCGTCTTTGCGGTCGCGCTCGGCGGCCAGTTCCCTCTGGAGTTGGTCCACGGTCTGCGCGTCCGCATCTTTGCTCGTCCGCAGCTGTTGGATCATCATCTCACGGTCAAGCAAGTCCCGCACCAGCCGATCGGACGTCTGGCCCATCGTGACTTGACTCTCCGATACGGCAGGCGCCGAGACGACGGAGGTCAACCAGGATCGATCGGACGGCGGCGATTCCTGTTGTATCTGCTGCAACCAGAGCCGGCTCGATGTAGCGAGCTGACTCTTGGGGGCGATCGCAATCACCTTCTCAAAGTTTTTAGAAGCCACGTCGCGGCTTTCGTATAAGCCTATGAGAGCACGGGTGAAATACGCATGGTCGCAGGAATTGTGTTCGTGACACTTGGCGGCGACTATGTCCTGTTTTTTCCCAAGCAAATGGAACGTCCTGGCGTCTGATGGTTCGACGACGAAATACGGCTGTGACATGGACGGCGGCGATGACCATGAGGCGCAGCCTGCCATGAGAAGCGCGACTGCCAGGCCCCCCCCAACGGATGGATTCATCCTTGGGCGCTGGGCTTGGTGAGCCGCAGGATAAACCGTACAGTGGTGCCCTTCTTGATTTCGCTTTCGATCCAAATCCTGCCTCCGTGTGCTTCGACGACCTTTTTGGCCAGAGCCAACCCCAGCCCGCTGCCTGGCACCGAATGTCTGGATTTTGTACTGCCTTGATAAAAACGCTCGAAAATATGCGGCAGTTCGTCGGCCGGAATGCCCGGCCCTACGTCGGATACTGCAACCTCGAGGACCCCTGACTTGTGGTCCGCTTTCATATGGGTTTTGACGATGCCGCCTTCCGGACTGAACTTCAGCGCATTTGATAACAAATTATCCAGAACTTGCTCAATACGAATCGCGTCCGCTTTGACCCATACGCGTTGCGAGGGAGCTTCCACGACGAGCTGCACATGCTTGGCATCGGCCAACAGGCGAATCTTGTTCACGGACATGTCGGTGATCCGCTTCAAGTCCGTCGGCACGATGCGATATTCCATCATGCCCGCGTCCATTTTTGAAAGATCGAGAATGGTCGAAATGAGCGTGATCAAGCGCCGGCTGCTGTCCGCCATGATGCGCAGCGTCGTGCGCTGTTCCTGGGACAGCGGACCCGGAATTTCGTCCAACAGCAGATGTGTCCCTTCCTGAATCGACGCCATCGGCGTGCGCAGTTCATGCGACACGTGGGCCAGGAACTCGCTCTTCATGTCATCGAGTTCCTGAAGTTTCCCTCCCATCCAATTGACCGTATCGACCAAATCCCGCAATTCGCTCGGCGCCCGAATGTTGAGTGACGCCCGGAAATTTCCCTGCCCGATTTGTTTGATATGGCCCTGGAGCTGTCTGAGGGGCCGTAGGATCGTGTAGCTGGCAATGCCCGCAAGTCCGACGCCGAAGACCAGCGCCAGCAGGACCAGTTGTTCCGTGATCGCTTCCGCCTGGGCCGAGCTTTCCCGCGAGCGGCTCACGCCGGCGCTGATCACGCCTTCGTGATAATCCACGTAGTGGTCGAGCGTAGAGGTCATGTGATCCATCACTTCGTTCCGCTTGGCCTCATACTCCGGGGACACGGAGCCCGGCGTTGCCGCGGCGTTCTCAAGCTCAGCGTGAAACAAGGCCAGACGGTCCTGCTGATAGCGCCTCGCCTGCTCGAGCAATTGGCGTCCTTCGGCGGAGTTGTCCTGACGAAGCAAATTTTCAATGCCGCGATGGAATTCTTCCACTTCCTCGTCGAAATGCTGCAGAAACGTCGGGTCACGGACGGCGAGGTACTTCTTTTCGCTATTCAGCTGGTTATAGGCTATGGCTTGGACGTGTTTGGCCTGCTCAATGGCAGGGTAATTCTGCGAGGCCAGCGTCGTGCTCAATGCCGAAAGCTGGCGCAATTGAAACAAGGCGTAGAAGTTCACGCCGGCCATGACCACGATGATCAGGAACGTGGCCAGGACGATTCGCCAGAAAATAGACAGACGCACGAGCGAAGTCCCCTGTGGTTTCTCTAATAATGATGACGATCTAGGTGTAGGTAAATCCATACACTAATTTCATCTCTCACTCAAGAGTTAACCGCGTCCTACAGGGTTGGGAGTGAACCGTTTAGCAACCGGGGGAGGAGCCCCGCTGCTCCCTTGCCTATGCCCGAACCTCGACCGCCCTATTCGTTCGCCTTGGATTGTGAGGCGAATTGCCGCTGGCGGTGGGAGGACCGAGAAAGTAATGCAAAGAGGTGGCCACGGAACAAGAGAATGGATACGGCCAGCGGGGGCGTGAAGATGAGAAGGAAATATTGCGCCAACCCTGGATCGACGCCCAACGACGACAACCAGCTGGTAAGGATCGTAAACGGAACGATCAGAATTTGTGAGAAATCCAATCCCGCCCCTCTGCCTACTCTATGCGAGAGGAGAAAAAAAGACATGAGCCCGTCCTGCGCCGCCACGAGGGGCAGGAGCAGCACGGCAATGGGCAAAAACCATTCGATCCAATTCTCCAGCACGAAGTCGTAGGCTCGCTTGAAGACATCCAGTGGAGAATCGTGCGGCACCTGATAAATGACTTCCGGAGCCGGATTGAGGAGGATGAAGATCAACAGCATCACGGCAAAGGAGATGAGTTGGCCGTTCGGGTTCTGCTGCGTGCCCATGTCGAGGGCCATGAGGGGAATCCACAAGACGAACCCCACCCCGATGACGTCCCAAAAGTAGTGCCCGAAGCTGTCGAAGATATCCTGGATCGTGACGGCTCGGGCGTACGACACTCCCTGCTCGATCAGGCTGAGCGTCATTCCCACCAGCAGCGCGTTCACCGCCCCCAGAAGGAAGCCGCCCGCCATGCCCAGTGGCGCCGCGATCTGTTGAGCGATGAGCAGTAGGAAGAGAAAGGCGATGACGGCTATGATCGTCATCCAGCCACGGACGAGCGACTGCCATGTCTTTCGGAGCGCCTGCCGGTACAGATCGAGCGCGGCAACCACCTGATTGATCATGGCTGACAATAATCCGGGCCCTCGAGGAGGGTCAAGGCAAGGAAGCTTGCAGGTTGACTTTGTGCAGGCCTGTGATTATGTCGTTACACAGAGGGAAAAGTGAAGAGTTAGCCCCGCCACAGTTGCCCAGACGAGGTATTCAATGGATATGAACCGGATGACGATCAAGCTGCAGGAAGCCCTCCAAACGGCGTCGTCCCACGCGATGCGCCGGAACCATCAGGGAATGGATGTTGAGCATCTTCTGCTCGCGTTTCTCGAACAGGAAGGGGGAATCGCGCCCGCCTTGTTCGAACAGGCGGGAGTATCGCTGCCTGCCGTGCGCCAGGCCGCCGAGCAGGCGCTGGCCAAGCTGCCTCAGGTCCAAGGGGCCGGAGCCGGGCCTGGCCAATTGCATATCGCGCCTCGTCTCAATCAGGTGCTGACGAAAGCCGAGGACGAGCAGCACGCGCTCAAGGATGATTTTCTCAGCGTCGAACACGTCCTGCTCGCGATGGTGCAAGAGGGCGGAGTGTTCAGGAAGCTGGGCCTCTCCAAAGACAAATTTTTAGGAGCGCTGCAACAGGTCAGGGGAAATCAGCGCGTGACGTCGCAAGATCCCGAGGGAACATACCAATCCTTGGAGAAATACGGCCGCGACCTGACCAAATTGGCCGGCCAGGGAAAACTGGATCCCGTCATCGGTCGCGATGAGGAGATCCGGCGTGTCGTGCAGATTCTCTCCCGGCGGACCAAGAACAATCCCGTGTTGATCGGCGAACCTGGCGTCGGCAAGACCGCGATCGTTGAGGGATTAGCCATCCGGATCATAAAAGGTGATGTGCCCGAGGGCCTGAAGCAGAAACGGGTCGTGGCGCTCGACATGGGAGCGCTCGTTGCGGGCGCCAAATTCCGTGGAGAGTTCGAGGAGCGTTTAAAAGCGGTGCTCAAAGAGATTCAGGCGTCCCAGGGACAAGTGTTATTGTTCATTGACGAATTGCATACGGTCGTCGGAGCCGGCGCGGCGGAAGGCGCCATGGATGCGGCCAATCTCCTCAAGCCCATGCTCGCGCGGGGCGAATTGCATCTGATTGGCGCGACGACGCTGGACGAGTATCGCAAACACATCGAAAAGGACGCCGCCTTGGAGCGGCGTTTTCAGACCGTGTTCGTCGACCAGCCCTCGGTCGAAAACACAATCTCGATCCTTCGCGGTTTGAAGGAGCGCTACGAAGTGCATCACGGCGTCCGCATTAAGGATGCGGCGCTCGTGGCGGCGGCCAAGTTGTCGCACCGCTATATCGCCGACCGGTTTCTTCCCGATAAAGCCATCGATCTGATGGACGAGGCGGCCGCGCGCCTCCGGACGGAAATTGACAGTTTGCCTGCTGAATTAGACGAGGTATCGCGAAAAGTTCTGCAGCTCGAAATCGAGCGGGAAGCGCTGAAAAAGGAAAAAGATCAAGTCAGCCAGGCGCGTCTTGAACGCCTTGAGAAGGAATTGGCCGAAAAGCAACGGGATCTGCAAGCGCTCAAGACCCGATGGGATTCGGAGAAGGCCTCGGTGTCAAGGCTCAGGAAGACCCGCGAGGCGATCGAAGAGGTGAAGCTGGCGATCGAGAAGGCGGAACGGGCCTATGATTTGAACCGCGTTGCAGAACTGCGGTATGGGGAATTGCCACGCCTCGAACGTGAACTGGCGATCGAACAGCAGCAGTTGGGCAAGAAACAGGGCGAAACCCGCCTCCTCAAGGAGGAAGTCGATGAGGACGATATCGCGGCAATCGTGAGCCGCTGGACCGGTATCCCTGTGTCGCGGTTGATGGAAGGTGAAACGGAAAAATTGTTGAAGCTCGAAGACCTGCTTCATCAACGGGTCGTGGGCCAGGACGAAGCCGTCCGCGCCGTCGCCGATGCGGTCCTAAGGGCGCGTTCGGGCATCAAAGATCCCAACAAGCCGATCGGCTCCTTTCTGTTCCTCGGTCCTACGGGGGTCGGCAAGACTGAACTCGCGCGTGCGCTGGCATCAACGCTCTTCGACGACGAAGCCAACATGATCCGGATCGACATGTCTGAATATATGGAAAAACACACGGTGGCCCGGCTCATCGGTGCTCCACCGGGGTATGTCGGTTATGAAGAAGGCGGCCAGCTGACGGAGGCCGTCCGGCGGCGCCCGTTTTCGGTGATCCTGTTCGACGAAATCGAGAAGGCGCATCATGACGTCTTCAACGTCTTCCTTCAAATCCTGGACGACGGCCGCTTGACGGATTCTCAAGGCCGGACGGTCGACTTCAAGAATACCGTGCTGATCATGACGTCCAACATCGGCAGCCCGCAAATTCTCGAGGCGCAGCAGAAGGGGTCCGGCTACGAGGAGGTTCGTTCAGTCGTGATGGCCGAGCTGCGGCGCCATTTCCGGCCGGAATTCCTGAACCGCGTGGATGAGACTGTCGTCTTCCATCCGCTGGAGACCGATCAGCTGACGAAGATCGTGGAGATCCAATTGGAGCGCCTGCGGGGGCGCCTGACCGAACGGCGCATCAGCCTGGTGGTGTCGCGGCCGGCCCTTCGCCATCTCGCCGAGCGCGGCTACGATCCGGTGTACGGCGCGAGACCCTTGAAGCGGTTAATTCAACAGGAAATCGAAACGCCCATTGCCAGGCAGCTCGTGAAAGGAGAACTTAAAGACGGCGATACGGCGATGGTCGACGTGAAGAAAGACGGGCTGGTCATCGTGCCCACGGTGACCAAGCCCTGACGATATTCTCAGCAGCCACTTCGGCGCCGTTCAGCGGAGGGTCAACCGATCTTTACGGCGCCCCCGTCGACGTTTTGCTTCGTCCCGCTGGAGCGCTGCTTGTCCACTTTCCACTCCGTCGCAGAGACCTCCAGAAGATGGCCTTTGACCGTGTGGAACCCGCCCTTCGTGAACGCGACGACGTTCGGCTGCTTGACTTCCATCTGTAGAACGACGTTTTTCGATTCCACGTGGGTGAGCGTGACGCGAGTCGGTGCCTTCTCGACTTGATAGGCCCGCCGCTCGTTGAACATCAGGGTGCTGTCCACCAGCTTCGCCGTCATTTTTCCATTGGCGTCGAACACCGCGAAGCTGATTAGCAAGGCATTAGGTTTGAGCGCCACCTGAATTTGCGGCACACCTTCAATCTCGATCGTACCGTCGGTGTTCTGATACAAGTTTGAGCCCACTTCCAAGTCCATGTGACTCCTTCTCCTCAGTCCAGCGTCAGGCGCATCAGGTTATGATTTCTTGATGCGGTCGAGAATGAGAGCCACGCAGCCGCCCAGCAATCCGCCGCCGACGATCGTCGTAACGAGTTCCATCAGCTTCAATTCCCATACCGATCCCTGTGCCTGCATGACTTCTCTCATGCCGCCCTGGAGCATGATGACGGCAAGCGCCATCGTCGCGCCAACGAGAAACCACCAGACGAACACTTTCACGGTCGTGGCCACAGTGCTCCTCAAAAGTCCACGCGGCGATCCAGGCTGCGATATTGAATCGCTTCGGCCACATGCAGCGGCTCGATCTTCTCGCAGGCGGCCAAATCCGCAATCGTTCTCGCAACCCTGAGAATGCGGCCGTGGGTTCTCGCCGAGAAGCCGAGCCTGACCATCGACTGTTCCAGGAGATCCTGGCCCCGCGCGTCGAGGCCACAATACCGCTTCAGCAGCCGTGGCTTCAACTGGGCATTCGTGAAAATACCGTCCTCGCGATACCGCCCGGCCTGACGTTCCCTGGCTTGGAGCACGCGGGCCCGAATGCCTGCGGACCCTTCGCCGGGGGGTTCTCCGTCGCGCAGATCCCTCACGGCAACGGGCGGAACTTCGATGTGAATGTCGATACGGTCTTGCAGCGGGCCGGAGAGTTTGGCGCGATATTTCCGAATTTGATGCGGCGTACAGACGCATTCCCGCGAGCGATCTCCGTAGTAGCCGCAGGGACAGGGGTTCATCGCGGCAATCAACATGAATCGGGCTGGATACCGAAGAGATGCACTGACCCGCGTCAGTGTCACCGAGCCGTCCTCCAGCGGCTGTCTCAGGCCGTCGAGAACCGGGCGGCGGAATTCCGGCGATTCATCCAGGAAGAGCACGCCGTTGTGGGCCAGCGAGACTTCGCCGGGACGCGGGAAGGCGCCGCCCCCGATCAGCCCTGCGTCGGAGATGCTGTGATGCGGCGAACGGAAGGGCCGCAGGGTGACCAGCGGGCAGTCGGCCGGCAATTGGGCGGCCACACTGTGCACGCGCGTCGTTTCGATGGCTTCCTCGGGTGTCATCAGCGGAAGAATCGTTGGAAGACGCTGGGCCAGCATCGTCTTTCCCGAGCCGGGCGGTCCGAGCATCAGCACGTTGTGTCCCCCTGCAGCCGCAATCTCCAAGGCCCGTTTGGCATGATCCTGTCCCCGCACATCGCCATAGTCCTCGTCCTGCACCGGCC
>JBKPSD010000172.1:0-31006 GCA_046734935.1 Nitrospirota bacterium
CAATCGTGCGCCGCGGATTGATGCCGAAGCCGACCGTGTCGTTCATTGCATGCACGCTCTGGGCGATCACGTCGGTTGCCGCCGGAGCCGGATGGGCTCAAACCATCGGTGATGAAGCGGAGTTAGACCGGCTGCGTGTCAAGGCGGAGGAGGCCATATCGAGTGACGATCCGGAAGGCGCCGCCATGGCGATGGGTCGAGCGGCGCTCATGGCCAAACGGTTAGCGTTGTTGAATAAAGACGACGGGATTTCTGCTCGCCTCTATCAGGGAGCGGAGTCGCTCTTTCGCTCGCAAGAGCACGGGTACCGCGCCATGGCCTTGTTCCGGAGGGCAGGCGGGCAACTCCCCGCATCCTCGGGCGTCTGCGGCAGCTTGGCGTTGGCACAAGGCAGCGTGCAGCGCGCGCTCTCTGATCTGTCCGGCGGAGACGCTCCGCAGGGAGCCCTGAACGAACGGGCTAAGCGCTGGCGCGACACCGCCGATGACTGGGTCACGGTCGTGGCCGCAATGATCTCCGAATACCAGTGTCCGTAAGGGCGCTCCGTTTTCGTCCTGCCGCCCGACCGCTCGTTCCTTTCCTTAATCTTCTTCCGGATTAATGATATGAAGCCCGGCCGTCTTGCTGGCGGTCAACAACTGAGTGTCCGCGCTCACCACGGTCAAGCGGAGCGGCTTGAGTTCCAGCGCCAGCGCCAAGTGCAATACTTGTTGCGTCCGCAGGGCGGGGTACTCCATGACCAGCTCTTTCGTTGAGAGATAAGTCTGCATCGTCGGCACAATGAACTGAAACAATCCTTCCGCCGATTCCCGCTCGAACTTGTGAATGACCGAGTAGCAATCGTCTCTGGTCAGCTCTCCCTGTTGCGCTCGATTCGAGAACGCAGAATACAGCTCGGTGACGGTCCACGTCGGAAGGATTGCCACTTTGCCGCGCTTGACCATCAACTTGTTGACGATCCTGGTGCCGCGTTCCATGCTGTAGCGTTTGACGAGCGCCGTCGAGTCGAAATAGTAATATGGCATCAGGTCCTCCCCTTCAAAATCACCGCGGCTAACGGCCCCGGCATTTTCGAGAGCCTGTCTTGCAACTCGTCCAACGGCACTTCTTCGTAGCCTTCCCGGCGCAATTTGTCCGCCAGGTTGCCCGCATTGAAACCGGCCGTGTCGTTCTTCAACCGCTCATTCAACCGCCGTTTGGCCAATCGGCTCGGCACTCGCTGCTGCGTCGCAGTCAACCCCCTGCCGCGGCTCCGCGGCGCACGCCCGCCCTGTTTCAGTCTGCTCATGCCTATGCTCTCCCCTCCTCTAATGGTTACCTAATTGCACTTGCCGGTTTACCTTTGGCTCCCTCTCGCGGACATCCAGCCGGACGTACAGCTTCCGTGGGAAGCTCCGATTCTCCGTAAACATGAGCAGCGATCGCCTTTGCGACCTCCCCTGACAGGTCCTGCTGCATGACGCGGATCACTTTCGCGGTGGCTTCCCGCTCGGACAGATGGCCTTCCTTTCCGCCTTTGGAAATCGCGCCCACGATCTGCTGGCCGGCCAGATCCACCACTTCGAAGTCACTGCACCACCGCACGTAGGTGAATTGAGGGTCGCGGACGTCGATGGGCCACACGCGGACGAGGCCTCGAATCAGCAATTCCGGACGCGTCTGGGATGCCGGGGCACCTGCATCCGTCGATGACGCCGTCGCCACATGCAGACCTTCTCTGATCAATCCCTCGGACAACGCCCGCTGCGCGGGTTCGACATGGTCGCCGGTCACACTGACCTCTAGTACGAAATTCGACGACAAATAGTCCTCCAGCTCGCGAGTCAAATCTTGGACCCGATAGGCCGCGGCCGTACCCTGCCCGCTGGCGCGGATGACTCGCAAATCGGCGTTATAGGTCTCTCGCAGAACCAGATTGCGGGCGGCCCGTCGGAGCGCCCGTACCTTCGCCAACTTCTCCGGCGTCTGATGAGCCTCTTCGACGTCTGATCGGACGGCGTGATCCAAATCATTCATCCGCTCCATGAGGGCCGTTTCCGCTTGAGCGCGATGCATCCCTCCCAGCGCATAGTAGAGATTTTTTTTTGCGTCGTACCAACGGTCGACGATCTTGGCGTTCTCCAGGACCTTGTCCGTCGAGACCTGCGTCAGCTGATCCAGCGTCAGCCGTCGCTCATCACGGCTTGTCCCTCGCTGCTCCACGACAAGGTACGACTCCCAATCCTTGGATTGCGCAGACACCTCGGCCTTGAAAATCCTGGCCAGCGCGGCGTAGGCGCGATCTTCGGCCACAGCACGGTTGTCGGCCTGCCCCACGCCCGTCAGATATTGTCCAGCGGGATATTCGGGGCTCACGCCGTCGATCCAAGCGGGCCTGGACTGTCCGAATGAACACCCGACCAGCAGCATTGAGAGAAGAGTCACGGCCGTTCGACCGAATGAAATGATCCGGCCTTGGCTCATTGCACGACCCGCTGAATGACGACCGCGGTGTCGCCGGCGTGAAGCGCGAGCGACTTAGTCGTGGTTGAGGTCGCGCCCGTCTGCGCCGCGACGCGGTAGGACCCCGGCGACACCCACGCGCGAGCCAAATGAATTTCGTCCGGCAGCGTTCGCCAGCTGCGCTTGTCACACTCTTCGGAAGCCACTGCATACCCTTTGGTCAACAGACCGACCGCTAACCCCACCAAAGGCCCAAGATCTCCTCCCACGGCGTGTTGACTGCCGCGTGTCGCCCCTTCCGCAACGCTGTATTTGAACGCGGCGCGTGCCACCGCCTTGACGGCGATACCAGCCATCCGTTCCGACAGGGCCTTGTCGGCCAAGGCCGTGACGTTCTGAGCCAACTCGGTTCTCACGATGACCGCCTGGCCGTGTTCCGGCGTAAGGTGTATCGTGTCGATAGGGACCTGCGTTTTTCGTGGGATATTTCTCGGCAGGGCCACCCGCACCACCCGTCCGTTCAAGCCGTATAGCACGCTGTCGGCAGCGCGATGTTGCTGACTGTTCCCTGAAGAGAACCCCCGATTGACGAGCACCAGTGCGAGTGCATCCGTGCTGATCGGTAGGTCAAGAAACTGGTCCTCCTTGAGCGGAGCGCGGCCATTATAACTGATTACAAGCACTTGGGCGAGGTGTTGCTGCTCCTCAACGCTTTTCCACGGTGTGTCGGGAAAGAGTTGATGGTACTCCGCGAATTCCTGCGTCAGGTTGAGCGCGTTGGCCGTCCTTAGGAGATCAGCTCGGAGCTGCGCCGGCACTGCGGTGTGCGACCAGGCGCGCGACCTGTCGAACGTCTCATACGCTTTGCGATAGGCAATGAACGCGTTGTTGGTGTCACCGGTGCTCTCATAGAGGATGCCGCTCAGATACCTTGCGAACCCGTCGTCATGGTAGGCCGCCTTGTCTTTTGTCCGATCCGTCAACACGTTGAGACGGTGATCGATGCGCCTGGCCTCGACCAGCGCGTCCTGCCAGCGGTTCATCGACGCGTAGTTCAAGGCTTTCAATACGTTGATCATCACCTGTTCATACGGCTCGCCTTCAAAGGGCAGACTGTTGTCATTGGTCATGAAGGCGAAGGATTCCGTGCGTATGCTTCTGGTATATAGGCGCTCCACCTCTTCTTCCGCCTGCTCCAGTACGTCGTTGCTCTGCTGGTATTCGCCGGCGAGCTGCAGCGTCATCCCGCGGTCCATTCCGTACAGGACGCGGCTCTTTGCGCCGTATTCCTCCTCGGCTTTTTGAATGATGGCGTCGGCCTGGCGGTAATCGCTGGCGAGGAGACTCTTGTCGACGAGCACATAGCGTTCGCCCGAGGCGCTGCAGCCGCCAAGGACCAAGACGACCAACACCGCCGCGAAAATTCCTGCAGAAACAGAGACGCCCCACCGTGCCGAAGCATGAGCAGTGGGGCGTAACACAAAAGGCCTCAACGAGGTCGTGGAGCCTAAAAGACGGTTCGTTTCTTTTCGATGACTTTCTTGATCTTCTTCTGGCCGAACCAGACTTTTGCGTTGCTTTCGAGGTCGACCATTTGCAAGTCGACCTGGTAGAACATCGCCTTGGCGCCGTCGGCCTCGTCCAGAATCGTGGCAATGGTGCCCTTCATCATATAATCGGCGCCGATCTCTTTGCCCGGAGCTTTCTGCGTGTCCTCACTGGCATACATCGCCTGCTCTTTCCGCTCCGTGCGGACTTCGTCGCGCTCATTCTTGCCTGCAACGAACGTCACTTTTTGGGAGTTCGTCAGTTCTCGCTCGAGGTCCGTGACGAATGTTTGAACGTTGATGTGCTCGTGGCTGTTGTTCAATACGGTACCGACGACCACGACGGGCTGCCGGCGCTTCGATTGACTGAAATTGCCCAGCCACGGGTACTCGAGCGCCTCCTTGACCATGGATTCGGCAACGATCCGCGAGTCTGTGTCGTTCCAGCGGCCGCTGAAATCGGTCACGACTCCCGCATCGACGCGGGTGACCTTCGTTTCGGCGCCGCACCCTGCGAGGCCAACCATCGCGACAGCCAGCACCAAGGCACGGGCAGATGACATCGGAAGGTTCATTACCGGCTCCTTCGTGTGTGCTTACCGGTTGGCCCGCTTATCTTCTTCTTTTTCGAGTCGCTCGAAGAGCTTGTCGGCGTTCTTGCGGACGTAATCGCGCACCTGAGCGTTAAGCTCCTTGGCCTGCTCGAGGTTGTTCTTCATCTCCTCGAGATTCAATTTCGTCAAGACGTAGTAGGTGCCGGTCTTCTCGTCTTTGTATCGTTCGATGGGCCTGACGCCGCTGAGGGTGGTCGTGGTCACCGTCTTGATCGCGCGCTCGACATTTTGCTCTTCGGTATTGCGTGTGAAGTCCCCGGCGGTGGTGGAGGCGGCGTAATCTCTCATGAGATAGCCGGTATAGGTTTCGAAGGTCTTGGCGATCTCGGCGCGGGCCCGGTTCTCCGCAGTGTCCCAGGCGAGCGGCTCATTTCTGACACCGGTCACGGCACCGACGCCGTAGAACGCTTTCGTGTCCTTGTCGTTGTAGGCGCCCGAGCCTTGTTTGACCCATTTCGGAGGCCCACCGCATGCCGCAAGCGCCAGCAGCAGCATGAGGGCCATCCCAGTGCGCATCACGTTTGAGAAATTCCCTCGTGGCTGATTCATGCGACTCCTCCTTGGAAAGTGATCGTTAAATACCTACCAAACTTACCTCAAATAGTCGAGAAAATTGGGCAAAACATGCTAACATGCACCCTCCATCCAGTCAACGCAGCCGCCAGGCGGCGAGCTGTTCATCTGCATGATGAAGGAGGAAATCCGTGGCTGACGTGCAGATCGACGACGGCATCATCAGAATCGTCAACCTCGACATACAGGACCCGAAAGCCGCCGCGGTGCTAGCGGAATTTCCGCAGGTCCGCTGGGCGGAAATCACGAGGCGCGCGCTCAAGATTGGTCTCGGATACTTGAAGGGAGGAGGAAAGGATTAAGGGGCAGCGGGCGGGCGCGGTGTGTGTTCGGCGCGGGATTGGGCCACGGCTTCCCGGGCGCGGGTGTGCGTCCCCCCCAGCTCGAGATACCGCTCGAAGGCCTCGACCGCTTTCTTTTGATCTTTCAGCTCGTCCGCATACAAAGCGCCGAGCGTAAAATAAACGTCGACGTAGCCTGGATTGGTGGCCAACGCTGCACGCAGGGCCTTCTCCGCCTGGGCATACTCCCCGCGCTTTTCATAGATCAGCCCTAACGTGTAGTGGGAATCGGGATTGTTCGGCGCATATTCGACGGCCAACTTTCCGGCCGCCAGGGCATCGTCGATATCAGGCACCACCTCCAGCCTCACATAGCTTTTGAGCACGTAGGCATCGCCGAACTTCGGGTCGTATTCAATCGCTTTGTTCAAGCGCTCCAACGCTTCATCCCGCGATTTCCCGCTTTGGAGCAGGGCAAAAGCCTGCTCATACTGCATTCTCGCTGCGGCTTGCCGCTCGGCCGGCGTTTGCGGTTCCCCTCCGAGGCGAAAGGCCGCTTTTCGCCCTTCGATCACGATCGTATCGCCGTCACCTTCGAGTTGTGCGAATACGGGGTGTTGGGCGTTCTTGGTTTGATCCGATACATGTTGGCTCACGTACCGTCCCAATTCAGAGGCCATCAGCCAGCCGTTCTTATCGAGATCGGCGTCGCCGGACAGGGCTTTCAACAATGCCTGCACGAACACACTGCGGTCCTGCGTGCGTGCTGCGGTCTCGCCCTTATCGGCCGCCGTCAAGACCTGAACCGCCCGCTTTTCGGTATCATCTTCCGGCGCGCTGCGTCCTTCGAGCGAGAGCGCCTGGGCCGCGCTGGCCTCCCATCCGCGCACCGCCGTGTCGAAGAGAAACAACGTGTGTTTGGAGGCGCTGCGGTGACTGAACTCTTTCAGCTGCTCGAAGGTCACCGCTTTGGATACGTTCCCGGGCTGGGCATCCCATGGAACAAGATATCCAAGATCGTTGCCGGAGGCGGTCTGTGTGATGCCGGCATGCCCGGCGAAGTAAATCACGAGACGATCCTGGCGGCCGACTTTGCGCGGAAGGAAATCGACCAGCGTCTGTTGCAATCGCCGGGAAGTGGCCTCTTTATCGTAGAGTTCGACGACTTCCTCGAATCCCAACTTATGCAGCGCCTGGGCGACTGCCTTGGCATCTTCGACGGCGCCGGGAATTTTTGGCGCCAGCAGGTAATTTTCAATCCCAATGACCACGCCCCAGGACTTGTAATAAAGCCCTTCGGGCTTTCCAATCTGGGCATGGGCCGGCGCAAGCCCGAAACCAGCGCTGATCAGAATGGCAAGGAGACGTAATCGGAATAGCGTGCGTGAGGAGGGAAGCTTCATGTTGGACAATCGCGTGAAGACACTGCCGAATCAGCCTACTCTGGCCCAAGAACGGCTGTCAACCGCGGTTCTTAGGGAATTGCATCGCCGGCCGTCCCATTGTATGGTTGCGGCGCTGCCGCCGCTCTACCATAATAAATATGGGTGCAATCGAGGCAGCTCAATGGACACTTGGAGCCCGCCGTATGACGGAAAACATTGAAACTCTGCTGAAAGAAAGCCGTCTCTACCAGCCAACGGCACGGACAATCGCCGCGGCCTACATCAAGGATTACGAAGCGGAATATAAAAAATCGATCGCCGATCCGGAAGCCTTCTGGAGCGGGATGGCGAAAGAGTTGCACTGGTTTTCTCCATGGACAAAGGTCCTTGAGTGGAACTACCCCTGGGCAAAATGGTTCGTGGGAGCGACCTGCAACATCGCCTATAATTGCCTTGACCGGCACATTGCCACCCCGCGCAAAAACAAGGCGGCGTTGATTTGGGTCGGCGAACAGGATCAAGAGCGGGTCTTCACCTACGCAGAGCTCTACCGCCAAGTGAATCGCTGCGCGAATGCCCTGAAACGGCTCGGCCTTTCACAAGGCGACCGCGTCACCATCTACCTGCCGAAAATTCCCGAACAGGTTATCGCCATGTTGGCGTGCGCGCGCATCGGCGTCATCCATAGCGTCGTTTACTCCGGCTTCAGCGCCCCGGCTCTTGCCAGCCGCATCAACGATGCCGAATCACGGCTGGTGATCACGGCAGATGTCGGATACGATCGGACCAAAATCATCCATCTCAAGCCCATCGTCGATGAGGCACTGAAACAGTGTCCGACCGTGGAGCACGTTGTCGTCGTGCGGCGGCAAGACTCCGGCCCCCGGCCGGCCCCGCCGAAAGAAATTGACTGGACCGCCTGGCTCAAAGACGAGAAAGGCGTGTGTGACGCCGAACCTCTCGATTCGGAAGCGCCGCTCTATATCCTCTATACGTCCGGCACGACCGGAAAGCCGAAAGGCGTGGTGCATGTGCACGGCGGCTACATGGTCGGCACGTACACGACGACGAAATACGTCTTCGATCTCAAGGACGACGACGTGTATTTTTGCGTCGCGGACCCGGGCTGGGTCACGGGCCACAGCTATATTGTGTACGGCCCGCTGCTCAACGGCGCGACGATCCTTACCGCCGAAGGCAAGCCTGACTATCCGAACCCGGGCCGCTGGTGGGATTTGATCGAACGTTACGGCGTCTCGATCTTCTACACCACGCCGACAGCGATTCGCCTGCTGATGCGGCACGGCGAAGAGTGGCCCCGGAAATATGACCTGTCGAGTCTACGTATTCTCGGGAGCGTCGGTGAGCCGATCAATCCGGAAGCCTGGGAATGGTTCCATCGCGCCGGCGGCGGCGATAAACCCATCATGGATACGTGGTGGCAAACGGAGACCGGATCAATTCTCATCACGCCCCTCCCCACCGTGCCGTTGAAACCCGGGTCCGCGACAAGACCGTTTTTGGGCATCGAAGCCGACGTGGTGGACCGGCAGGGCAATCCGCTGCCGGTGAACCAGGGCGGATTCGCCGTGATCAAGAAGCCGTGGCCGTCCATGATGCGGACCATCTATAAGGACCCGGACCGCTACAAGAGCTACTGGACGACGATCCCGAATTGTTACACGGCCGGCGATGTATGCCATAAAGATGCGGACGGCTACATGTGGTTCATGGGCCGGGCGGACGACGTGATCAAGGTTGCGGGCAATCGCCTCGGAACGGCTGAGGTCGAGAGCGCGCTCGTGAGCCATCAGGCAGTCGCCGAGGCCGCTGTCATCGGCAAACCGCACAAGACCGTCGGTGAAACGATCAAGGCATTCATTATCCTCAAGCAAGGCCAGACCGCGAGTCCCACGCTCATTCAATCGATCAAGGATCAGGTTCAGCATGAACTGGGAAAAATCGCAGTTCCCTCGGAAATCGATGTGGTGACCTCGCTGCCCAAGACGCGGTCGGGCAAGATCATGCGTCGGGTGCTCAAGGCCCAAGAGCTTGGACAGGATCCCGGAGACATTTCCACGATTGAAGAATAGGAGGCAGGCATGGTGAAGCGAACGAGTCGCAGGACGATCATTGGAGTCGTACTTGTCGCCCTTACTCTCATAGCCGGTCAGGCTGCAACCGGCCTGGCCGCCGACAAGGCAACGCCGCCTCCCAAAAAGCCGAAAGCGTCGCCCGATGCCAAGGCCCCCAAATCAAAAACGGATAAGCCGACGTACCACACGGCCGAAAAGGCGGCGAAAGCCAAGGCCTGTTTCGGAGAAGCGCCAAAGATTGAAAAATTGTCTCCCGATGAAGGCAAGACAGGCGACAAAGTCACCATTACCGGATCGAAGTTCGGCTCGGCCGATTGCTTGCGCGGCGTGTCGTTCGGCCCGGGAAATGCCGCAGACTTCAAGCTGAAGGACGAAACGACAATCACCGCTACTGTCCCGAAGGGTGGAAGAAAAGGGTTGGCCATCGTCACCGTCACCACGGCATCGGGCCAGGACTCGAAGCCGTTCTTGGTGAAATAAAGCGGCGACGATCGTGTGGAGTGAGGGTTCAGATGAGAAAACCCGGAGAACCAATCTATTTGAGACGGCACATGATGGCCCTGGCTCTCGCAATCGTTCTGCCGATCGTCATCCTGCAGCTGTACAAGATTTACGTGGGACGCATCAGCTTCGGCGCGCAAATGGGATTGGCGATCGCCATTGCGGGGATTGCCGGGCTGGCTTTGTATTTCGCCTACCGTTCTTCGGCGCGCAATCAGTCCTGACCCGGCCTGGGTCGCCGTGCACCGGGTGCCCTTTTGAGGGTCCGGAACGTAATCGAATATCGCAATTCCTTCGCCGGTGCAATCGAATGCTGCCAGGCACAGCGCGCTTGACCGGCTAACACGTATGACGACCGCGGACTCAGCACCGCTTCTGCTGTCCGACGCTGTCCCGCCACCGTGCGCTGAAACCGCATACGGCAAGTCCCCAATAGCGACACCCCGACGACGACCGGTCCGAACATCGGCGCGTCTCTGTGCCATCCGATGCCGGCGCCAGGTTCATAGCGGGTGACCAAAATTTCTTCAACCGCTTCCGGTGACGCGCCCATGACGACGGCCGCACGCGAGCGTATGTCCAGCAGCCACTCGGGAACCGGGTCTGTCGGCGAGATCGTCCAAGAGTCGTAGCCGTAATCCCAACCAAAATGCACGACCTTCCGCTTCGCAATGACCCCGTGCATCCTGACCTCTGAGAAGAGCAGCTGCTCGATATGCCGGAGGAGGGTCAATTCTTCTTCTGGCGGAATCCAGTCGGGGTGATACGCGAACCCTTCAGGAAGGATCGAGGGAATCGATGCAGAGCGCATCCACCATTATAACCACCGCTTGCATGCAAACACGGGAATGCGCGTCAGACGTGGGTCTAGAGAAGCCCGTGTTTTCTCAGATAGTCCTTATCGATGACCGGAGCCGGCTTAGGCGACGCGCTTCTCTGCTGGAGCAGCCGTTCGACGAACTTGCCGATGAGGTCCGATTCCAAATTGACCTCATCCTCGACCTGCTTCAACCCGAGAGTCGTGACGGCGGCAGTGTGTGGAATGATGGCGACGCTGAAGGAATGATCCGTCACGTCATTGATCGTGAGGCTGATTCCGTCGACGGTGACCGAACCTTTGTGCACGCAGTAGCGCAGCACTTCGTGCGGCGCCTCAATGACGAAGACCGTCGCATTGCCCTCCTGACGCCGGCTTCGAACGCGGCCGACAGCGTCCACATGGCCGGCCACAAGGTGACCGCCGATCCGCTCGTTGAGCTTCATCGCACGCTCGAGATTGACGGGGGCGCCGCCCGTCAGGCGCCCGAGCGTCGTAATCGAGAGCGTTTCCGGCGACACCTCGACGGCAAACGACTGTTCGTTCTTCGACACGACAGTCAAGCAGGTGCCGCTGACGCTGATACTGTCCCCCACCTTGAGATCGCCGAGGACTGTCGAAGCGAGCACTGTCAGGCGGGTGCCGGCAAGCGTGGGTTCAATCGAGGCCACGGCGCCCATTTCTTCCACGATGCCGGTGAACATCAGTCTTTCCTCACGAGGATCTCCCGAAGGACATAGACGAACAGGATGATCAACACCACCACGCCCAGCATCGCCAGGACGCCGATCACGATGTTCTCAGTCGCCATCTCCTTCATGGTCGGTCAATATAATGGTCGATCATTGTTCGGTCATTATAATGGTATCAACCGTTCATTTCCTCATGGTGAACCCGAAGAATGCCGCGGCCAGGAGTTGCAGGCCGGCGATCATGCCGAACGCTCCGGCATAGCTCATGTTGGCAATGAGCACACCGGCGAGCAGTGGTCCGCTCGCATGCCCGATATCTCCGATGGTGCCCTGCATGCCCATGCCGGCGCCCAGCGTCTTGAATTCGGAACTGTCCGCAACGAACGCGGAGGACGAGGAAGTGACAACCGCTTCACCGAATCCAAACCCGGCCGAGAGCATCAGGAGGACCGCCAGCTGGGTGACGTGCGGAATACAGACGAAGGTCGCCGCACAGATCAGCAGTCCCGCCATGATCAAAGGCTGCCGTCCGACTCGGTCGGAGACCCGTCCCATGATCGGCTTGGATAGGAAAGAGGTCAGCGCTTGAACGGTGAACAACAGGCCGACTTCCGCCGCGTTGAGGCCGACCGAAACGCCGTACAGCGGGAGAAAGGCCATCAAGGCGCCGTTGGCGATCATCTTCGCCGCATCCATCAAACTAGTGATCAACACGGTGCGGTTGCGCGCGACGCTAGTGAAGCCCTTCCACATCTCGGCTCCAATGGCCGCCGCCCCCTTTTCATGCAGGCGCGGCGGCGGAGGCGAAAGATGGAGGCTATAGAACATCACGATGGCCGCACAGCCGAAGAATCCCGCCATCAAGAAAGCCGAGGAAAAGCCGGCGGCGTATGCGAGATAGCCTCCGATGAACGGGCCCAGCAAGGCACCCGATTGCGTGCAGGCGGTGTAGGTGCCCATGGCCGCTCCGCGGCGCTCGCGATACAGTTCTGCAACGGTCGCCAGCGCGCTCGGCGCGAAGATGGCTGTAGCCAGTCCGTGAAACAAGCGGAGCAGCGTCAGGACGTTCAAGTCGGAGATCAACGGATAGAAAAATGGTGGCACTCCAAATGCGATGACGCCGATCCGGAGCAGCATGCGGCGGCCGTAAATGTCTGACAGCGCTCCTGAAGGGAGTTTAAGAAATACCCCCGTGAGCGTGGACACGGACACGATCAGGCCGATCCGTTCCGGGCTCGCGCCTAGCGATTCCGCGAAGAGCGCAAGGACCGGCATCCTCACCATGTTGTAGCTGATGAAGCAAAACACACCGATCGTACAGAGGACGGTGAAACTGCGCGCGGTGGTCATGGCCTTGCACGCTCGACACGGCCGGTGCCAGCCGCCGGCGCCCTTATGCCCAACGCCTCCTTCAGATATGCCACGTCTTCGTCAGGCAAAGGCGGAGGATCTGCTGCCTCGAACAGCACGCGGTCGGGCCGTTGGCGCATCGCAAGCCCTAATCGGTTGACCACATCGACGCCCTTCGCAAGCTTGCGGCTGACCGTCGACCCGATGAGCGGCCGAAGCACCGACGCCAGGCCGGAGAGAAACCGGTTGTCGAGCCTCGCATAGGCCACGAGAGTGCTCTCCATGGCAGGCAGGCCGTTCGGGTCCGTGACCGCGTTCATGCGGAGGAAGACCACTGCCTTGCCGCTTACATTGGGAAGGAACCGGCTGCGGTGCGTGCCCTCCAGGTAATAGATCCTCGTGGTGGATTCCGCATGCACGAGCTCCACGATGCCTTCCGAGCCTTCGCCGTCGCTGCCCCACCATCGGCCGGACCCGCGTGTTTCCGCCTTATAGTCGGCCAGATCGAGCCGGTTGATGAGAGCCGCTGCCAGCGGCGGACGGTCGAGCAAATGGAGATACATCACCCGATCCATGGCCGCCCTCAACGGTCCAACGCTATTGGCCGTCGTCGGTTGATCAATGACATACGCCAGACGGCAGGACCAGTCTTCCCGGAGATGCTGAACGGGGAACGTCATACCGGCGTGCACAGCGGCGAGCGCGCATGACTCTGCGCTTGCTCCAGCGGCAGATCCGGCGATCTCGACCGCCAACAACGCGGCCAGGAGACCGGACTTAGCACCCGCGGACCGCCGGTGATTCACTTTCATGAAACGGGTCTCGGGACCGCGACGGCAAGGTGGAAAGGGAACAGCTGCCGAGGATCCTGTCTCAGCCGGGCCTGACGCAGCAGTGTCTCCAAGGAAGCGCTCAGCGTGCCTTCGAACGAGAGCCGGCCGTTGGTCACGATGGTGACCGGCTTGGCGGAATCGATCAGCCGGTCGTTCAGGAACAGGCTGTAGCGTTGAATCCGTTCCGTGGTCACCTCGATCCGATTGGCCGACACAATGGTCGCTTCGAGTCTCGCATATTCACGGTTCAGGATCCGCTCGTCCTGCTTGTCGACGAGATCTTCGGAAAAGGCCGCGATCGGATCGGTCACATCGAGCCGCACCCAGCCGAAGGGCTGGAAGCGGCTGGCTTCACGCACGACGGTCAACTTGGCCGGCAAAGGATCCCGCCGTTGCGCCTTCAACCAGGTCATCAGCGCCGGCAATTCTTCTCTGGGAAAATAATGTCCTCCTGCCACCGGATGTTCCCCTTGATGCTCGCGATAGACGTAGGCGTATCCCAATGTCGTCAACTCTCGCGCGATCGACCGGCTCAGTGCGACTGGCATCACTTGATCCTTCTCGCCATGAATGATGTACACCGGTGTGTTGCGGAGATTCGCCACAAACGGCATGAGCACGTCGTCGAGTCCTCCGGCCATGGGCGCGAGGCCTGCGAAAAGAGGCGCATGGTGCATGCCGATGAGCCAGGCGCCGATGCCGCCGTTCGACATTCCTGTGAGGAAGATGCGATCCGGGTCGATATGGTATCGCTGCGCGACATACCGGATAGTCGCCAGGACCAAGTCCTCGGCCCGCCGCGTGAACCAGGCTCCTGCAGGATACGTCGGGCAAGCCAGAATCGAGTCTTCGTCCAGCCGCGCCTGCCAGCGCGCTAAATAGGCATCTCCACTGAACCCCGCACCGTGCAAACACACGATCAGCGCATAGCCTTTGGAAGGTTGGTACGTGAGGGGAACCGACAGTGCAACCGCATAGGTCTGCCCCTGAATCCGGATGCGTTCATCCGGCAGCGTCCCGATCGGACGGCTGTCATACCTTCGCTCGGTTTCAATGATTCTGGTCACCCGCTCGATCGACGTTCCGGGATGGTCTTGAATGGATCTTAGGAGGCGTTCCGCTTCATCGGGGTCCGGTGTATCGAGATACTGAAATACCATCTCCGGCAGACTGTCGGCACCAGGCAGCGGATCTGCAGAGGTCAGGGCGGGCGACCAGACGGCCGTTACCAGGAGGAAACCTGCGACGGCGCGTCTCACAGGTCACCTTCCACAACGATGTCGCCGCCGACTGAACGCGTGCGGATATTCCGCAGTTTCAAGGCCTCTGCGATACGTCCGGGGCTCTTGCCTCCGACCATTCCCTTGGCATCGCTGCCGCCGAGCAGCGACGGCGCGATGTACAGCCGCACGCGCTGCACGAGCTTGCCCCTGAGCATGGCCGCATTGATTTCAGCGCCGCCTTCGACCAATAAAGACGTGATTCCCCGCCTACCGAGTTCTCGCATGAGCGCGGGCAATGACACCCGGCCGGACGTGGAAGGCAGCAGGACGATGTCGACACCACGTCGTTGAAGCGCCATCCGCCGTGCCATTGGAGCCGCGCGGGTGGCCGCAACCAAGATCTTGGCATGATCAGTCCGGCGGAGAATCTTGGCACTGAGAGGCATCCGAAGGCGCGAATCGACAATGACGCGCAGCGGCTGCCTGCCGGCCAATCGCGTAAGCCGGGCCCCTACTCTAGCGGTCAACGATGGATTGTCCGACAATACGGTGCCCACGCCGACCAGCACCGCATCCACCTGGGCGCGAAGTCGGTGAGCTTCACGTCGGGACGCCTTGCTCGTAATCCATTTGGCTTCCCCGGAGGAGGTCGCAATTTGCCCGTCGAGCGTCATGGCCGCTTTCAGAATGACGAAGGGCCGCTGCGTCCTGACCCAGTAACGATAGGCCTGGTTCAACGCTTCGGCCTCATGGCGTGCCACGCCGAGGGTCACTGACATTCCTGCCCGTCGGAGCGCCGCCGTTCCACGGCCATTGACCAGGTGATTGGGATCGCGTTGAGCGATCACGACCCGTCTAATGCCCGAGCGCACGATGGCCGGCACGCAGGGGGCCGTGCGCTTGTTCAAATGACAACAGGGCTCGAGCGTGACGTACAACGTCCCGCCTCGAGCTTGAGCGCCGGCCCGTTGGAGCGCAATCGCTTCGGCATGTGGAAGCCCAGGCCGACGATGATAGCCCCGGCCGACGACCCGCCCCCGATTGATGACGATCGCCCCGACCATCGGATTCGGGCTTGCAGTGCCGCAGCCTTTCGCCGCCAGGCGAAGGGCCGCGGTCATGTAATGGAGATCTCTGTTGTTCGACCGCATAGGTCCAGGATTGTCGCACGGCGGCAGGACACGTGCATAAAACGAAGGCGAGGCCGGAAAGCGAGGTCTCCCGCGCGTGACCGCCATGGGACGTTCGTCACGCCGTACGGGCGCTCACCGCTTCCGGCGGGCGGTACGGGAGCGGCGGCCGGTCCGGGCCGATGCCGCCGGCTTCGGGCCCTTTTTGGCTTCCGCTTCGGCTAACGCCGCATGCGCGGCCGCAAGCCGTGCGATCGCCACGCGGTAGGGAGAACAGCTCACGTAATCGAGTCCTAGTTGGTGGCAGAACTCAACGGAACTGGGATCGCCGCCGTGTTCACCGCAGATGCCGAGCTTGATGCCGGGCCTCGTCTTCCGCCCGCCCGCGATGGCCTGTCGCATCAGGGCGCCGACGCCCTCACGGTCGAGCACGGCAAACGGGTCGGACTCCATGAGGTTGGCGGTTTTGTAGTGGTCGATGAACTTCGCGGCATCGTCGCGTGAAAACCCGAAGGTCGTTTGGGTCAGGTCATTGGTGCCGAAGGAAAAGAATTCGGCCTCCTCGGCGATGCGGTCAGCCGTCACCGCCGCGCGCGGCAATTCGATCATCGTCCCGATGAGATAGGACAACTTCACATTATGCCGCTTCATCGTCTCCTGGGCGACCTCGCGGATGAGATCTTCTTGGGACTTCATTTCGGAGACCATTCCGACCAAAGGAATCATGATCTCCGGCACGATTTTCTTGCCTTCTTTCGCCAGCTCGCAGGCCGCCTCCATGACCGCCCGCGCCTGCATGCGGGTGATCTCCGGCATCGTAATGCCCAGCCGGCATCCGCGCAGGCCCAGCATCGGATTGAATTCGTGCAACTCCTCGACGCGCGCGAGCAGCCGGCGTTTCTCCTCCAACTTGTCGCCGTCAGGACCCGTCAGCTCCAACCTGGCGATTTCCACCATCAACTCTTCGCGCTTGGGCAGAAATTCATGCAGCGGCGGGTCCAGGAGCCGAATCGTCACGGGAAAACCTTCCATCTCGCGATACAGGCCGATGAAATCATGTTTCTGAAGCGGCAGCAATTGGTCGAGATACTTTTCCCGTTCTTCCGTCGTCCGCGCCAGAATCATCTTCTGCATGATTGGAATCCGGTCCTCGGCAAAGAACATGTGTTCCGTGCGGCAAAGTCCGATACCTTCCGCGCCGAATCCGCGGGCGATTTTTGCCTGCTCCGGCACATCCGCGTTGGCCCGCACCCTGAGTTTCCGCATGCTGTCCGCCCACGCCAGAATGGTCGCAAAGCGCTGATACTTGTCCGATTTTTTCGGATCCAGCTTCCCTTGAATCACCTGGATGATTTCCGACTCAACGACGGGGATATCGCCTTCGTACACGTTCCCGGTG
Organism: Nitrospirota bacterium; assembly: GCA_046734935.1. GTDB lineage: Bacteria > Nitrospirota > Nitrospiria > Nitrospirales > Nitrospiraceae > Nitrospira_C. Next base: position 16,884 of record JBKPSD010000172.1, read on the forward strand.
GAGCCGTTGATCGACAGATAATCGCCCTCCCGGAAGGTCTTGGCGCCGATTTTCACGGTTTGGCTGTCGAGCACTTCCACGGCTTCGCAGCCGGCCACGCAAACCTTTCCCATCTGACGGGCGACGACCGCCGCGTGAGAAGTCATCCCGCCGCGCGCAGTCAAAAAGCCACCCGCGGCGTTCATCCCGTGGATGTCGTCCGGACTGGTTTCCTGGCGAACGAGGACCACCCGGCTGCCCGCCGCCTTCATGTCGACGGCCCGATCCGGACTAAGGGCGATTTTGCCGGCGGCCGCGCCGGGACCCGCCGGCAGGCCCTTCCCCAGCGGATTCACTTTTGATTCTTCCTTGCTATCGAAGATCGGGTACAAGTACTGCGCCAGCTGATCCGGCCCGATGCGCTGAACCGCCTCCTCTTTCGAGATGGCGCCCTCTTTCACCATGTCGACGGCGATCTTCACCGCGGCAATACCCGTCCGCTTCCCGACCCGGGTCTGAAGCATGTAGAGCTTGCCTTCCTGGATGGTGAATTCCAGATCGAGCATGTCGCGGTAATGTTTTTCGAGTTTCTTATAGGTCTGCTCGAGCTCCTTGTAGGCGTCGGGGACGTTCTTCGCGAGAGCGTTCACCGGCAATGGTGTCCGGATGCCGGCCACGACGTCTTCGCCCTGCGCATTCATCAGACATTCGCCGAAGAAGGCCTTGTCTCCCGAACTGGGACTGCGGGTGAAGGCAACGCCGGTTCCGCTTGTTTCTCCCATATTGCCGAATACCATGGCGACGACGTTGACAGCCGTGCCCCATGAATCCGGAATGCCGTAAAGCCTTCGATAGGTGATGGCGCGGGCGCCGAACCAGGAGGAGAACACCGCGTTGATCGCCATGCGAAGTTGGTCGAGCGGTTCGTCAGGAAAATCCTTCTTCGTCTCTTCCTTGACCAGGGCTTTGAAGCTGGCGACCAATTCGCGAAGATGCCGGGCGTCGAGATGCGTGTCATGCGTGACCCCGACTTCCGTTTTCTTGTGCTTCAGAATGGCTTCAAAATGCTCGCGGGGCACGCCCATGACGATGCTGCCGAACATTGAAACGAACCGCCGGTAGCTGTCCTGCGCAAAGCGGTCGTTCCGCGTTTTCGCGGCCAGGCCTTCAACAGTCTTTGTCGTCAATCCGACGTTCAGGACGGTATCCATCATGCCGGGCATCGAAGCCCGTGCGCCCGAGCGGACCGAGACCAGCAGCGGCCGTTCAGGATCGCCGAAACCCATGCCCATCGACCGTTCAACCCGCTTCAGCGCCTGCAGGGACGCTTCCCACATACCGGTCGGATACTTCTTGCCCAGCCGGTAATATTCGACGCAGGCCTCCGTGGAGATGGTGAAGCCGGGAGGCACTGAGATGCCCAAATTGGTCATCTCCGCCAGTCCCGCACCCTTGCCGCCGAGCAGCTCTTTCATGTTCGACGTGCCCTCGGCTTTCCCGTCACCAAAGTAGTAGACGTATTTCTTAGCCACGCGTCCCTCTCCTTCCCCTTCCGCCCTCAGTGAGGGCCCGAAGCGCTTCCCGGCGCCGCCGGTTCAAGCTGCAGTCGATAGCGATTGACCAGATAACGTCTGATCCACATGCCCAACAGCAACACGGCCACCACGAACAGGGCCAGGCCCAGCAACCGAAAATCCGGCCGCACTCCCGCATGGACGTAGTACCGGCCGTCGGGGCCGCGGCGCACGGCAATGTCTTTCGTCAAATGATGCGGCTTCCCCGACGGATCTGCGAGCTTGATCCATTCGGAGCACAACCGCACGGGATCTTCTGCTCCCGTCACTCGTTCCCACGTCAACCGAAGGCAGACATCCTCTTTGGCATTGAATACTTCCGGCGTGCTGACCAGTTCATCGAGGTTGATCCCGGTGATTCGGAGGCCGGCCAGCAACAGCACATTGCACAACACGATCAGCGCCGCCGTGACCAACCTGGCGAACCGGCGGACCTTCGCCGCACGCTGCTCGTCCGACTCTGGCTGCGGACGGTCGGACGGTCCCATCACGCTCCGATGTCTCGATGGGCTAAATTAGGGTTGCCCTCTATGTCCCTTGTACCATAATCCGCGAAAAGTCCGCGAACGAGGTAAAGCACTCGTTCACGTCTTTCAACAAGGACAACCGATTGCTCCGCAGCGCCGCATCCTCGACGTTCACCATGACGTTGGTAAAAAATGCATCGATCGCCGGTTTGAGCCCCACCAACGCCTCCAAGGCCTTCTCATACCGTCCTTCGGCCGTCTCGCGCCGGACGTCCTCTCGGGAGACGGCGAGGCGGCGGTGCAGTTCGCCTTCGGCAGGATCCTGAAACCGCGCGGGGTCCACCGGCTGGCGCTCCCAGCGTTCCTTCTCGACGATACGCGAGGCCCGCTTGAATCCCACGATCAGCGGATCGAACTCTGGCTTGGCGGTCACGGCTTGCATGGCTTTCATTTTGAGCGACAGGTCGACCAGATCGATCGGCCCGGTGGAAAGCGCCGATCGCAGGACCGCCTCCATGACGTCGTCACGGAGGCCTTCGACCGTCCGACCGTAGTGACGCACCCGCTCGAACACAAAGTCGGCGATTCGTTGACGCGCCTGCGCGTGATCGGGTCCTCCCTTGATGCCGGCGTCGATCAGCAGGCGCCGCGCATGATCGATGCACTGGCCGAGATCGAGACGAAGGCGCTTTTCAAGGATGATCCGGACAATGGCGGTGGCATGTCGGCGCAGGGCGAATGGGTCCTCGGACCCGCTCGGAATGAGTCCCACGTGAAAAAAGCCGGCGATCGTATCCAAGCGGTCGGCAAGCGACAACACGAGTCCCGCCGGCGATTGCGGCAATTCGCCTTCAAGCGCCTTGGGGAGGTATTGTTCCCCGATCGCCCGGCTCACGCCCTGTGGTTCGCCGTCATGCTTGGCATACTCGCCGCCCATAACCCCCTGCAGCTCTGGAAATTCGCCGACGATGCCCGTTAGAAGATCGGCCTTGCAGAGCTGCGCGGCTCTCCGGCATTCGTTCAGCAAATCGGGACTACCTGGGCCCGCACTCACCGATGATGCGATGGCGGAAACCAGCTGGACGAGGCGCTCCTGTTTCTGCCCCATCGTCCCGAGCCTCTGATGGAAGGTCACGCCGCTCAATTTCTTGACCCGTTCCTCCAACCGCGTCTTCCGGTCTTCATCGAAGAAAAACTTGGCGTCGGCCAGACGGGCGGCAAGCACCCGCTCGTTGCCTGCCCGAATCAACGACATATCTTTGGGTTGATTGTTCGCCACGGCGAGGAAATGCGGAGCTAGGGCTCCGGTCTTGCGGTCCCTCACGGAAAAAAATCCTTGGTGCTCTTTCATCGAGGTGATCAGAATTTCGGACGGGACCGCAAGGTACTCGGGCCTGAAACTTCCAAGCAGGACGCAGGGCCATTCCGTGGTAAACACCGCCTGGTCCAGCAATGACTCGTCCGCATTCAGGGCGACCCGGCTCTCGGAACACAGCCGATCCAGCTGATCCAGAATCATCCGGCGCCGCCGTTCCGGATCTACGAGCACTCCCGCGCGTTCGAGCGCCTTACGGTACGATGCATAATCTCTCACGTACACCGGCGCGCCCCTGCCGATCACACGATGTCCGTACGTCCGCTGACCCGCTTTGATGCCCGCCGCCTCCAGGGGCAACACAGCGCCGTTAAACAAGGCGAGGAGCCAGCGGATAGGACGGGCAAACCGGGCGCCCGTTTCATTCCATTTCATCGCTTTTGGAAAGGAGAGTTGACCGATCAGCTGCGGCAGCAGCTCCATCAAAACGGCTTTCGCCGGTCGCCCCGCATCCTCTTTCACGGCGAACAAATACTCGCCCTTTGCGGTCGAACGCACCTGGAGGCTTTCGATCGGCACGCCCTGGCCTCCGGCGAATCCGATCGCCGCCTTTGTGGGCTGCCCCTGCGGATCGAACCCCACCGACTTCGAAGGCCCCATCACTTCCTTTTTGACGGCGGTTTGATTGAGCGCAAGGTCCTCAACGACGAGGACGAGCCTCCGCGGCGTCCCCACCGTCGAGATAGTTCCTGCCGACAGGCGCGCTTCTCGAAGAAGCCGTGCGGCCGCGTCGGCTAACACAGTGAGCGCCGGCGGAATAAATTGATAAGGAAGTTCCTCAACGCCGATTTCCAAAAGCAGTTCGGCGCTGTCAGATGCTTGCCGTTTCGACCGCAGGGTGTTCCGACGGGCGGGCGTCATGATCGTTTTGTCCTTCGGCCGCCGACCTCGCGCGTCCGCGGTTGCCCGTGGCCTGCTTCTCGCTTCATGAGCGGGTGCCCCATCGCCGCCCGTTCTTCAATGTATCGTTCGGCACATTGCCGGGCGAGCGCCCGAACGCGGGCGATGTAACCGGTCCTCTCGGCCACACTGATGGCTCCCCGTGCATCGAGCAGATTGAACGCATGCGAGGACTTGATGCAGTAATCGTAGGCAGGAAGCGTCAAGCGCTGATCGGTGTGAGCCAGCAGGCGCTTGCATTCCGCTTCATACGATTGGAAGAGATTCATCAGCATCGCCACGTCACCCTGCTCGAAATTGTAGCGGGAGAACTGGACCTCCGTTTCGTGATGGATATCGCCGTACGAAATTCCGTCAGTCCATTCCAGGTCGAACACATTGTTGACTTGTTGCAGGTACATCGCAATGCGTTCGGTGCCGTACGTGATTTCTCCGGTGATCGGACTCAATTCAATGCCGCCGATTTCCTGGAAGTAAGTGAATTGCGTGATCTCCATGCCATCCAAGCGGACCTCCCACCCCAACCCCCAGGCCCCGAGCGTTGGCGACTCCCAGTCGTCCTGAATAAAACGGATGTCGTGCTCCTTCGGATTGATGCCTAACCGGGCGAGACTTTCCAGATACAGTTCCTGAATGTTGGCGGGAGAAGGCTTGAGCACCACCTGATATTGATAGTAGTGCTGCATGCGGTTCGGATTTTCACCATAACGGCCATCCGTCGGCCGCCGACAGGGCTGCGCATAGGCGGAGCGCCAAGGCTCCGGTCCCAGCGACCGGAGAAATGTGGCGGGGTGAAACGTCCCGGCGCCCATCTCCACGTCATACGGCTGGTGGATGACGCACCCCTGGTCGGCCCAGAACCGATGTAAGGTGAGGATGAGTTCCTGGAAGGTCACGAACAGTCCAGCCGTCGTCCGAGCCGTTGACCGATAAAAAATGGAGACAGAAGCTAGCAGGAACCGCTGGAGACTGTCAAGAAACTGCACGCAGATCAAGGAGTTGCAAAGGATTTGGGGTTGCGCGCTTGACGGCGTTGAAACGGTCATTTAATGTCGGCATTCTTGATTGAAACACTCGGAAAGCCGATTCAATAATGAAACTTTCGAAGAAAAGCGAGTACGCCTTGCGTGCACTCCTTGAGCTCACGCTCGCGCACGGTAAGACGACCTTGCAGCGCCATGAAATCGCCGCCCGCCAGAATATTCCGGTCGAGTTTCTCGAGCAGATCCTTTTGGCCCTCAAGCGGGCCGGACTCTTGTCCAGCAGACGAGGCATGAAAGGGGGCTATGGTCTGATCAAATCGCCGGAGGCCATTACACTCGGGCAAGTCATCCGCATTCTCGACGGCCCCCTGGCACCGATTGGATGCGTCAGCAAGACTGCCTATCAAAAATGCCGAGATTGTCCCTACACGGACCATCCTCGATGTCCGGTTCAACACATCATGGGAACCGTGCGCGACGCGATTGCAGGAATTTTAGACCACTACACACTGGCTGATTTCGCAGCCGGTTCCCATCAGGGATAAAACTTTCCCGGAGCACGTGCGCCCAAAACCTGCGCGTCTGGGACCGGCCGCGTTCTTTTTCGTCGGCTGTCGCAGGAGGGCCCCTTCACGCTTCGTGAAAGTACGTGCGTTGGATGCCGGCAATACAATGAGTAAGCGTTTGATTTGACTCATTGTTTATGTCGTTTTTCGTTTCGGGCACATCGATTGCTATGACCCCCATCACGACTTCGGCTGCGGGCTCCCTTCAACGGCCAGCATAGACCGGATTCATTCCACACCACACAGTTTAGGAAAGGGATTCGAACGCTATGGCAGATCCCACGCAACCGGTGCGTCTTTTACAAGGAACCCTCGCAGCGACGAAGCGATCGCTCGGGTTCCCATTTATGGGACTTGTTATCATGCTGGTCACCTGTTCGCTCCTCACTGCCTGCGGGTCTGAAGAGGGCGGAGGAATTCGTGTGAATAGAGGTGTGGACGGCCCGGCAGCAGCCCCTACCGGGTCTGCGGTCGCGACATTGGCGTGGAATCCAGTCGGCGAGGTCGCCGGATACTACATCCACTATGGGACTGAATCTCCGGGCTCTCCGGGGTCCTGTGCATATGCTCAGTCCACATTTTCGTCAACACCCACCGCGACAGTGACCGGGTTGGCGGCCGACACCACGTACTATTTTGCCGTGAGTTCGTTCAACGGTATCGAGAGTGCCTGCTCCGACGAGGTGTCGACGGTCACACCCTCAGTGTAATTTCCGATTGGATCTGCCCTGTGGAACTTCGCGCGGGGGCAGATCCGCCTTTCGGCTTCATTGACTCCTTTACCCTCGGTTTGTTAGCTTCGACTTCTGCACGCTTCAAGCCCCGTCCCGCCCCGAGACGGTCCGCTTCGTTGCGATTCTGTTCCGACACAAGGAGAGCGCATGTCTGTAGCCACCCTATCCCAGGAACAACTCGCCGCCCTTCAAAATGCCGCCACGCACTTGCGCATGGAAAGCGTGCGATCGACCACCGCCGCCGGAAGCGGTCATCCGTCGAGCTGCTGTTCCGCCGCCGACATCGTCGCCGCCCTTTTCTTTTCGGTCATGCGATACGATCCGAAGAATCCGAAAGCGCCCAACAGCGACCGATTCGTCCTCTCCAAGGGGCACGCAGCTCCCCTGCTCTACGCCGCATGGGCGGAAGCCGGGCTGTTCCCAAAACAGGACCTGTTGAAGCTGCGGACGCTCCATTCCGACTTGGAGGGGCATCCCACACCGCGCCTGCCGTTCGTCGACATGGCGACCGGCTCGCTGGGACAGGGCCTGCCCGTGGGAGTCGGCATCGCGTTGAGCGCCAAGTACGTAGACAAGCTCGATCATCGAACCTATGTGTTGATGGGTGACGGCGAATCCGTAGAGGGATCGAATTGGGAGGCGATAGAAGCCGCACGACAGCACCAGCTGGACAACCTCTGCGCGATCGTCGACGTCAACCGACTCGGCCAAAGCGATCCCACGATGTTGCAGCACGACATGGACGCCTATCGGGCCCGCTGGTCAGCATTCGGCTGGCATGCCTTGGTCGTCGACGGACATGATTTGACCGCGCTCTTGAACGCATTTGATGAAGCCGCCAGCACGAAGCACCAACCGACGGTTCTTCTCGCCCGGACATTCAAGGGCAAAGGCATTTCCTTTATCGAAGACCATCCGAACTGGCATGGAAAGCCTATCCCACAAGGCGCCGAGATGCAGAAGGCCATGGACGAGCTGACCCATCAGCTTCAGCCGAATGGGACCGCACCAGTCATCCGGCGTCCGTCGGCTTCTTCGGCCGCCGCGCCGTCGATCAAGCCTCTGCCCGCTCCTTCTTATAAAGTCGGCGACTCGATCGCGACCCGTGAAGCGTTCGGCGCGGCCCTCGAGGCACTGGGCGGTGTCAATCCGCTGGTCGTCGCATTGGACGCGGACGTGAAGAACTCCACGTATACCGAAAAATTTGGGAAGAAGTTCCCCAACCGTTTCTTTGAAAACTTCATCGCCGAACAGAACATGCTCGGCGCGTCAGCCGGGTTGGCGGCCTGCGGAAAAATTCCGTTTGCCGCGACGTTTGCAGCGTTCTTTACGAGAGCCTATGATTTCATCCGCATGGCCGCGATCAGCCAATCCAACATCAAGCTCGTCGGCACCCATGTCGGGGTCAGCATCGGCGAAGACGGCCCTTCCCAGATGGGACTCGAGGATATCGCGATGATGGCGGCCCAGCCCGGGATCACGGTCCTCTATCCGTCCGACGGGACGTCAACGTATCGATTGGTCGAAGCGGCAGCCAATCACAAAGGGATGGTGTATATCCGCGCAGGCCGGCCCAAATCACCGGTCCTCTACGGACCGGATGAGCAATTCCCCATCGGCGGATCGAAGGTGCTGCGGCAGAGCGCGAACGATGTGCTGACCATCGTGGCTGCAGGGGTGACGCTGTTCGAAGCTCTCAAGGCCTACGATCAGCTCAAAGCCGTCGGCATCGCGGTGCGGGTGATCGACCTGTACAGCGTGGTCCCGATCGACCGTACGGCGTTGTTGGCCAGCGCATCGGCGACGCGCGGCCGCCTCCTGACTGTCGAAGATCATTATGCGCACGGCGGGCTGGGCGACGCCGTCCTCGACGCGGTCGGGTCTGAAGGCGTCCGTGTTCACAAGCTCGCGGTTCGCGTGATTCCCCATAGTGGAAAGCCGGAGGAGCTCGTCGATCACTATGGCATCGGAGCGCGGTCCATTGTCGAAGCGACCCAGCATATCATCAAGTAAACGGACCGGCGTTCCCACCGACAGTTTGCTTGACCATGTTCCCTTGCTCAACATCCTGAGCCCTCAGGATCGTCAACGCATTCTCCGGGAACTTTCGGAAACCCGCTACGGAAAAGACGACTTCATTTTTCGCGAAGGCGATCCGACCGAATACTTTCACATCGTGAAAGAAGGCACGGTCAAGTGCGTGAAATCCACGCCTGACGGGAAGGAATGTACGCTTAAGATGCTTATGCCCGGCGATCTCTTCTGCTGCGATGCAGCCGCCTTTGACGGCGGCCGCCATCCCGGTACGGCGCAGCCGATGGGAAACGTTAGTATTCTTCGAATGCATCGAAGAGCGTATTTTGACATGCTGAGGCGCAGCCCGGACGCGGCCATGGAAGTGATCAAGTACTTGGGAAATCGGCTCAACGAAGCGCAGGAAAAGGCCAAAATCCTTGCCCTCGACCGTGCCGACCAGCGGTTAGCGGCGCTCTTGGCCGATCTCGGGGCGAGAAACGGGATCAAGGAATTGCATGGCATCAGCCTTCCCATGCGATTAACCCGGCAAGATATGGCCAATATGATTGGCGCCACGACTGAAACTGTGATCCGCATCATGAGTCGATTCAAACGCGAGCAGCTGGTCTCGGGCACCGCGAACCGTCTCGTTATCCTGAGCCTCGAACGGCTCAAATCGATTGCCTCGAGCTAGTCTCCGCGGCCATTTTCATCTGGTTTTTCACAAAAACATGACATTGGTCATGTTTTTATGGTCCCGCCTGCGAGTATCCTGCGGCCAACCCTAAGTAATGCCTACTGGCGGACGGTTAACGGTCGCGCAGTCCCTGCGATCAACTACAACGAGGAGAGAATCCATGTGCACTCCCCGCTTCCTTCAGAGTCTTCTAGTCGCCGCAGGACTAGCAACGATCATCTCCACCGTGGCGTTCGCCAAAACGCACGAAGTGTCGATGACCGCCGTCGAAACCGACGTGGTGATCGACGGGAGCGGCGAAAAATACGCCGCCTGGACGTTCAACGGACAAATGCCGGGACCGGTCGTGCGGGTGACCGAGGGAGACACGATCAAGTTTACATTGACGAATCCCGCAACCAACAAATATCCACACGCGATGGATTTCCATGCCGCAGAGGTCGACTTTCTGAAGAACTATCGAGCGATCAACGCAGGCGAGACCATCAGCTACACCTTCGTCGCGAAGAAGCCAGGCGTGTTCTTTTATCATTGCGGCGCGCCGCCCATGATCCAGCACGTCGCCCGGGGCATGTTCGGCGCCATCATCGTCGATCCCAAGAACCCTAAGGCATGGCCTAAGGCCGACCGCGAATATGTCCTTGTGCAATCGGAGCACTTCAAGAATCCGGACGACGTCCAGAGCATGTTCGACCGAAAATTTGACGGCGTCATGTTCAACGGCGGCATCTTCAAGTATCACCCCTTCGTGACAGGCGGAGGGAAATTGGACGCGAAACCGGGAGAACGGGTAAGGATTTATTTCGTCAATGCAGGGCCGAACGAGTTTTCGGCATTCCACCCCATCGGCGAGATCTGGGATAACGTCTACGAAAGCGGCAATCCGGCCAACAAGCTTACGGGAGTCCAAACCTACGTCGTGGGACCGGGAAGCGCGGCGACATTCGATGTCGTCGCCGAATCGGCGGGCGCGTATCCCCTGGTCACGCACTCATTGACCGCGGCGTTACGCGGCGCAATTGCCGTGCTAGTGGCCTCGCCCGACGCTAAACCCGCGCCGCTCATGCCGATGGTGCCATGGACCGTCACCGTTCCCCAAACCGAAATTACTCCGGTGCCGGCCCATTGAGGCACAGGCCTTTATACCGTTCCCGGCGGCCGCACCTTGCGGCCTCACTGGCCTGGGCCGGCGGTATCCTCGTTCTCTTTCATGGAGAGGTCTTCGCCGCGGAGCGTACGGCGCTTGCGCTGGCCGGCGACGGCTGCGGTCCGTCGCAACAAGCCATTGTCCGAGCACTGGAACACTTTGTTGGAGTTGCGCGGGTCGAGGCCGACCTGCTTCCGGATCATCTGCTGATCGACCACCGGGCCGGAGCAGTCACGGGAGAAGCGCTGGCGGCGTATATCAATGCCCTCAGCGGGACGGCGGGACACTGCCACGCCATCGTCATGCGGTCCTGCATCACCACCGGAAGTGAAGCTCACACGACGTATACTCTTCCGTCTCGCTAGCGCGTCACATGACGACCGCAGGGCGCTTCCCCTGCACGATCAGCATCATGCGTTTCCGTTCGAGCGGACGTTCCGGATCACGCGTGTAGTGTGTATGATCTTCCGCGAGTTCAACCGAACTCAACGGCAGTGAAATCTCTTGCCGCATATGAGGAACTGCCGTGTCCAGCGAAAGCGACACGAGCTGATCGGTACACCCGGTCACTTCGGCGCTTAAATCACGCTGGTCGTCGAACTGCACCGTAATCCGCTCATCCGGATCGATCCATTTCTTAATGAGTGCCGCTTTTTGTTTGTTGGTCCCACCGCGCACCATCATTTTCTCCTCAGGCTGCTCTGTACGTGCCCGCCTCTTTCGTTTCCACCTCCGCCACAACTCGCGAACCGAGGATCGCGCCCCACACCGTGCTGCCGAGGGAGAGGAGACCGCCGAGGGCGACGAACCACGCCACAGAAGAAACGATGTTCGGAGCCGGAAGGATTTCCGTATCGAGCCCGATGCCCATGGTACTGGGCGGCAGGAACATCAGGATGAAGGTCAAAGCGCCCCACAGCACCAGGCCATGAAAGAGGCTTTCCACATACCTCGAGGCGTCGGCCACCCAGGCGGTAACGTAGCCGCCGATAAACGCGGCAATGACCCATGCGAACCCGCTCCATAAGAGCAGGCCGGCGGCGGCCATGCTGCTGCCGCTCCCCGCCGACTGCTCCTGCAGAAACAGTACACCGAGGCCGAATGCGGTGAGGACGATATGAATCCCCAGTGCGACGAATAACCCGGCAATGACGGCCGGCCATCGGAAAAGCACAATTCTGGCGCGCTCACGAAACGGCAGAAAGGCCATGACAGTCCTCCCTCTCGGTGATGCGCGGTGACCAGACCAAGCTTGCGAGATCACGCCGCAAATGCTGATCGGCTACTGATCCTCCGTCGCTGGTGTTGGACACCAACAACGCCCGTTGCGCGCTTCACGCTTCATTTACGATATCGGTCTCGAGGGGCTCGGTCACATTAGGGTGTTGCACAGGCCTGCGTGCCTTTCCCTTGACCGAAGCTCACTTGGCCTGGGCATTCCACTAGGAAAGAGGACGTTTCTCCCGATGAAAGCGCTTACTTCCTAACGACCCGATCGATCGTCCTCGAGACGCATCGTCGGATCTTGCGTCATTTGCGCAGGTTTGTCCGCGCCGGGATTGATAAGAATAGGCACGTCGAGCTTGTCGGGCAACAACACAAACTTCGAATTCTGACTATCGTACAGCTTGAATCGGAGGTAGTCGGGCGTCAACGTCTTGGCGATCGTTTCCTGCGCTTTCGCCTGTCCGGTCGAGCGGATGCGAAGTCCCTCGGCTTCTCCTTCCGAGCGAATGCGTATCGAGTCGCCTTCGCCCTTCGCACGCCTGCGCATGATCTCGGCATCGCGGTCCGCGATCACGAGCTCGAACTCCTTCTGTTCCTTTTCCTGCTCTTTGGCCTGCTTGCGTTCAACGGCCTCGAGCACGATTTTGGCGAGCTCGATGTCCGCCAGCGCGACGCTGGCCACCTCGAGATGCCGCCCTTTGAGCTTTTCTACGACGACCGCTTGCACCTTGGCGGCGATTTCAGCGCTCTGCTCGGGCACGTTCACCATCACATAATTGGAGACGACGCTCCTGACCGCCGCAAGCAGCTCAGGCTTCACGACTCGGGGATAAAAATCCGGTCCGATCTCCTGAGCCAGAAAATACACTTCCTCCGGCATCGGCCGCATGATGATTGCGGCCCTCAGCTTGACGAGAAGATCGTCGGAGCTCAGCGCATCGACGCTTTCTGCATAGCTTTGCCACCGAACGTCGTAGGTGAACACGTCGTTCCAAGGCGCGCGCCAATAAAATCCGCTCTTGAGCGTTTCATTCGTCAGTCCTTCCGTAAACGGATACCAACGCAAGCCCCGTTGACCGGGACTGACCGTCGTCCCGCAGCCGAATTGCAGCATAATAAGCAGGCCAGCAAGCACAGCACAGCCGTAACGATTCATGGTGTCCTTTCTGCCGATGCCTGTGGTCGCACCGGCGGAGCCGTAGCACTGGCATTCCGTCCCGCGTCAAGATGTTCCGCGGCCAACCGCTCTCGATCGTCGGCGGCAAGGCGGTAGGACTGCGCGAGGAGCCTGGTCCCGGACACCCAGTCGGATTCCGGGCCGAACGTCCGCGCATACATTTCGGCGCGGGCGTCCAATTCCTCGGCCTGTCGGCGATAGCGGAAGGCTTCTTCCTGGTAATAACTGGCGATGAGGCGTTGGTCGTTGGAGGCGCTGAACGAAGAGAGATCGTAGCCGCGATCCGGCGAGCTGCAGCCGGCGCAAGCCCCGAGCATCAGAACAGATAGCAAGGGGCGGGTGAATGCCCGTCCGCGGAGGACGTTGTTCCTGCAGCTTACCCCACGGTGGCCTTGGTGGGTACCGCGTCAAAGCCATACTTGAGCAACAGCTTTTGAATGCGGGGACTCGACATAAAATTGACGAATTGCTCCGCCGCGTGGAGCGAGGCTTGCCGACAGGTAGACACGACGCTCTGCGTGAAGACGATCGGGATGGCCCGTCCGGCCGGCGCTTCGTCGATAATCCGCACCTGACCGCTGTTGATCGCATCCACACGGTAGACGACTCCCACGTCGGCGTGACCGGCGCTGACCAAGCGTACAACGTCATCCGTGTGGTCGGCAGGAAGAAAGCGTGGACGGTGTTGAAGCAAGGGAGCGATTTGTTTAAGCGCTCTGAAGGCGATGACTCCCACGCTCGAGGCTTTGGGATCGACGAGCGCCACACGCAGGGCGCCGTTCGCCGACGCGTCGCTAAACGAGATCGCGGTGGCGGCCGAGGCCGATGACATCACCAGCACCAGCGAAGATTGCGCGTATTCGCGCGGGCCGCCGAGGAGCGTCAATCCTTTCTGATGAAGCGTCTCGAGTTCCTGTGAAGATTCCGGAAGAAAAACATCGATCGAGGCTCCCTGTTCAATCTGCCGCCGGAGCGTGTGAGAAGCACCGTATTGCACCCGGACCGGCACCCCATACTCCTGCTCGAACAACGGCACAATTTCTTCGAACGGCACCTTTAAGCTAGGGGCAGCTGCGAGGCTCAAAGGCTCGCCGAACGCCTGAGCTTCGAGAGCGAGACCGACCTGTCCGCCAACTATAAGTGTTATCGCGATGCAGAGCTGCCGAAATAGCACCATGCTGCCCCCTTCATCCAAATCATGCCGTGCGTCCAATCTCTGGGAGGCAAACATCGCAAGAACAGTACCAATGCACGGGATCTCGACAGCAACACTTAACAGGC
>JBKPSD010000173.1:0-7177 GCA_046734935.1 Nitrospirota bacterium
GCGCCGAACTGTCCGAAAAGGCCAAGCAGCTGAGCCAGGAATTGTTCAATCTGCGGTTTCAATTGGGCACGGGCCGCCTGGAAAATCCTATGCAGATTCGAAAGACCAAGCGGTCGATTGCGCAGGTGAAAACCGTTCAGCGAGAGATCGAGCGGGCGGAAGGGCAGAAGACGTCCTAGCGGCGAAAGGTAAAGACAGCATGGCTGAGAGTGAAGTCAAGCGGCGAGAGTGGGTGGGGCGCGTCATCAGCAACAAGATGAACAAGACCGTCGTCGTGGCGGTCGAGCGTCAGGTGGTGCATCCGATCTATCACAAGGTGCTCCGGCGCATGACGAAGTTTAAGGCGCATGACGAGCAGAATGCCTGCGGCATCGGGGATCGCGTGCGCATGATTGAAACCAGGCCCATCAGCAAGGACAAGCACTGGCGGGTGGTCGAAATTTTAGAAAAAGGGCGAGCGGATTAAGCGGGGCGTGCCCGGCGAGGGTAGACGGCATCATGATTCAGAACTACACATATATGGATGTGGCTGATAATTCAGGCGCGAAGCAGGCCATGTGCTTCCACGTGCTCGGCGGCTCCAAGCGCCGGTACGCGTCATTGGGCGACGTGATCGTCGTCGCGGTCAAAGAGGCGATTCCGCAGGCGACGGTGAAAAAGGGCGATGTCAGCCGGGCGGTGATCGTGAGGACGACGAAGGAGGTCCGGCGCGAGGACGGCTCCTACATCAAGTTCGACCGGAACGCCTGCGTCCTGATCAACAAAGAAGGCGAGCCGATCGGCACGCGCATCTTCGGCCCAGTCGCGCGCGAGCTTCGCTGGAAGAAGTTCATGAAGATCATTTCACTGGCGCCCGAAGTCCTTTAACCGACGCAGGAGTGAACGTGCACGCGCTGCAGAAAAGTCATCTTCGCAAAGGGGACACGGTGGTCGTCATTGCCGGCCGTGACCGGGGAAAGTCAGGCAAGGTGCTGTCCGTCGACCGCTCGGCGGGCAAAATCATTGTTGAAAAGCTGAACATGATCAAGCGGCACACGAAGCCGAATCAAAAGGTCAAACAGGGCGGCATTCTGGAGAAAGAGGCGCCGCTTGCGATCTCGAACGTGATGTTCTTGTGCCCAGTGACGAAAAAGCCCACCCGGCTGGGCATTCGCGTGCAGGCGGACGGCCGGCGCGTGCGGTTCAGCAAGAAATCGAACGAAATCGTCGAGTAGGACAACCATGGCGGAAGCAAAAGATCCTAAGAAAGCGAAGGGCGGCGGAAAACCCGCCGGAAAGCCGGGCAAAAAAGAGGGCGGTAAGGCGCCTCAAGTGCTCGACGACGGGAGCGAGGAATCCAAGTTTCAGCCGCGCCTGCGTGACGCCTACCGCGACCGCGTCGTGCCGGCGCTGATGAAGGAGTTCGGCTACAAGAATGTGATGCAGGTGCCGAAGCTCGAGCGCATTGTCCTTAACGTCGGCATGAGCGAAGCGATTCAAAACGTGAAACTGTTGGAAAGCGCCGCGACGGAATTGGGCACCATTACGGGCCAGAAGGCAGTGGTCACGCGAGCCAAGAAAGCCATCGCGGGCTTCAAGCTTCGTCAAGGGATGCCGATCGGAACCAAGGTCACGCTGCGGAACCGGCGCATGTACGAATTTTTTGACCGCCTGGTCACGCTTGCGCTGCCGCGCATTCGCGATTTTAGAGGCGTGTCTCCGAAAGCGTTCGACGGCCGCGGCAATTATACGTTGGGACTCAAAGAGCAACTGATTTTCCCTGAGATCCAATACGACGAAGTCGCTTCGATTCACGGCATGGACATCACGATTGTGACCACGGCGCGCACGAACGACGAAGGGAAGGCGCTGCTCACGCAGCTGGGCATGCCGTTCAGGACCTAACATCGAACGAAGGAGTCAGACGTGTCGAGACTGGCGCTCAGAAACAAGACGGCCGCAAAGCCGAAATTCAAAACCCGCGGGTATCATCGCTGCGGCTTGTGCGGGCGCGTGCACGGGTATCTGCGGCGCTTCAAGATGTGCCGCATCTGTTTCCGGCTGCTGAGCCTAAAGGGGGAGATCCCCGGCGTCCGGAAATCCAGTTGGTAGAAACGCCGAACGTGGTGAAAGGGTTCGTATGGTTACCGATCCGATCAGTGATCTTTTAGTGCGGCTCCGCAACGGCTTTCGTCGTCATCATGATGTCGTGACGATGCCGGCCTCAAAGCTGAAGCGTGAAGTGCTGCGCGTGCTCCAGACTGAGGGATTCATCCACGGCATCGAAGCAGCCACGGAAGATGGGCACCCGGTCATAAAAGTAACGTTGCGGTATGTCGGCGAAGGCCAACCGATGATCACGGGCATGCAGCGGGTGAGCAAGCCAGGACGGCGCGTGTACGTGGGAACCAGAGAGATCCCGCGCGTCCGCAATGGCATCGGGATGGCGATCCTCTCGACGTCAAAAGGCATTATGACCGACCAGGCCTCCCGCAAGGCCGGCTTAGGCGGGGAAGTGCTCTGCGCCGTATGGTAGGCCGAGGCGCCCAGCAAGAAGGATAACAGCGATGTCACGCATTGGGAAAAAGCCGATTTCTGTTCCGACCGGTGTCGACGTGAAAGTCACGGGATCTGTTGTCTCCATCAAGGGCCCGCTCGGCAAGCTTGATTGGACGTTGAAACCAGGCATCGGCGTCACCGTCGACAAAGGACAGGTGGTCGTCACACGCGCGAGCGAGGAGCGGAAAATCCGGGCGATGCACGGCTTGGTCCGCGCCGAATTGAACAACATGGTGCAGGGCGTGACCAAAGGCTACGAACGCAACATGGAAATCACCGGCGTGGGGTACAAGGCGGCGATTCAGGGCCGGACGATGAGCTTCAACGTCGGGTACATCAATCCGGTGCAGTACCCGGTGCCCGCCGGCATCGATGTGAAGGTCGACAAGCAGACCCTGATCAACATCAAGGGCGCGGATAAGCGGTTGGTCGGCCAGGTTGCGGCAAACCTTCGAGCGATCAAGCCGCCGGACGTGTATAAGCAAAAGGGCATCCGTTACGCGGGAGAAGTATTGAGGAAGAAGGAAGGCAAGACCGGCAAGTAGGGTGAATCATGAATAGTGCGGCAAAATTACATCAACTCGCCCGGCGCCAGCAGCGCGTCCGTCAGCGCATCTTCGGGACGGACGAGCGCCCGCGGCTGAACGTGTACCGCAGCAGCGGCCATATCTACGCGCAGATCATCAACGATCTGAAGGGCACGACGCTGGCGGCCGCTTCGTCGCTGGACAAGTCTCTGCGAAAGACGCTGAAATCCACCAGCAGCATCGCTGCGGCCAAGGCCGTAGGCGCACTCCTGGCCGAGCGTGCCAAGAGCGCCAAAATCCAGCAAGTCGTCTTCGATCGCGGCGGCAGACTTTACCACGGGCGGATCAAGGCGCTGGCGGACGCTTCTCGCGAAGGCGGGCTGCAATTTTAGGTCACGAAGGGAGCAACGAGCGTGCGAGTCAATCCAGACGAATTGAGCCTCAAGGATAAAGTCGTATTCATCAACCGCGTCGCAAAAGTCGTCAAGGGCGGCAAGCGGTTCAATTTCTGCGCACTGGTCGTCGTGGGCGACGGACACGGATGGGTGGGCATTGGCAAGGGCAAAGCGGCGGAAGTGCCGGTGGCCATTGCGAAGGCGGTGCAGCAGGCCAAGAAGAACCTGGTTCATGTCCCGCTGAAGTCGGGCACGATCCCGCATGAGGTCCACGGCTTGTTCGGCGGCGAGCACGTCCTGCTCAAACCGGCGGTGGAAGGGACCGGCATCATCGCCGGCGGGGCCGTGCGCGCTGTCGTTGAACTCGTCGGCGCCCACAACATTATTTCGAAGACGTTGGGCCGGGGGAATCCGTTCAACACCGTCCGCGCGACGCTCGATGGCCTGACGCAACTCAGACATCCGGATGAGGTCATGCGATTGCGCCGGGGCGAGGAACTCCAGGCCGGAGTAATGGCGTCATGACGGCCGCGAAGACCGCCAAAGCGCCGGCTCAAAGCGTCCGCATCACGTTGAAGCGAAGCCCGATCGGCACCCCGCAGCGTCATCGTCTCGTGCTGCGCGGCCTCGGGTTGCGGAAAATCCGGCAGTCGGTCGTGCGGCCCGACACGCCGCAAGTCCGGGGACTCATCCATCGCGTGGGCTATCTTCTGGAAGTGCAGCCATCATGAAACTACACGAACTCGCGCCCGCGAAGGGCGCCAAGAAAAAGCGCAAGCGGATCGGCCGTGGTCCGGGCTCCGGACATGGGAAAACGGCGACGAAGGGACATAAAGGGTTGCTGGCGCGCTCCGGTGGCGGCAAGCAGCCGGGATTCGAAGGCGGGCAGATGCCGTTGATCCGCCGTGTTCCCAAGTACGGTTTTACGAATCCATTCAGGAAAGAATACGCGATCGTCAATGTCGAACGACTTGCCGATCTTGAGACGACCGGGGTGATTACCCCTCAAGCCATGGTCGATGCGGGCCTGGTGAGGCGGGTCACGCTGCCGATCAAGATCCTGGGAAACGGCGAACTGAAGAAAGCGATTTCCGTTCAGGCACACAAGTTCAGCAAATCAGCGGAGGCGAAGATCCAAGCGGCGGGAGGGTCAATCGAGGTTATCCCAGGTGTTTGAACGGCTCCTGACCAGCTTTCAGAATATTCTGAAAATTCCCGAGCTGAGGACCCGGATTCTCTTTACGCTCGGAATGCTGGTTGTCTACCGCATCGGGGCGCACATTCCGACGCCAGGCATTAATGGCGAGGCGTTGTCCGAGTTTCTGCAGAAGCAGGGCGGGGCGCTCCTCGGGTTTCTCGATATCTTCTCCGGCGGTTCGCTGTCACGGCTGACGATTTTTGCGCTGGGCATCATGCCCTATATCAGCGCGTCGATTATTTTGCAGCTGTTGACGGTGGTCGTTCCGCACTTGTCGAAGCTCGCGAAAGAAGGCGAGCGCGGCCGCAAGAAGATCATCCAATATACGCGGTTCGGCACGATCGGCATCGCGTTGATTCAGGGATTCGGCATCGCGATCGGTCTCGAGCAGATGAACGGCGGCGCCTTCGTCCTCGACAAGGGCTGGGCGTTCCGGCTGATGACGGTCATCACGCTGACGGCCGGCACCGGCTTCCTGATGTGGCTGGGCGAGCAGATTACCGAACGGGGGATCGGCAACGGCATCTCTCTGATCATTTTTGCCGGTATTGTCGCGCGTCTGCCGTCGGCCGTGGCGCAGACGTACAACTTGTACGAGATCGGCCAGCTCAACGCGTTCCTGCTGGTCGGTCTTGCCGCGTTAATGGTAGGGGTCGTCGCCGCAATTGTGTTTCTCGAGAGCGGCCGCCGCAAGGTCCCGGTTCAGTATGCGAAACGCGTCGTGGGCCGGCGCGTATACGGCGGGCAAAGTACGCACATTCCGTTGAAGATCAACACAGCCGGCGTGATTCCGCCGATTTTTGCGTCGTCGATCATCGCGTTCCCGGCGACGATCGCGGGGTTCTTCGAGACTCCGTGGATCAAGGCAATCGGAGCCCAACTATCGCCGGGGTCGCTGCTCTACACGCTCATGTACATCGGGCTCATCCTGTTTTTCTGTTTCTTTTACACGGCGGTCGTCCTGAACCCGGTGGATATGGCGGACAACATGAAAAAGTATGGCGGCTTTATTCCTGGAATCCGTCCTGGTCAACGGACGTCCGACTATATCTACAAGGTGCTGACGCATATTACGTTCGCCGGGGCGATCTATCTGGCGATCGTCTGTGTCATCCCTGAATTTTTGATCTACAAGCTGAACGTGCCGTTTTACTTCGGCGGCACGTCGCTGCTGATCGTGATCGGTGTGGGACTGGATACGGCGCAACAAATCGAGTCTCACATGTTGATGCGCAATTACGAAGGATTTCTGGGGAAGGGTATGGGCCCCCTCCGCGGCCGGAGCGGGTGAGGACACATGCGCGTCGTCTTCCTCGGGGCGCCGGGTGTCGGCAAGGGTACGCAAGCGGACCGGATCGCGGCGCAGTTCAAGATCGCTAAGATTTCGACCGGAGATCTCCTGCGCGAGGCGGTCAGAAATCAGACTGAGTTGGGGCGCGAAGCCAAACGGTACATGGATCAGGGACAACTGGTTCCCGACGCCGTGGTCATCGGGCTCGTCCGCGACAAGCTGGCCGGGCCGGAGAGTGCAAACGGCTTCGTGCTCGACGGGTTTCCCCGGACGGTGCCGCAGGCCGAAGAACTTGGGAAGGTGCTACAGGCCACGAAGCGGCCCCTGCACCGAGTGGTGAACTTTCAGGTGCCGCGGGAAGACGTGGTGCGGCGGTTGAGCGGACGGCGCAGCTGCCCAAAGTGTCAGGCGACCTATCATGTGGAGTTCGCGCCCTCGAAAAAGGGCGACGCCTGTGATCGGTGCGGCGAACGGCTGGTTCAGCGCAGCGACGACAAGCCGGAAGCCATCGAAACAAGACTGAAAGTCTATGAGGAACAGACGGCGCCGTTGATCCAGTATTACGCGCATAAGCGGCTCCTCTCGGAAGTGGACGCTTCCGGCTCCATGGACGAGGTCTTTGAAGCCCTGTTCGGCGTGTTGGCGCCTTACAGCGCAATATGATCATTCTCAAGACGCCAGACGAGATTGCCGTGATGGCAAAGGCGTCGAGGGTGGTGGCTGAAGCGCTGGCCGTCCTCAAAGAGGCGGTCAAGCCCGGCATCACGACGGACGAACTGGACCGGTTGGCCGAAACGGAGATTCGCGCGAGGGGCGCGATACCGGCGTTCAAGGGGTACCGCAATTATCCGAAGACGCTGTGCGCGTCGGTGAACGAGCAGGTGGTGCACGGCATTCCCTCCAAGCGGGCGTTGAAGGAGGGAGACATTATCGGGCTGGATCTCGGGGCGATCGTCGGGGGCTTTTACGGCGACTCTGCGGTCACAGTTCCCGTCGGCCGCATCGAGGAGAAGACGGCCACGCTGGTCCGGGTCACCGAAGAATCGCTCGCGCTGGCGATCGAGCAGGCGACGGTCGGCAACCGGTTATCGGACATCTCTTACGCGGTCCAGCGGCACGTGGAAGCGGCCGGATTCTCGGTGGTCACGGAATTCGTCGGACACGGCATCGGGCGGCAGCTGCACGAAGAGCCCCAGGTTCCGAATTATGGAAGGCCCGGCCAGGGCCC
>JBKPSD010000174.1:0-5183 GCA_046734935.1 Nitrospirota bacterium
TTCACTGTTGTTGGACGATCGGCTCTTCGACTTTCGTTCGCTGCGCCTTGGAGATGCCGGTCAGGGGCATGAAGACGCCTGGCTGGATGAAGATGGCGTCTAGGTTTTCAGCCTGCTCATGAATTGTTTCCGAAACTTGGCCACTTTCGGCGCAACGACGGCCGTGCAGTACCCCTGAAACGGGTTTCGCGCGAAGTATTCCTGATGATAAGACTCCGCTTCATGCCACTTGCCGGCCGGCACGAGCTCTGTGACGATGGGATGGGCGTACACGTGATCGCGCGTCAGGGAGGCCATCGCTTCCTCCGCAATCCGCTTCTGGTCGGGGCTGTGGTAAAAGATCGCCGACCGATACTGCGTGCCGACATCGTTGCCCTGACGGTTCAACGTCGTGGGATCATGAATGACGAAGAACACGTCCAACATGTCTCGATAGCTGACCACGGTGGGATCGAAGGCGATTCTGACTGCCTCTGCATGGCCCGTGCGGCCGCCGCACACGGCTTCATAAGTCGGAGCGTCAGTCTGACCGCCGATATATCCGGATTCGACCGACCGGACGCCCTTCATCTGATCGAACACCGCTTCTAAGCACCAGAAACATCCTCCTGCGAGCGTTGCAACTTCTTCGTTCATGAGCGCGTCTCAGCCTTCGCCCGCATTGGGAGCTTGAGTACCTTCGCTCGTTTTATATCACAGAGGAAGTCCTGTAGCGAGACGGGCCGGGACGGGATCGACCACAAACTCAACGGCGTTTGTCTGATTTGAGATCCGTCATGAGTTCTTTCAACTTCGCACGTTCGTCAGCACGCATCACGGTGAATTGAAGACCGAACGTGTTGCCTTTCACCCAGCGAACCTGGGCTTCCTCGATACGCAGCGGCCAATTTAGACCGGGCGCATAAATTCTGCATTCAAAGGAGGAGCCGACGACCACGGGATGATCCGATTCGATGCGGCATCCTCCGTCCGAGAGGTCGAGTGTTTTCCCCTGCCCCTCGCGCTGCCCTCCTGAGAAAGTGCTCCGGAATTGAGCCGTGAACCGAGGGTGCAATCTCTTTTCTTTTGGACGAGCGTTCTTGAGTGCCTGCATTTTGACCGCCATCGACGCAAAACCTCCACCGGCCTCAAGGCGGCCGGAAACGAAGCACCCCGACCCTCACGAACGACCGCCGAGGTGCATCGATCTAGGACGAGATTATCTCTGCTTCAGCAGCACATGACCACGACGATTGAGCTGATAGCAGGATTCATCGTGTTCCGTACAGAACGGGCGTTCCTTCCCATAGGACACGATGCCGATTTGTTTGGGATTGATTCCCAACTCCGTCAGATAAGTGCGCGCGCTCTTCGAACGCTTGTCACCAAGCACGATGTTGTAGTCCGTCGTGCCTCGCTCATCGCAGTGCCCTTCAACCTTCAACACGGACCCCGGATGCTCCTTGAGCCAGTGCGCATTGTGATTGAGCGTCTCCCTCGCGTCATCCGAGAGGCTCCATTGATCGTAGGCGAAGAATACGTCCTTGAGGCCGGCCTCCACTGCAGCTTGTTCTTCTCTCGATAATTCCGCGCGGTGACGTCCGGCGGCATTTGCGGAAGAGAGAGACGCTAGCTCCCCGCCGCGTGCCAGATACTCATCCGCTGGACTCTGTGAAAATCCGCTTAACTCACTCCGGGAACTGCCCTGGGACATGCCGGGAAAGTTCGGATTGACGCCTTGACCGTTCCACCGGGAGCTGTGATCCGATGAAGTACCTTCGCGCATGGCGCCCGCCGTTTGGTCGCCATCCGACTGAAACCATTTCGTGCTGCAAGCTGACGTACCGAAGCTCGTCATGGCCAAAGCCGCTACCAGCACGGTTTTTCCAAGACTGACGTTCATGGTGTCCCCCATCGTATTTGGATGAAGCTGCGCTAAAACAACTATAGCACCAGCTCACGAGGGGGCTCGTCTGCCGCGGGGGTTAAGGCGACTACGCGTAATATCAGGGAGTTACGAAGGCATGAGACGAGAAAGGAGTGAAAGCGCGAGCATCGGACGCTCCGCCGAGGTACTTAGAACTGAGCCGACCTCCGGTCCGCCCAACGGACCGGGCGCATGACCGTCCCCAAAGCCGCTACCGCACAGATCATTGCGAGCATGAGAAGTCCCATCATCAGAAAAAATGCCGCCCGTACGTCTTGGAGGATGACATGGTTCATCTCGTTGCCCTCCTTTTTACGTTTCTTGGTCTTGATCTATCCTGTACGCCACCCGCAGCCGCAAAGCCACGGCGACATCGGATCACGCTTCGTCAGCCAACGTCCACAACAGGGACAATGTCTGGTCCAGAACTGCTTTCCGCCGTTATTCAGCAGTCCTGCCCCGCTCCCATCGGGCGACATTACAGGGTGTTGCCTATCCCTATAGAATAGCACTTTGGCCGCCTCTTCGTCGTTCAACTAGCTGGTTTTAGGCTACAACGCACGAGGGAAAAAATCTATGCAGCTTTAGGTGGGGACGCTCATGGGCGACCAGCCCGGTGATCCGGGCCGGCCAAGGCCTAACGACACTTGTAACAGTCTTTGGCTCAAGAGACGCCCGGCACCGGCGCTACGCGTCGGCATCCTAGGCCGGATCCAATTCGACCCCCATGAGGGTATCCAATGCCCGTTGAACAGCGGCTGAAATCGCCGGTTGTTCGACCTGTGGGATGTAGTTTGCCAGCTGCGCCGGGGAGTATACGCTCGCATGGTATTCCTGCTCCAATTCCTTACGAGCTTGCGCGTTGCCCTTCGCGGCTAACCGCAACAATACACGACGATGCTCGACCTCTTGCTCCATTGTGTTCCACATGGTGTCCCCCTTTGTTGTTTATTGTTCGGCTAGCACGCCCACGACAGGCGTCTCTTGAGAGCCGATGCGCTGGTCTCGGGCGACTTGTTTCACCTTTTCCACCGCCTCATTGGAAGGTAGAAACAGGGCCAAAAGGATGAGCAAGCCCAACAACATCAGCAGCAGTCCAACCGGCGTCCAGTCGCTTCGCCATTGAGCCCGGGCTCTCCGCCGGCTGGAGCGCCGCTGCAGCCACAGCGAATGAGCCATTTGCGGATCCGGCGGGGGCGATGCCATAAGATTGCCTGCTTGCTCTCCCAGGACCCTTCCAGTTCCCGCCCCGTCACCTAGGCAAAGCGCATGCCCTAGTCGAGACGGTAGAAAAATGCCAGAAATTAAAGTTTTCCTAGGGCCGCGTGTTTAATGGGATAACTTGTCCACGGTTACGAGATAAATTGTCCACATGCTTGGCCAACGGATGGGAGGGGTGGATCCGGTTCGGTAGAGGGAACCAGCTGTCTGGGGGGACCTCAGAATAGAGTGAGAAAGCGACTACGGATTGCAGCCTGAAATCAGTCCAGCCACCACTGAGAGCAATCGCCGCGTTCTATCGCCTCGTTGCAGCAATCGAGGATCATGATGATGCCGAGCTGAAACTGAAAAGCATCGCCCTTGGCAAACGCACCGTCGAGCATATCGATGGCATGGTGGAAAGCCAGTTGCCCAGAAACCGTCGGTGGGGCTCCATCGATCCGCATAAGGGCAATGTCCCAGGCTCTACGCCATTCATTGCCGTTCCATATCAGGTCGTTACGCCGCATACGCCTGCGAGCCATTCACTGCCTCCGCTAGGAAGCTAGCACGACCTTTCACAAGCATTGTTAGGGCGTCTTCTAATCTAGGTAAAGTTCTTGAGTTTGCGACGTAAAAAAATGCGAGGTGCTCGCGCCAGCGAGCCCGTCCGGGAGCCTCATAACGTTTCAATCGCAACGCCGATCAGGCGGGCATCGCCCGGCATGTCATCAAGCACGACGCTGCTATTGGCGTCGCGACTGAGCCGGATGTGCAAACCGTCGTTCTTGGCAGGAGCGGCGTTGACGACCACGTCAATGACGAGGTCCCTGTTCGGTTGGTGGGCGGATTTTTTAGCTTCCTCTGAGGCACAGCTGCGCGTGGTTTGCGTAATGGGTGCAATGCCCTCACGCTTGAGATCCGCTGCCGGAATAAGTTCAATACACCATCCTACGGACCCAATGGCGGAAACTGGTTGCCACATGATTGTGACATGGATGGTTCCCGCAAAGTGCGGTGGCAATGCGAATGGCAGAATCGCGCTTTGATCCTCGTTGGCATCGAAGTCCAGCACCCCTTCGATAACATCCTTTCCCGTGAGACACGCCGGGGTAGGTGAATTGTTAGCAGGGAGCGTCCACTCCGTTCTTGCGAGGGAGCCGTTACAAGTGGCGGCCCTGAACCAGTTTTGATCTTTGCGAGAGCCCTTGGATTGCCCTGACACGAGCAGGGGAAGAAGGACCATGAGTGTGACGAGCAGGAAAGTTTTCATACGCACCTCTTCTCGCGATGGAAGCCTACACTCAATTAGTCCTATCGGGCAATGACCGTAGGACGATGCAGGTTCGGTGATCGGCGGCACTGACATGGTTGGATTGGTTCAGCATGTGTCTCGAAAGGTGAACCTGCGACCAGCGGGTTCGAAGTCATCAATCTAGCACTCAAAAAACAAAGACAACTTTTATAACCACTGACGAATGAGAAGGCAACTAACGGCAGAACGCGGTGAATTATCGCAACCTGCAACCCAGGCGCGACCACGCCGCAGTCTTCAGACAGAGCCGTCGGCCAGATGATGGCTCCCACGTCTAGCCGGATAAAAGCTTCGTCAGTCGCTTCTTACAAAAGGCCGACGGCATTAGTTTGAAAGCCTGGCGGGATACTGACTGAGCAGTTCTGGATAGGCAACCGCCAAGCCTTTCTACCGGCGATGCCTTTTCTTTATGCAGGTGTGGGAGGCACTGGCCCAAATTTGATGCCCGCACCCTCCCATCAATGCTCTTTCCCCAAACAAGCCCCGTCATCTTTTATCTCATACGGCCTGGCCATCAAAATCTGTGAGAATGGTGTACCGGCTGCCATTGGGCAGTTTTTTCTCCTAAAATTGTGTCAGTGTGCTTCACCTAGGCCTTCAGCCCGATCCCCCCCGATAGAGGAAGATGCTTCCCTACCTGTGAGGTATTGGATTGTTTTATGCGCTCTGGTACCTACGAAATACTGATGGGGGGCGCCATGCGACACTACAATCGAACAGGTCTCAAGCTCGGTCTCATAATCGCTGCACTCATGGTAACGG
>JBKPSD010000175.1:0-18024 GCA_046734935.1 Nitrospirota bacterium
TCCTTGATCTCTTCCCCAGAGACCAAGGCCTCCTCTGTCTCCAATTGACGGATGCGGCTCTTTGCCGCCTGGTACAATTTCTTGATGTCCAGCAGGGTGTCCTCTGAAACGCTGGTTTTCCGTTTGACGGCCTGAAAATCCTTTCGGTCACGACACAGCTTTCGCAGCAATTCGGCCCCGGCTTCTCCGCCGACGCCCAGACGCCGCTGGCAGCTCACGATCTCGCGCTCCGCCGTCCGGATTTGAATGGCCATTTCTCGGACCCGCTGGACCATCCGGTCTTTGAGGACGCCGTGGAGATTGACGGCTTCCATCTTGTCGACGACCTGCTCGCGAATCGCATCAATCTGCTTCTTGATCTTCTTCAGTTTCGCAGGATCCTTCGAGGCCTGGCGCGCCTTCTCATAGAGTCCCTTCAGCGCCGTGGACACTTTGCGGACGATGTTCAGGCCTTCCAACGTTTTGAGGCGCAGCTCTTCATAGTCGCGCTCGACTTGTTCCTCCTCGAAATCCTCTTCGGTTTCTTGAATCGGGACGATTTCCCGGACGTCGATCTTGCCGTTCTTCAACTGATCCCGAAGCGAGAGGATGAATTCGATCGTCATCGGCATCCCGTAGATGACGAACGCAATGTCGCGCTTGCCTTCCTCAATGCGCTTGGCGATCTCAATCTCGCCTTCCCGGCTCAGCAATGCGACGCTGCCCATCTCCTTCAGGTAGAGCCTCACCGGGTCATCGGTGCGGCTCAAGGCCCCGGGAGTCAGATCGATCTCCTTTTCACCGTCGTCACCGGCGTCGGCCTCTTCTGTTTCCTCCGCGGCGTCGTCTTGTTCGGCGCTGCTCCGGGGTTTCTGCTGACGTTCGCCTTCAGGCGCATCGACAATTTCAATGTCCATTTCACCGAACATCGTCATGATGCTGCCAAATTGTTCCGACGAAACGACTTCCGCCGGCAGAGTACTATTCAACTCGTCGTAGGTGAGAAACCCCTTTTCTTTGCCGATCGAGATGAGTTTCTTCACTTCCACGAGTAATTCTTGTTTCGCCATACCTACTCCTTCACCAAAGAAAGCGTTCCTGCCGGCCGTCCGGCCTTCTGCAGGCGCAATTCGTTCACGCGTGCGTTCAACGCCTGCACGTCCTCGACACGCCCTTCCCGCTCAGCGGCTTTTAGCTGCACGATCAGATCGCGCAAGACCGCCTCCGAGCGTTTGCGGTCGATCGTATTCAAACACCCCTGAATATGCGCGCGCGGATCGTCAAAATGGTCCTCCCGCATCGACAACTCCGTGGCCAGCGGGCCGCATTCGGGATCGTCAACGACGCTGTCGAGGACACTGCGAAGTCCCACGCGACCATCTTGCTCAAGATGCGCCAGGGCCTGCTCAATGATTTTCCGGCAGGCGGAAACCGAAAACGCTTCCGGACGAAGCTTCCGGACATCGGCCGGCAACAACTGTCCATGCAGCAGGAAATAGACAAGATCACGCTCCTCGGGAGCGCCTTTTGTGGGGGAGGCCGAGCTCGGGACCGGTTTGAGTGCCGCGGCAGGCTTGGGTTTGTCGCGCAAGGCGGGATAGCGGTCGATGAGACGTTGCTGATTGATGCCGAACCGCTCGGCAACGAGACGGATCCGTTCTTCCCGCTCGATGGGATGCTCGCTTTTCTGTAAGATGCGCAGGATTTCGTCGACGCTGCGAATTCGGCCTTCGATGGTGCTGCCCTCGGCAGTCTTCACGCTATGCTCCAGTGCGAAGTCCAGCAAGCTTGGCGCCTGTTCCTCGAGGCGGGCAAACGCGTCGGGGCCTTCCTTGCGAACGTACGTGTCGGGATCGTCGCCCGAGGGCAGCGTGACAACCTTCACACCGAGTCCGCTGTTGACGAACAGATCCAATCCACGCAATGCGGCCCGCACCCCTGCGGCATCCGGATCAAAGAGCAGCACGACCTTTGACGCGAAGCGCCTCAAGACCTGCACGTGCTCGGACGTGAGCGCCGTACCGAGCGTGGCGACGGTCTGTATCAGCCCTGCTTGATGCAATGCAATGGCGTCAAAATAGCCCTCCACCACGATGACGGTCTTCGTGCGCGTAATGGCCTCGCGAGCCACATCGAGCGCGAATAAGGTCTGCCCTTTCCTGAACAAAGGCGTATCCGGCGAGTTGAGATATTTGGGCGTTCCGTCTCCCAGCACACGGCCGCCGAATCCGACCACGCGTTTCCGCAGATCCGTGATGGTGAGCATAACCCTGCCACGGAACCGGTCGTAATATCCGGTTCCCGTTTCTCTTGCGATGGCCAGGCCGGCCGAGGCCACCTCTTGCGCCGTGAAGCCTTGCTTCGACAGGGCTTTCAGGAGGCCGTCCCATTCATCTGGCGCCACGCCGATGCCAAACCGGTCGATCGTCGACTGCTCGATCCCCCGCGCTTTCAAGTACGCCCGCGCCTCGCCGCCAAGCCGTTCTTCGCGGAGATTGTCATGAAACCACCGTGACGCCGCCTGGTTCACTTGCTCCGCACGGTGCGAATGCGAGGCTTGAGATACGGAATCAGGCGTCGGTTCCTGGACCTCAACACCGACCCTTCGTCCGAGATCACGGACGGTTTCTGGAAAGCTTGCGCCGGTCATGCGGGTCAAAAACGTGAACACGTTGCCTCCGGCGCCGCACCCAAAACAGTGGAAGATCTGTCGGCTGGGACTTACCGTAAACGAGGGGCTCTTTTCCTGGTGGAAGGGGCAAAGACCTTTCAGGTTCTGGCCTGCACGACTTAAACTGACGTGTTGCCCGACGATCTCTACGATGTCGATCCGGTCTCTGATCTGGTTGATCACGTCCTCAGAAATCAGGCCTCGAGCCATGGGAGACGCAGCTCCTCACCCCACCGGCAACCGGTGAATGGTACGCGTAAGTAATCGAAAAAATTGAAGGGTCAGGTTAACAGACGCAGTGGAAACCTGTCAATGTAACGAAGGGGCTATGCCGTCCGTTATCCAGGCGGCCAAGTGAAGTGCCGGCCTCCCAGGACATGAAAATGGAGATGGAAGACGGTCTGGCCTGCGTCTCGTCCGGTATTGGTAACGATGCGGTAACCCGACTCGCTTAAGCCCTTTTGTTTCGCGACCTTCGTGCAGATGAGCAGCAGATGAGCCAGCAGATCCGAAGGCTGATCACGGCAGTCTTGCACGGTGGACACGTGCTGCTTGGGGATGATCAACGAGTGGACAGGAGCCTGAGGGTTGATGTCGTCGAAGGCCACGGAACGCTCGTCTTCGTGCACGATTTTCGCCGGGATCGTTTTCTGGACAATCTTGCAAAACAGACAATCACTCATGACATGCCCTCATGATGGTTGTCGAAGGCCGGATGTTCCATATCGCTTCCCTAATTCCTCGTAGACCTCGCGGAGAGAAACGTCGTGATAGCCCAGAACCATCAGCGTGTGGAACAGGAGGTCTGCGATCTCATGGACGATTTCCTGCTTCTTTCCTCCTTTCGCAGCGATGAGGACTTCCCCCGCTTCCTCGGCGATCTTCTTCAAAATCTTGTCGTGACCGCCTTCGAAGAGCTTGGTCGTATACGAGCCGGCCTGTGGAGCGGCCTTGCGCGCCGTAATGATGCGCAGCACGCCATCAAGGATGCCACCGTGTGCTTCCGAAGATTTTTCGAGGCTTTGCCCGTTCTCGGTGAACGTTGAAAAGAAGCACGCACGCTCGCCTGTATGGCACGTCGGCCCGGTTGGCATGGCCTTCACGAGGATCGTGTCCCGGTCGCAGTCGATGAAGAGATCTTTGACCAACAATTTGTGTCCGGAGGTTTCTCCCTTCTCCCACAGTTTCTGTCTCGAGCGGCTCCAAAAATGGACGGACTTTGTGGTCAGCGTCCGGCTCAAGGCGTCTTGGTTCATGTAACCGAGCATGAGAACCGTCCCGTCCAGCCAGTCCTGGACCACAGCCGGCAGCAAGCCCAGCTCGTCGAACTTGAGATGAGTCATCATGCCACCTGACCGGCCGGCCCCTGACGTACCGGCACCCCCCGGCCTCCCAGATACGCCTTGGCTTGCGGGATCGTAAAGGTTCGGAAATGAAAAATCGAGGCGGCGAGAACCGCGTCCGCTTTTCCCTTCACCAGGCCGTCGTACAAATGTTCAAGCGTTCCCACGCCTCCCGAGGCAATCACCGGAATCGACACGCATTCCGAGACGGCAGCCGTCAAGCCGAGGTCATACCCCCGCTGTTGACCATCTTCGTCCATGCTGGTCAACAAGATTTCTCCCGCCCCGAAGCCTTCCATTTGCTGCGCCCAGACCACAGCATCAAGACCGGTCGGCTTTCTGCCCCCGTGCGTGAAGACCCCCCACTTGTCGGCTTGTGGCGTCCGCTTGGCGTCGATCGCGACGACGATGCACTGTGTGCCGAACCGTTCCGCGGCTTCTTTTACGAACGGCGGGCGTTCGACCGCAGCTGTATTGATGCTGACCTTGTCGGCGCCGGCATTCAATAAATTTCGGATATCCTCGAGCGTCCGGACGCCTCCTCCGACCGTAACGGGCATGAAGACGCTTGCCGCGGTGCGTTCGACGACGTCGATGATCGTTTTCCGATTTTCGTGAGACGCAGTAATGTCGAGAAAACATAGCTCATCCGCGCCCTCTCGATCGTAGGCCATCGCTGCCGCAACGGGGTCGCCCGCGTCCCGAAGGTTGACGAAGCTGACGCCTTTAACGACGCGGCCATCCTTTACATCCAGACAGGGGATGATGCGCTTGGTTAACATACGTCCAAGGTCCGGCGGTTGCCCGCCCCGCTTTAGCGCTGTGCCAGCGCGGCGACGGCAGCACCATAATCAAGTTTTCCATCGTACAGCGCCTTGCCGACGATGGCTCCGACAACCTGCGGTCCCAGCGATCGCACCGCCTTCAAATCCTCTATCCGGGAGATTCCTCCGGACGCGATGACGGGAAACGCCGAGTAGGCGGTAATCTCCGCAAGCGCAGGGAGATTCGGGCCGTCCAGCATTCCATCCCGTGCGATATCGGTATAGATGACGGCGCCGAGTGGATACCCTGACAGCTCCTTGAGCAGATCGAGTGCCGTGGTCTCAGACGTCGATGTCCACCCCTTCAGAGCCACTTTGCCGCCCCGAGCATCCAGTCCGAGAAGGATCCGCCGAGGAAATTCACGACAGGCTTCATCTAGAAACGCGCGCGCCGTCAGCGCCGAGGTGCCGAGCACGATGCGGGAGACGCCCGCCTGGACGTAACGCCGGACCGTAGCAAGATTTCGGATCCCGCCGCCAACCTGAATCTCGATGCCCACCGCCTGCCTGACGGCTTCGATCTGCTCGAAATTTTTGGGCTCGCCTTCGACGGCCCCGTTGAGATCGACGAGATGAATGATCCTTGCCCCCGCCTTTTCCCACCGCCGTGCCATAGAGGCAACGTCATCAGAATAGACGGTCTCCTCAGTCATGTCGCCCTGGCGCAAACGGACACAGCGTCCGTCCTTCACATCGATGGCGGGGATGACCACCATCACTCGTCTCCTTCGTTGCCGAACGGAAATGTCTTGAGAACTTTCTCTACGCCGTATTGCGCCAGTTCCTCCGCCGTCACAAACACCCCGCCATGCTGAATGTAGCCGACGAGGTCCTGGGTCATCGGTTGCTGCCGTTCATAGTAGTTGCCGACCCACAGCACCTGGCCGTCGGGAGCCACCGCCTTCAGCTCGAATCCGACGCTTGCAGGCGGATTCGCACCGAGTCGGCTGCCCGACCGTTCCTGATAGACGAGAACCTGTCCCATTAACGCGGCATCCGCTTTCAGTGCGGCGGCAACGGCGGCCGCCTGGCGTTCGGGCGTGGTCTTGTCCGTGTCTTCCGGCGTACGAACGGCGGCTTTCGCGGTTTCGGATGGCGCAAGGACTGTCAGTCCTTGCCGGTTCTTCAATCTCGTCCAGAAGAATTGCGTCACCTTCTCCGCCGCATAGGGGGGCACTGTCGCCGTTTGCTTCAACGGCTGCTCGACGTTGGGAGGCACGCCTAATGAAATATCCGAGCGCCTCACGCTTTGAGGCGTGGAGAGATACATATCGGCGGCATCCTTGACTTGCGGAGTTGCCAGGGTCGTAAACGGCATCAAGGCGATGGTGCGTATTTGATAGCGCGACAGTTCGGCGGACGTTTGCGTCGTCACCTTGGAGCCGCTGCAGGCGACTGCGACGGTCATGCATGCCGGAAGGATCAAGGCGGACCACCGGGCTTCAAACCAAGGAAATTTACGCACGCCACTCTCCAAAATTTTTCAGCAATCGCAAACCGACCGACTGGCTCTTTTCCGGATGAAACTGGCAGGCCACGATATTATCCTTCCAGATCGTCGAGACGAATGAATCGCCGTAGTTCGTCGTGCTGGCCGTCACCATCGGATCGGACGGATCGACGAAATACGAATGCACAAAGTACCATTCGGAGCCGTTCGGAATATCATGGAACAGGGGACAATTCCGTTGGACGTGAACCTGATTCCATCCCATGTGGGGAACTTTCAAGGAAGGGCCTACATTGAACCGGCGAACTCTTCCCGGAATAATGGCCAGCCCCTTGTGTAGTCCGAACTCCTCGCTTTCGGTGAACAAGAGCTGCAAGCCGAGACATATTCCCAGGAAGGGTTTTCCGGATTGAATCGTGGAACGAATCGGCTCGATCAGCTCAAACCGCTCCAGGTTGGCCATGCAATCGCCGAACGCGCCGACACCCGGCAGCACGACGCTATCGGCGCTCTTGATGACCGCGGCATCCCGCGTCACAACGGCAGGATGACCTACCGATTCGAAGGCCTTGGAGACGCTCCGCAAGTTGCCCATTCCGTAGTCGATAATAGCGAGCATGGATGCCGTTCTTTCGAAGCTTGTAACAATACCGCAACGTGGGTTGAGCCGCTACTCCCCATCGGACTCATCGCTCGAAACCGACCCCGAAGGCCCAATCAAAAAGGGCAGGCTTCTTGACAGAAACCTGCCCCCTCTTACTGCCCAAGGAGCGAATGACGTCGAGCGGGCGCCCTTCTCACCAGTCCACCCTGCCGAGCCGAGACGCGGCCTTCACCAAGCGCGCGCAGCGGGGGACCCCACACCGGGCGGGGGTGGGAGGACGCAGGGACTGCTCGACGGCAGGCCCCCCGACTACAACATCCCCTTCGTCGACAAGACTCTTCCCGCGAGTCGTTCCTCAGGCATGGTTGCCTGATCCAGGGCTTTGGCCGTCGCTTTGAAAATGGCTTCCATGATGTGGTGCGGGTTGCGGCCGTAGAGCAGATTCACATGCAGATTCAGGCCGCCATGAGTTACGAACGCCTGGAAAAAATCTTCGAAGAGACCGAGGTCAAACGACTTGATCTTCCGGTCGGGCAGACTCACGTTGTAGACGAGGTAGGGCCTTCCGCTGAGGTCCACGGTCACCTGCGCCAGCGTTTCGTCCAGCGGAGCGGAACAAAATCCGAATCGCTTGATGCCTCCCTTCTCACCGAGAGCCGCGTGAAGCGCCTTGCCCATGACGATGCCGACGTCTTCCACCGTGTGGTGTTCGTCGATATCGAGATCACCCTTAGCCTGCACCGTCAAATCGAAAAAGCCATGTTTGGCCAGCAACTCGAGCATGTGATCGAGGAACCGGATTCCGGTGTTGATCTTCCCCTGGCCGCCGCCGTCCAGCGTCCATTCGACGCGGATGTCGGTCTCCTTTGTGGCGCGATGCAGTGAGGCCTGTCTGGGGGCGGATCCGTTTTTCTTCATGAGAACCTGCTTTGGGCCGATTTGGCGTGCGCATCGAATCCTTCGATCTGCGCCAGCCGGACGAGGTGATCTTTCACTTTGCTGAGCTCTTCTTTGGTGTAGTACACGAGGTTGCTGATTTTCGTATAGTCGTGGATCGACAGCGCCGAGAAAAATCGCGCGGTCGCGCCCGTCGGAAGCACATGATTGGGGCCCGCGATATAATCGGCGACGGACGGGGGCGTATACCGCCCGAGAAACAACGCTCCGGCGTGCCGGATTCGTTCGAGATAATCAAACGGCTCGTCGACGGAGAGCGTCAGATGTTCGGCTGCGATCTCATTCGCCACGTCGATCGCTTCGTCCATCGTCGTGACGACGAACGCGACTGCATATTTGCCGACCGATTTAGCGGCGATCTTTTCACGCTGCAGCCCTTTGAGTTGGCGTTCGACGAGATCGACGGCCTCCTTCGCGAGGGACGCTGACGTCGTCACCAGCCAGACCTGCGCCTCTTCGTCATGTTCCGCTTCGCATAGCAGATCGGCGGCCACATGGGCGGCCTTTGCACCGTCATCAGCAACCACCAGCAACTCGCTGGGCCCTGCGACCATGTCAATGCCGACGGTCCCATAGAGCATTCGTTTCGCGGTCGCCACATAGAGATTGCCGGGGCCCACGATCTTATCGACCTTAGCGATGGTCGGCGTCCCGAACGCCAGCGCGCCTATGGCCTGCACGCCCCCCACGCGATAGATTTCGGTGACCCCGGCAATGTCCGCGGCGACAAGCAAATAGGGATTGATCCGGTCTTTTTGAGGCGGCGTACACATGACGATCCGTCGCACGCCCGCGACTTTCGCCGGAATGGCGCTCATCAGCACCGTGGACGGATACACGGCCTTGCCACCCGGCACGTAGACGCCCACGGCATCGATCGGCGTCACGACCTGGCCCAGCGTCGCTGAACCGTCCTGATACATCCAGGTCTTGGTCCGTTGCCGTTCATGGAAGGCTTGGATGCGCTGGGCTGCGAAGCGCAGAGCATCGCCTTCCTCTTTGCGAATATGGTGATAGGCCTCCTTGATTTCTTCGGGCGCGACTCTGAGTTGGCCGGCATTGAGAGTCACTTTGTCGAATTGCTTGGTGAAGCGAAGCACCGCCTTGTCGCCGCCGCGTTCAACGGCCTGGAGTATGGCCTTCACCGGCTTCTCAACCGCATTGAGTTGGGTCCGTGCGCGGGCCGCCACTTTCTTCAGAGTGGAAGGGAAGGCCCGATCGGTGGAGGCGACGATT
This sequence comes from Nitrospirota bacterium, assembly GCA_046734935.1. Lineage (GTDB taxonomy): Bacteria > Nitrospirota > Nitrospiria > Nitrospirales > Nitrospiraceae > Nitrospira_C. Next base: position 9,065 of record JBKPSD010000175.1, read on the forward strand.
TTCATGTCCGCGCGCGCTTGTCTTTCCGTCCGGCCGTCCGCACGTGCTTGGGCGGCGCAGCCCGCGGTGCTAGTCCGGAAGACCCACAGGCCGATCGGAGATTCTTCAGCAACTCCGCGATCGCCGCATGTTTCAACTTGAGACTAGCTCTGTTGACGATCAAACGCGCCGTGGATCGGGCGATGCACTCGATTTCCACCAGACCGTGCGCCTTGAGCGTGTTCCCGGTTTCGACCAGATCAACAATGCGGTCCGCGAGGCCGACGATGGGGGCCAGTTCAATCGAGCCGTACAACTTGATGATTTCGACCGGTACTCCGCGCTGATTGAAATAGCGCTCTGTGATCTTCGGGTATTTCGTCGCGACGCGGATCTTTGATGAGAGCCGGTCACGCCCTGGGTGCCCTCGGAAGGCGGCGACCGCAATTCTACACGCTCCGAACCCTAAATCCAATGGCTCGTAGACATCGCTGTCCTGCTCGAGCAAGACATCCTTGCCGACAATGCCGATGTCTGCCGCTCCATGCTCCACGTACGTCGGGACGTCCGTGGGCCTCACGATAAGAAACGTCATCCCGATCTCGGGACAAGGAATCAGCAACCGGCGGCTGTCGGCCGCGGGCCGCGCGGCGCCGTATCCGGCCTTTGCAAACAGCTCAAGAGTCGGCTCGATGAGCTTGCCTTTGCAGAGCGCCACGGTCAGCATCATTCACCCTTTTCGCCGCTCCACGACGGCGCCGAGTCCTCGAAGCTTCTCTTCAAGGCGTTCATACCCACGATCGAGATGATAGACTCGCAGGACTTCCGTCGTGCCCTCCGCCGCAAGCCCCGCCAGGATCAGTCCTGCGCTGGCCCGAAGATCGGAGGCCATTACGGGAGCGCCCGCCAGTCGATCGCGCCCTGTCACCACCACCCTGTTTCCCTCGACGCGAATGTCCGCGCCCATTCGGCGCAATTCTTCCACGTGCATAAACCGGCTTTCAAACACTGTCTCGGTGATGATGCTCGTGCCTTCGGCTACCGACATCAAAGCCACCATCTGCGCCTGCATGTCGGTCGGGAAGCCGGGAAACGGAAGCGTGCGAACATCAACGCCCTTTAACCGGCCGCGCTTTGACGCATCGATGAGAATTCGCTCTTTCTCGACGGTGATCGTCGCGCCGGCTTCTCGAAGCTTGTTTACCAGCGGTTCGAGGTGGTCTGGACGGCAGCGAGCCACGGATACCGCTCCCTTCGTGATCGCAGCGGCCACGACATAGGTTCCCGCTTCAATACGGTCCGGAATCACTTCGTGATCCCCTCCCCGTAATTCGCGGACCCCCTCAATCGTGATGACGTCCGTTCCGGCGCCGGCGATGCGGGCGCCGCGCTTGTTCAGGAAGTCCGCCAAGTCGGAAATTTCGGGTTCTTTTGCAGCGTTCTCGATCACCGTCGTGCCTTGAGCCAGTGAGGCAGCCATCATCAGATTTTCCGTTCCTGTCACCGTGGGAACATCGCAATAGATCGGCGCCCCTTTCAACCGTTTGGCCTTGGCTCGGATGTAACCGTGCTCGATCGATACCTCGGCGCCCAGCTTGGCCAGCCCCGCTAAATGCAAATTCACCGGTCGAGAGCCAATCGCGCATCCGCCAGGCAATGACACCACTGCTTCTCCCCAGCGCGCGACCAGCGGCCCCAGGACGAGAACCGAAGCACGCATCGTTTTCACCAGTTCATATGGAGCCTGCGTCGACCGGATGACGTCTGCATTGATGACCGCGCGATTGCCTTCGTGATGGACATCGGCGCCGAGAATCCCGAGCAACTTGCCCATCGTCACGACGTCAACGACGCGCGGCACGTTTCTAATGACGCATCGGCCGCCGCCGAGGATCGTCGAGGCCAGAATCGGCAATGCGGAATTTTTTGCTCCGCTTACCTCCACTTCCCCATGAAGTGGAATACCGCCTGAGATGACGATCTTATCCATGCCCGCCCCTCGTGGATACGGCCCGCTGGACGATCACGATGCGATTGATGCCCGCCTCATCGCGCACAACGTCGGCCAACTCGTAGGCCGGCATGCGCTGGATCCGCTCGGTGATTTCACCGCTCTGGCCTAATCCCATCTCCATGGCTAGAACTCCGCCCGGAGCGAGATAGAGAACCGCCTGGTCGAGGATCCGTTCGTGCACTTCGATGCCTCTCGTCCCGGCGACCAGCGCGAGCCGCGGTTCGTAGCGGCCGACCTCCGGTTGCAGATCGTTCCACTCTGATTCCCGAATGTACGGAGGGTTGGCCACGATCGCCGTCACCAAGCCTTCGTACCCTGAACCGGCGAGAGGCGCCAACAAATCCCCCTGCAGCCAGCGAACGGCTGTTCCGACGCCATGGCGGCGGGCGTTGCGTTTGGCGGTTTCCAAGGCCTCAACCGAAAGATCCGTCGCAACAATGCTTGCGTTCGGCAGCGCTCGAGCGAGAGTCACCGCCAGACAGCCGGAACCGGTCCCCACGTCCACGACGATCGGCTGAATACTGTGAGGCAGGCGGCGAATCACCTCTTGCAGCAACAGCTCCGTTTCAGGACGCGGAATAAGCACGCTGGTGTTGACCTCGAATTCGAGGCCGCAAAATTCCTGACTTCCAAGAATATATTGGAGCGGTTCACGCGCCGCCCTCCGGCTCAATAACGCATACACCTTCGCGATGCCGTCGCCATTCACCCGCCGGGTGCCGTCGAGTAGCTCGCTCGACCTGGTCAGCCCCAGCGCATGTTCAATGAGCCATCGGGCTTCCCGGTCGGCCGCTTCGATGCCGGCGGCGGCAAGCTCTCCTTGAACATGCATGATCAGCGATCCAACCGTGTGTTGATCGGGCCGGCGGTCGGAGGCGGTGCGCGGTGTCATGTCTCCTCGGCAGCCGCTGCATGATCGCGCTGGGCGCGTAACGCAACGACAAACTCGTCCATACCGCCTTCAAGCACCTGATCCAGCTTATGCAACGTCAATCCGACGCGATGGTCCGTCACGCGATTTTGGGGGAAGTTATAGGTACGGATTTTTTCGCTGCGATCGCCGGTGCCAACCTGGGCCTTGCGGCTCTGTGCGATTTCCGCTTCCTGTTTCTCGCGTTCGGCCTCGACGATCCTGGCGCGAAGCGTCCGCATGGCCTTCGTGCGGTTTTTCAGCTGGGACCGCTCATCCTGACAGGAGACGACCACACCGGTCGGGAGGTGCGTGATGCGGACGGCTGAATACGTCGTATTTACGCTCTGACCGCCGGCGCCGGAAGAACAAAACGTATCGATTCGCAAATCCTTCGGATCAATCTGCACGTCGACCTCATCGACCTCGGGCATCACCGCGACGGTGACGGTGGAGGTATGAATCCGGCCCGACGCCTCCGTCACCGGAACCCGCTGAACGCGATGAACGCCGCTCTCGTACTTGAACAACCCATAGCCGCCCTTGCCCTCGATAACGGCGATGACCGTCTTGTACCCTCCTTTGCCGGTTTCCGACGTTTCAACGACATCGACTTTCAGGTTGTGCCGCTCCGCAAACTTCATATACATGCGGAAAAGGTCGCCGGCAAACAATGCCGCCTCATCGCCGCCGGTCCCGGCGCGGATCTCCAGAAACAGATTTTTCTCGTCCCGGGGATCTTTCGGAGTCAGATGCTCCAGAACGCGTCGTTCGAGCTCTTCCCGTTCAGCCTCCAGCTGCGCCGCCTCGTCGCTGGCCAGCGAGTGCAGCTCTGCTCCCGCCGAAGGATCCGACAGCAGATGCGCCGCCTCGTCCAACTGCTTGACGATTTCCTGGTACCGGTGAAACAGCTCCGAGATCGGTTCGAGTTCGGTGCGCTCCTTCGTCAGTTTCACGAGCAGCGGCGGCTGGCTAATGACGGACGAATCCATGAGCTGGCTGGTCAGCTCCTCGTAGCGACTGGCCGACGCTTCCCATTTTTTCATCAGCCCGACATCCATGCGCACCTCGACGCGCTGCCTTGTGGACACAAAAAAAAGAGACCCTGCCTCTGCGAAGCAGGGTCTCTCTTATGGTCACTTAGGCCGACTACTTGCCCTTCTTCGCGTATTTCTTCTTGAACCGTTCGACCCGTCCCTCGGTATCGACGATCTTCTGCGTGCCTGTAAAAAACGGATGACAGCTGGAGCAAATATCGACGTTGATGTCTCCGACGGTGGATCTGGTTTTGTAGCTGTTACCGCAGGCGCAGTGAACCGTCGCCTCCCGGTACAGCGGATGAATGCCCTTTTTCATGATTCGCACTCCTGCAACGCGTTCAGCCTTCGCCTATTCGAAGGCGGGTCACTTTACCCTGTCTCGAGCGCAAGTTACAAGTTAGCGATTCATCGATTGCAAAAACTCCTGATTGGTCTTCGTGCCATGGACCTTGTCCATCAGGAATTCCATCGCTTCCATGGTGCCCAGAGGACTCAAGACCTTCCGCAAAATCCACATCTTGTTGAGACGGTCTTTATCCACCAACAGCTCTTCCTTTCTCGTGCCCGATTGACTGATATCGATTGCGGGGAAGATCCGCTTGTCGGCCAAGCGGCGGTCGAGATGGACTTCCATATTACCCGTGCCTTTAAATTCTTCGAAGATCACATCGTCCATTCGGCTGCCGGTATCCACCAACGCGGTTGCCATGATGGTGAGGCTGCCGCCGTTTTCGATGTTCCGCGCGGCCCCGAAAAACCGCTTCGGCCGCTGGAGAGCATTGGAGTCGAGACCGCCCGACAGAACTTTGCCGCTTGGCGGGGCAATGGTATTGTAGGCGCGAGCCAGTCGGGTAATGCTGTCAAGAAGAATGACGACATCCTTTTTGTGCTCAACCAACCGCTTCGCCTTCTCGAGCACCATTTCGGCGACTTGCGCGTGTCGCTGCGCCGGTTCGTCAAACGTCGAGCTGATGACTTCGGCCTTGACCTGCCGTTGCCAGTCGGTGACTTCTTCCGGCCGCTCGTCGATCAGCAGCACAATGAGCGTAACTTCCTTGTGATTTTTGAGAATGGCCCGGGCGATGGCTTGCAACAACATCGTCTTGCCCGTTCGCGGCGCTGCCACGATCAATCCGCGTTGGCCTTTGCCGATCGGTGTCGTCAGGTCCATGACCCGGGTGCAATATTCCTCTCGGTCGAACTCCAATTGGATGCGCTCTTCCGGATACAAAGGGGTGAGGTTGTCGAACAGGATCTTGTCGCGGGCGACCTCGGGGTCTTCGAAGTTGACCTTTTCAACCTTCAAAAGCGCAAAGTAGCGTTCACTTTCCTTGGGCGGCCGGATCTGCCCCGACACGATGTCCCCCGTACGGAGATTGAAGCGGCGAATCTGGGACGGTGAAATGTAGATGTCATCGGGACCAGGCAGATAGTTCGAGTCGGGAGCCCGGAGAAAGCCGAACCCGTCAGGCAGGGTTTCCAAGACGCCCTCTCCGAAGACGACGCCATTTTTCTCCGTCTGCGCCTGTAAAATGGCGAAGATCAGTTCCTGTTTTCGGAGATTCGCCGCTCCTTCGATCTTGAGATCACGCGCGACGTCATTCAAGTCGGCAATCGTTTTTTGCTTCAATTCAGCCAGATGCATAACCTCTCCCTTAGTTTGTGCCATACGTATCCTCAAGCTCGGAGCTGATGGTCATAGACGAGTTTCGACGCGGAAGATGATCAACCATTGAAACGATGCGTAACAACCGTTCGGTAGAGTTGGGCTATTGTGTGTTTGCTAGAGGGGATGTGCTCTGAAGGACGTGTCCGTTCTTCATTTAGTGAATGCGCCGTCAACTGCAAGCAAACCCAAACTCATCCCTGTGTGCTGTCATGTGGTTCGAAGCTGCCTCGGAAGTCTTTTGTGTGGAGAGAACGCAGACTCGACTCGATCTGGAACGTTACGTCTGAAGCATACCCCGCAAGTTGATCATTGTCAACACCGGTGTGGGATTTCGCCGACTCGTCGCATCCCGGCCGTAAACGCATCGTCAGCCGTGCGCCCGCGGTTGCAGCCGCTCGAAAGGGTATGTTACACCCAGGCGGGAGGAAACGACGATGGGCCGTGATGAAGATCATGAACACGAACGGCTATTTACTTTATCCGAAGCGAACCACCTCATTCCACAGTTGAACACGCGCATAGCCTCCGTGCGCCAGGCCAAAGCGGTCTTGGCTCGCACAAAGGACGATATTCGGCGGGCAAGTGCGCGCGCCGAATATGGAGGCGGCAGTTCGGCCGGTCCTCTGTACATTAGCAGCCTGCAGCAGATCAGCTCAAACCTCCAAGCGATCCAGGAAATGGGCATTCTCGTGAAGGATGTGGATCTCGGCCTTTGCGACTTCCCGCATCTTCGCGACGGCCGGGTCGTCTTTCTCTGTTGGAAATACGGCGAACCGGAAATCAAATGGTGGCACGAAACCACGACCGGCTACAAAGACCGTTGTCCGCTCGAGGGCTCCGTCTAGCTGCTCCATGAAATTCGTCATCATTGGATTCGATGGGGCCGACGGCGAAGCCAAACGGAAAATCCACCGGCCCGCGCACTTGGCCAACATGGAACCACTCGATCGAGCCGGTCGTGTCGTACTGGCGGGACCCCTCACCGACAAAGCCGGTAGTCTCATTGTGATAGAGGCGGACTCGCTCGAAGAAGCCCAAAAGTTCGCCAGGGAAGATCCCTATACGGTTCACGGCGTCTTCGAACGGGTTGAAGTTCATCCCTTTAGCCAAGTCTTCCCCAAGCAGACCGAGCCGTAAAATCAAACGTTTATAGTCAAGATCACCCTCTCGGCACCCGCCTGTCGCTCCCTCTTCTGGTGCGTTGCCGGCCCCTGAAACCGGCGGTATAGTTGTACACATGCATGCTCGGCGCCGACTGGGCTTCGTGATGGCTGCCTTCATTGCTTTCGGACCTGCCGCATTTGCCGCAACGACTAAAACTGTGATCGCCGAAGCCCAGTATGTAATGGCTGACGGAGATACGCTCGCCAGTGCTGAAGAAAAAGTACTCCAGCGCGCGCAGCGCCGCGCAGTGGAGGAAGCGGGTGTCTACCTCGAGTCGACGTTTTACGACCTGGAAAGGGAGTGGCAAGGGCGGACGGTTCGTAACACATCTTGGCAGATCCGGACCATCGCAGCCGCGGTCACTGAAACCGAAATCCTCGATTCACGCCGATCGTTCGAGAACGACCGGCCGGTGTTCTTCATGCGCATCCGCGCGAATGTCGACCTTCAAAACCTAGCGGATGCAGTGCGACGGCTTCAATCTGAGGCGCAGATGGCCAGACATTTTCGAGAGCTTCAACAGGAAAACCAGCACCTACGCGCTCAGCTTCGAGAAATTCAGCAGGAGCCCACGGGCGTCAGGATGCTCGCGATCGAACCCAATGGAAAAGGCGAGCCGATGTCGCGCGCGAAACAGCAGCTTGAGACTGCATTTCAAACTCCCGACCTCTGGAAGAAGATCCAGCTGGCGTCAGACGCCGCCCAGTTGGATCCGCAATCCGCCGAACCATTGATCGTCAGAGGCCAAGCGTATCTGCGCCTGGTCTCCATTGCGTATTCCAAGCACAGTGCGACGAGCAGTTATTCGGATTACATCGACAAAGCCCGGTCGGATTTTGATCAAGCGGCGCAATTGGACGGCAAGAATCCATGGGCCTGGATAGGCAAAGGCGACGTCCAGACCTGGCTCAAGCGAACGGACGATGCAGCCCTCTGCTACGAACGAGCGATGGGGCTTGATCCTTTTTTTGATATTGCACGCCAACGGCTGATCGGCCTTTATACCACCCAGGCGCGACGCCAGGCTAAAGCGAAGCAGTGGAACCAGTCGCTGGAGACTTTGACAAAACTGCTGGACGGGAAGACGGCGGAAAGCTGGTTACCCGAGCAGAAAGAAGCCTATCTGCTCCGGAGCGACCTCCTGCTCAAACTCAACCGTTCGGAGCAGGCCCTCCAAGACCTGTCGACGGTGATCAAGTTCGATCCGACCAATGTGGAAGCCCTGATCACGCGCGCGAATTTGTATAGAAATCGGCTACAAGGGCGCTTGGCCAAAGACGATTTCGAGCAGGCTTGCGTGCTCGGGTCCATCGAGGCCTGCGAACAACTCCCGTAATTGCCAGTGCCGGATTAAGCTCCTGTTATTTCACGGAATTTTCCCGTAGGGCCTCGCGGATTGCTCGCCATCCCCTACGGAAGTCTGTTTGACTTCGAAGAACGGCCGCTCCTATAATGAAAAAAATTGCCGTGATATCGGGCGAATAGCGGGTTGCCGACATCATGGGCAGAGGGTGGGCAAAAGGCCTAAGCCGATCTCGTCCAGTAGCCCATTATTTCCGCATGTTGGGCCTTCTGCGAGGTTGCAGAGATCCCGCGAAAAAGCTTAGATTGTGCAGGTCGATGCGCTGGACTCTGACCGCTCTCACCCGTTAACCCCATATGCCGGAGTAAGGTTGCAATGAGTCAATATCGCGTGCTCCCTGGGCCCGAACATTTCCTTCCTCCTGCCGCAGCTTCGATGGGTGTGTATCTCCCGAACCCTGGAGAAGCGCACATCAATGGGGTCATCGTCTCCGAAGAGAAGGCATACGAGGAAGCCGCGCGTCAATTCTTGATGGCCAAAGTCCCGACGATCTTCCCGGGTCCCTTGGTGCTGTGGGCCTGGAACGAAAAGGCGGCAAAGAAGGCCACCGCCATCCGTCACCTCTACAACACGCTGAAGGAATGCGTGCAGCCGGGCCAAAAGGCGATGCTGATTCCCATGCCGGACTACCGGCCGAAATATCCCAAGATCAATCCGGAAGTTGAGATCAATCCCAACCACCCGAATCTGACCATCTGGCACAACAAAATCGATTGCTGCATGTTCGTGGGCGTGCATTGCCATCAAGCCAATCTGTCACTCAAAATCATTCGCGGGGGGACGTCCTGCTATACGATCGCAATGTGCGCGCAGGCCGGACA
>JBKPSD010000176.1:0-6439 GCA_046734935.1 Nitrospirota bacterium
GCCCTGCAGCTAGTATGAGACATAGACTCCCAACGTATGATTTCAGCATGCTCATCGAAACGTCCTTCCTTATGTAAGTCTCACCAAACAAGAGGCGGCAATCGAAAGCTCCACCACCTGCGGATCGACCACCACATTCACGACATCCCAGGCTCTACTCGGTTCTTGCGCGCCAAGGACCGGCCCCAGGCTCTTCAGCGTCCATTCCTCGCCGTGCACCTTTACCGTATACACGACTTGTGCTTCCAGATGCTGGATCAAGACGATGCGTCCAACCCAGCGATTCCAACGTTGTCTGCTCCGGCGGCAACATACCGCTTTCCAGACGCACGGCCGTCGCCGGAATCATGGCGACAACCGGCTGGCCGACGACGAACCCGGATTCTTCTTTCCTCGCCCACCTGACGCGGAGATCAGTCCGTGCACCGACCTTGATCCGAACACCGGCGCGAACGAGTCCCGCATATTGGGAATGGATGAGTCCCCTCACCCAATTGATCATGGTGCCGCCGGCAGAAGTGCTGCCACTCTCCACTCCCCCAGCGGTTCCAATGGTTCGATCGAACAATTGTATTGAATCAGTTTTTCGCATCATGGCTTCGACTCCCCGACTCAGAAAAAGATCTGCAGCTGCACGCGGATCAGATTTTCAATTAGAGTCCCTCCCCTCGCGTCGAGAGGGACGGTGCCCGACGGGTTTACGGCTCCCGGAGGCTGGGTGGGCAGAGGCGCGCTGCGGCCGATGGCATACCCACCCGTCCCCATGGCCATGTTGGAGTACGTTACCATGAGTTGATAATCGTAGGTCCCGAACGGAAACCAATTGATCGACGCGTCCACCTCCCGGATCAAGTCGTTTGAGGCATTCGTGTCCGGGTCCCAATAGGAATAGCGGGCGGCCACCTCCAAATGACGTGGAATGAGGTAATAGCCAGACTGCACGTACCAGCCGGTTGCGTTCCCTAACAGCTGAGGCGTCACAGCGGTACAGGCGCCGGCCGCGTTGAATTGCAAACAGGGGGCACCTTTAAATTTGCGGTCGATATTCTTGAAGTACCATTCGCCCTGCAAGGAGAAGCCACGGTACTTGAAGACGCCGTCGAAGGCGTAGGTCGTGTAATCGACGACGCCCCAACCTAACTGGCGTCCGTTACCGAACGTTGCCAACTGCCTGCGGAAATTTAGATTGGCCAAGTCAATGCCCACAAACGCATTGTCGGTGCTCGTGTTGATGCCGGGGTTGTAGGCCAGGCCGCCGCCCACCGCCATCTCCGGCGCTTCGGAATAGACCAAATCCCCTTCGCCATAACCCGGCCTTCCCAAAATGTTCCACTGCAGACGCCCGGCATACATCAGCTTGTCGATCTCGTTGCGAAAATTGGCGTTGAGATTGCGTGAATTTGCGGGACACCCGGCCGGCGAGGGAAACGGATTGCCGCCTGTCTGTCCGCCGGGACAACCCGCCGTCGCTTCCTCGCTGTCATAGCTGCCGTACCGGTTGAACAGCGGCCCAGCGCCGTTGAAGAGTCCCAAATAATAATTGACCGGATAAATCTCGTCGTCGTTCATGATCGTGAGACCGATATCCCGCCTGTTGAGCCCGCTCGCGGTGAAGGCATCTTGTACAGGCGCGCGTTCGGCGAATTGCATGGAGGCGGTGTTGTTGATCTGCGAGCGGTTGAAATAGACTTTGTATTGACCGAGTTGCACGTTAAACAGAGGGAAATGTGTACTGAGCACATAGTAGTCCAAGAGATTAGCTGACCCCGGGGTCTGCGCGTTTTCGGCTGTTTCGAATCCGATCTGAAGAAAGTACTTGAAGTCCGGACTGAGAGCATGTCCCAGGAACATCAATCTGGCCCTTCGTAAATTGAACTGGGTTGCAAAATCCTCCGACCGGTTGGCACGGTAGTCACCAAACACACCGAGCAACTCGGGAAAGTTCTTGGCATCGCCCGGATTGCGCCAGGCGTCGTTTCTCCACCGAGTAGACTCCCGAAGTTGCATGCGTCCTCGAATCTTGAGAAGAAACGCGTTGTCGTTCATCGAAAAATTGAAACCCCGGTCATACCAGAGCTTGAAACTGGGCTGCATGAGATAGGCGCGCGTTTCGGATTCTTTGATGGCCTTGTCCCGTTCCTCCTGGGTGATGATCCCTTTCTCGTAGGAACGCTCGAGCAGAAGGCGCGTCGCCGGATCCATGCTTTCGACGAACACGTATTGTCCGTCTTTTTCGATGAGCCTTCCGGAATCCACCGCGTGTGCCGGAAACGCCGGCATCATGTGAAAGAAACCCATGATCAAGACGAGGCTGCCGGTTTTCGGCCAGGATGGTTGCAAAATCCAACGAAGGCGGCTTGCGAGTCCCATAATCCCTCCGCGACAAAAAATAGGATATGAATGAGTAAGGGTTTCGAAGTCCCATGAACGTATGTATTCAGGTGTCTACTGCCGGGAGGCAGGAATCGCCGTCTTTAGAAATTCACGGAACTGGACGGCCTGTCGTTTGGTTGTCGGATCTGTTTCCCAAAACCGTCCCGGCTCGAAGTACAACAGGTAGGTTTTCGGCTCAGGAGGAGTGGCGGGATAACGAAGGTCCCACTGTTCTGATTTTCGAATTGGAAACTGTGCGTGATAATGCTCGAGCACTACGTGCAGGAAAGGCTCTCTCACCGCGATCCAGCCGGCGGTCGTGTCACGTTCAGCGGCGGGATTCATCCCCGGAGCGAGCACTTGAAAGTAGACTCGCTCGTCGGGAGCTGCCTTGGCGAGCCCCTCGACCAGAAAGGGAACCACGGCTTCCATTTCATCCGAACGTAGAAGTTTCTTCGGCGGTACTTCCTCAGCGAACCATCGGAGCGGCAATCGCTGTTTTTCACGGAAGGAGAAGCCTGCGAGCACGGCGGAGAGCTCATCGGCGTTCAATTGGACCGGATGTGTGTAGGGAACTGCGTCTGGGTCGCGTTGAAGCGAAACGATGACACGACGGTCTTCGTGGACGACCGACGTCGTGTACGGCAGTCGCGCACACCCGGTTGTGGCCGCGGCAAAGAACCACAACGATACAAGCACAGCATAGACCGGCAACAACCCTCTCCGACTACACATCACACTCCTCCTCTCGAATGACGGTGCGCGTATTAATCCTTTTTGCTCGACCGGATTTCTTGAGGCGATGCGTACCCAAGCCGCTTGAGTTCTGTCTGAGCTTCTGCCGATTGAATGAAGGTAAGAAACTCCTCGCAGAGTGCGCGATTGGGACAATAGCGCTCCATCGCCATGGAATGAATGATCGGCGGGAACGTACCGCGCTCGGAGACAGCCACGATCCGTATGCGTTGACTTTCCTGGACGGCGTCGGGTCCAAACACAATGCCGACGTCGGCCCGGCCATTGAGAAGATGATCCAACACGGAGCGAGTATCGCTCGCCTTATCCAATCGATCCCCCACCTGCCCCCATAGTCCTAAGGTCGTGAGGAGTTGTTTGGTCTTCTGCCCGAGGGTGGTCACTTCGGGATCGCCTACTGCGATCCGCAACGTCTCGTTCCTGCCCAACGCTTCGAAGGAAGTGGGCGCATCGACAAGGGACTCGGGCACGACCATCACCAACGGCACCTCGGCGTACGGCCGTTTCGTGCCGGGCAGGACGTAATATCTCCATTCAAGGCGAGTGATGAGCTCATCGCCTCCGGGCGCGACGAGATGAATGGGACCGGAACCGATGAAGTACTGGCCGATGGGGCTGTTCTCCATGCCGGCAATGGTTCGCCGAATGTCGAGGCCGGAGTCGAAGAAGAGGCGTACGCGAACGTCGGGATGCGTTTTCTCAAACTGACGGCCCAGCGCCTCGACGGCAATTCGCATACTTGGGGAAGTTGCGATGAGCAGTTGCTCCATCGCGACTGCCGGCGAGAAACCGAGCGTCAGATACAAGGCGCTGAACGTGACGAGCCGACGCCACAGGATCATCCTTATCTCCTTACCGAAGTGAATGCAGCTTGCCGGTGTCTCGAGTGTCATAACCCCCCAATGCTTCGATTTCGTTTCGAAAGGGGCGGCTGACGAGCGTGTCAAACAGATGTGAGAGGGTTGGGTGGGAGCTACGGTATGCCGTCGGAACGACGAGATCGTAGCGGGCGGCTTGAAGGGGCACAAAATCCAGTCCAAACAGCTGGGCCGCCGATCGAATGCCGATACCCACGTCGGCTTGGCCGCCGGCAATGGTCCGCGCCACGTCGAAATGCGACGGCACGGTGCTCGCGTAGCCGCGAATATGCGCCGCATCGATCCGTGCGGCGCGCAGTCGTTGATCGAGCAGGAGCCTCGCTCCTGATCCCTCCTCACGATTGATGAGCGTGACGTGCCGTTCGGCAAGCTCCGAAGCCGAACGGATTCCTTTTGGATTTCCGGGTCGAACGAGAAACCCTTCCTCCCAGGTCGCGAAGGTCACCACGTCATAGGCCGTCCCTTTGAGCGTACGTTTGAGAAACGGCAGATTGGACTCGCCGGTCGTAGGATCAAACAGATGAAGTCCCGCGACGTGCACTTCGCCGCGTTGTAGTGCTTGCAGCGCCGCCATGCTGCCCATCGTCCAGCCGATCACCGAAGCGCCCTCTTTCTGGCGGCGGAGGTGTTCTCCGGCAAGAAAGATTGCGGGATCGCAGCCTGCGACAGAAATCTCCTGCTCGACCGCTTTTGAGTCACGGGATAAGCGCACCAGCGCCTTGCTCTGGGAGCGTTCCTCCCTCGTACCGATCACATAGCCGTCAGCCGGCACGGTATACGACAGTACGTCGCCAACGCCTGACACCGGACGCACGATGGTCTTGCTCCCTACCCTCGCAACTTTCACGCGAAGCGGAATGGACTGGTTCTCGACGGGCGGGGTTCCGATAAATAAGCCTTCGATTACTTCCTCGGACTCGGCGAGACTGAAGAGGTCTTCCACACGACAAGCGAGCACGGACGCAAGCTTCAAGGCAACCGCGGTGCTCGGAAGGTAGATTTCGGCTTCAATCGCGGAAACCGCTTGTCGCGTGATGCCCGACTTTGCGGCCAGTTCCCCTTGCGAAAGCCCTTTGGCCACCCGCACTTTCTTGAGCCTGTTTTGGAATAAGGGAGCCGGGTTAGTCGTGTCCGTCTTGGACATAATGGGGATTGGATATCATTTATAATTGCTTTTCGTCAAGTATACTTGCTTCGTGCATTTCAAGGCGCTGAATCAGAATGAATCGTCCTGGATGATTACAAACAAATATTGTTGACAAAGTAGATAATGATAGTTATACATTACATCATAATCTCGATGGGAATACTGTAGATATACTTCAGGCAGTGCTGTAGAGCGCGAAACAAGGAGACTTCTATGTGGAATCAGAACGGATCGCGACTCGAACAGACGATTCTGCAGGCGTTGAAAGACCTGCGGTTCGGCTCGGTCGAAATCACCGTGCACGATTCGAAAATCGTCCAGATTGAGCGGAGAGAAAAAGTGCGTGTCGAATTGGAACCGGCACGCCGCGCGCCCCTGGCCGGATGACCTGGCAATGGACGCGGATATTTAAGAGACGAATTGCCGCCTATCAGAACGCTGAAGGCTGGTAACACGGGCCCACAACTTATGCGGCGAACTGACCGGACCACCGGAAGTTTCCATGTCACGGAGGAATTGCGACATGAGAATTTCCGGTGTGTTCATTCTCGTCATTGGCGCCATTGCGGTGCTGGCTCACCCGCACCGCGCACTGGCGGTCGAAGAGGGACAGTTTGTCAAAAAAGAGGGCAAGTGGGAGTACTACTCGGGCGAAGATCCCGGGCTCAAGTATCTGTACCTCAAAGGCCTCATTACCGAGGATGAATACAATAAAGGTCTTCGCACGTTGGAAACGAAGGAACGACTTGCGAAGCCGAATTTCAATATTGATGTCAACAACGGCTTAAACATCCGTGTCGGTGACAAGTTCTTTCTGAAAATGCGGCTGCTGGTGCAATCACGCTACACGTACAGCACCTACAATAAGGCATGGGGATCCATCGGCGACTCACGGAATGAGGAAATCCTGGGAGGTCAGGTGGAATTTCGAGCGTTCAGGCGGCAATCCGATTCGAGCCAGTTTTTGATTCCTCGCGCGCGCCTTCAATTCATGGGTTATGCCTTTGATCCCAATTTTCGATACAACGTCTCATTGCAGATGGATTCAACGCCGTCCAATCAGGAAGGCAGCAACGGAAAGGCCGGACTGTTGGACGCGTATGTGTCATCCTGGCACATCCCCTGGGCCAACATTCAAGTCGGTCAACAAAAGGTCTGGTTCAATCGCGCGCTCATCAGCCCGATCGCCACGTCGAGCTTTGCAGACAACATGATCGTCCAGAATGTGTTTGCCTCCAACGTTCAAAACGCCCGCGACATCGGCATCAGCGTGTTGAGCGACGAG
>JBKPSD010000177.1:0-3091 GCA_046734935.1 Nitrospirota bacterium
ACTGCCGCCGGAACGCTGCTCCATCGGCTTCGCTTCATTGACCGTTAACGAGCGGCCACCCATGTCCGAGCCATTGAGCGCCGTGATCGCCGCCTTCGCCTCAGCATCCGAGGACATCTCCACGAAACCAAATCCGCGGGACTGTCCCGTGAACTTATCTGCGATGATTTTCGCTGAAACGACCGTGCCGTGTGCTCCGAACAAATCGGTCAATTGCTGCTCGGTTGCCGAATAGGGCAACCCACCCACGTAAAGCTTCGAACCCATGTGGGGTTCCTCCTTATAAATGTGACATTGTCCTGACCTCGAGGAGTGGAGGAAGGAGCGGGCCGAAGACGCGGGTAATGCGGCGACGACAAGATTCTCGACCAAGGCAATTGGGAACCTTCCTCTATCAAACCAGCTTCGTCGCGAGGCCCGTACGACGACGAAACAACCGTAACACAGCGGGTGATGGTATGTCATTACCCCGGAGCTTAGATAGGGTCAGGCCCTTACGCCACACCTCGGGACGTATGCTTTTTTGGTTCTTGTTGGGTTAGGTTCATAGCGCGCTCCACATAATCGAAATGCCGTTGGTGATGCGCGTTTCTGACTAGCGGCTGCAATCCAATCACAATCCACCACGCTTTCGGACACACTTGTAGGCCATCGCTGATAGACAGCTACGTAGAGATACGCTACGTAGTTGTATGTTTGCTTCCACGGACACACCTGAACTTCAGCAGCTTTACATGGCCATTCAGAATTTCCGGGAGGTGATGGAATCGGATCTCACTCTTAACGACTTGGACCGGCTCTCTCTTGAAAACTATCTTGCCTTGCTTCAAATGACATACATGGAGTGGAAACGCCGGAATATGCCGAGCCGATCCTCTCACCTGAAAGCAGCCTAAGATTGCAGATTGCCTGTTGTGCTTTTGGGAGACCGTCCAACGTTTGGCCCTCGGGACATAAGCGGGGAGAGGCTTGTATGTCCGCTTACCATCAAGCAGCGACGCCGGTCTTGCTGGTGTGTCTCGAGTGCCGCCTAGTGCATGCGGAAACAGGCGGCTGGATGACGAAGAAAACGTATCGAGACACTACAGGCACTGATCCAATCAGCTGCCATTTGAAGCACGTCTATTGCCCGCGGTGCCTTGACTTTCTCATGAGTCACGGGCCCCGCTGCCTAGCGTCGGGACGAAGCCACGGCCAACGACACAAAGTGGAGCCCTGACTGATTCCTTTAGGACTGTGGACGTCTTGGTGGCCACAGGACAACAAGCACAATGATGAGGATGGCGATCGACAGGAATAGTGCTTCATTTATGAGTGTTCTTCCCTGCACAAGACGCAAATCAATTCGTCGCAATCCGCCACTCGATTAGCTCCGATTTCTCAACTTCCGATTTGTAGGCATGAAGCATCGCTGCCCCGCGCAAAAGTAACAGCAGAGCTACGGCTGCAGACTTTCCCTGCAGGCCAGCGCAAGCGAATCGAAGTTCGTCGTTTTGCGTGGGGACGATAAGTATGGCCGTACCATTGCAGAGGTGGTCTTACTGGACGGCACGGACCTCAAGCAGCAACTAGTAAGAGAGGGCTGGTGCTGGTGGTATCGGAAGCGTACTGAAGGATAGCAAGAGGCAAAAGCAGCCAAGCTAGGTTTATGGAGTGATCTAGATCCAGTTCCACCCTGGGCTATATCATCGGCTCCATTCAGAAGCATACAGCTAAACGTTGTATGGGTGGGAAGCCCCCCGAGTGCCGAAGGCTTCCCCCCAAACCAAGGTGGGATTTCAGGCTTGTCTATCCCCCGGAGCTCTGTGACAGCTGAGTAATGGTCGTGGCTGTCCCCATATCGGACGCTTCCACTCGAACTTGATCTCCCGCTTTGAAGCCACAGTCCTTTCCGCCAACCACAAAGCCCGAGCCCTTAGCAACGTCCTCTTTGGCTTTTGGATCGGTAGTGCCGACCACATCTTTCAGTTTACTGGGGTCTTTCGATAATGCACCCGTCTCCTTTTGGGAACTACCTTCGCGCGACCGCTGCATCATCTCCTGCTCAGACAGTTGCCCGCCTTTCCCACCCTGCCTTTCCATAGCGGCAGTGGGAGCGATTTCTTGGTGCTCTTTTTCACTCTCTTGTCCCGTCGAGAACTGAGTGCCTTGGCCTTTCGCGCAGACTTTGTTGGTGTCTTTCGTCACACGAAGGGTGATGTCTTGCCCACGGTTCCCTTTAATAGAAAACTGTTCCCCTTGAATGTTTGTTATTTTACCTTCCACAATGTCGGGTCCGCCTTTAATGACATTTGAGGATTGGCCCTCCGGCTGAAGCCCGAGGCCCTGTTGGCCCTTTTCGTCTGAGGCCTCACCTTTAGCTATACCATCTGCGGCGCCGGCAACTGTGGGAGAATTGACAGCTCCCAACACGGCAATTACAAAAAGGCATGTCATCATTCGATGCGTCATGGAGACACCTCATTCGGCAAAAAGGTAAGTGGTCAACCTATGATTCGTCCTATATGCTCCCTCTCCAAGCACCGGTTTCCCTTCCCCGGCTTTCGATGTACTGTTTGAATCGATTTAAATCGCCTTCCACCCGTTGACTGACCACGCCCACCGCGTCCCCCACGTTTTCGACGAAACCTTGAGGATCGTATTCAACCTGGACATTTACTTTCGAAGAAGCGTCAGACAAGGCTTGGAAGGTGACCACTCCTGCGGTCATAGCGCCAGCGGTACTTCGCCATGCAATACGTTGATCGGGAATTTGTTCGACGATTTCTGCATTCCACTCTTTCTCTTTCCCGCCAATTTCTGCCTTCCATCGTAGATGCTTGTCATCCAGTTGCTGCACTTGCTTCACACCTTCCATAAACTTGGGGAATTCTTCGAACTGCGTCCACTGGTTGTAAGCGGTCCTTACCGGCACATTTATGTCAATGCTTTTTTCAACATGTGACATACACCCTCCCTTGTTGGATTTTGGTGTCTAACTATTACTAGACTAGGGTCAGGGCTCAACGGTCCATACTAGGTGCTGCCCCGGGTCTTGGGAGTACATATAAAGCATAGAGCATAACCAGGCCCTAGATTTGGAGGAATTTTG
>JBKPSD010000178.1:0-12556 GCA_046734935.1 Nitrospirota bacterium
ACGGCATCTCGATGCGGCCTCGCCACACGACGTCCGACGGATCTTGCCAGTCGCGGATAGCGCATCCCACCGCAATCGTCACTGGCTGATTGCATCATCACCCGAGCACCGCAGCCCGACGCATAGAACTCTCGTCTCGCCTTGCCATTGGTGCGGAGCCGCAATGCCGATGCCGCAGGCGGGAACAGCCTGGGAGAGCCAAACCAAGCAATCTAGTGAACGTATTCTATAGATGGAGCTTCGGTGACAAACCTGGGAAACGCCCCGGGAGGTGCGCCGACCCTAACCGCCTGTTAACGAGGTCGAGGTGCGGAGAGAGGTAATGATCACTTGAATTAAGGCTTATCTGTTTCCGGCCTGCTTCTGTACGATTTCCTGCAGTCGCTGCCGGTCATTCAATTCCATCTGCAGAAACTCCATGCCGAATTCCTGGGCGTTCGCCCATTTAATCGCCGCTTGGGTCACGTAGATAGGATTCTCATGTCCCGGCACGTCGATCAGCACGCCTACGAAATCATCCTTCTTCACGGCGAGGCTGCTTTGGGCCCGGCAACCCGTTAAAGAAATATCCAGAATGACGCCTTGGGCTCGTGACGAGCCTCCGGAGATCGAAGCAGACAGTTCAACCGCGATCCGGCCATATCTGCGCAGTCTCATTAGATCTTCAGCGGCTTAACAATCGCCGCCAGCCTCATTCGGTTCGTTCACAACGCCGCGAACCTCGTCGGAGCCTCCCCGCGAGTGTGCTCTGTAACGGGCTTTCGCCTGGGATCCTTCGAGCGTGCGCAAGGCGCGATCCGCGGCCATTTGGCGCATGAGTTGATTCAAGCGTTGTTCGTCATGCAATTCCACCTGCGTAAACTCTATGCCGAATTCTTGACCGTTTGACCACCGGACCACAGCACGCATGACCTGGATAGGGGTCTCGTATCGAGGAGCATCGATCAGCACCCGTAAACGTTCACCGATGCTGGGAGGACTGTCGCTGCGGGCACGGCAGCCGCTCGATGAAAGATCAAGAATCACACCGGGCGCCCGTCGCCGTTCTCCTGAAAATGACCCGCAGTATTCGACGCGATACCGAGGATGTTTCCGTGACTTCATCCGGATCTCCTTGCTGCATTGCTGTGTTGGCTCTAAGCCCATCCCAGGTTCCTGCGTCCCACTTGAGCATGAATATCTCATGGTCGTAGAGGCGCGAGCATCGGCTCCAGGGCAAACTCAGCAATAATCGTCGTCCCTCGCCCCTTTTGAGAACGTACGTGTAACTTTCCGCCGAGCCGTCGTGCCCGGTTTTCCATATGGGAAAGACCATAGCCGCGCGACTGCGTTTCGGTTGAGCTAAAACCAATGCCGTTATCCAATATGGCCAAACACACCCGTGATTTTGACTGATGCAGCTTAACCGTGGCACGGGTCGCTTGCGCATGACGGATGCAGTTGTTCAACGCTTCTCTCGTGATCGTGAGCAGTTCGCGTTTCTCTTCCTGTGTCAGGAGATTGAGCGTATGGGATTCGATGTATAGCTCGATCTGGAGCCCTCCGAGCGCCTCATAGGCGTTGATCATCGAGTAAAACTCCGACATCAGGTCAGACTCTTGAGCTTCTGCTTCCTCCAATCCCCGGATAAGCTTCCTGGTGTCGCGGATGACTTTCTTCAATGTCGCGATCGATTCATCCCAAACACATTGCCAGTCTAAGGAGCCGCTCGTGGATGTATGACGATGGGCGTGAAGGCTCAGACTCATCGTAAACAGCGGCCGCAACACATCATCGTGGAGTTTACGCCCCGTCCGGGCTCGATCTTGCAGCAACGCATTGACGCGGGCCTGAAAGCCCTCCATTACGAGTGACATAGGGTTTTCCATGACATCATCCGCGAGATGATCGAGCAATTGATTGGCGGCTGAACGGCCCGCGCAAGACGACGCCGGATCGCTGCTCGCCGCCTTTTCGGCGCCGGCAGGCAATCCATCGATGATTCGGAATCGGAACTGGTTTCTCATCGTTTCAACGCTCTTTCGATGAGACGTCACGGACGCGCCGAGTGACTTGTACTCCACTCCGCGATGACCTTCACCTGGCGGAATGGCCAGGTGACTGTTGTGTAGAAATTGTTGCATTTCGTCTCCCCTGGAAGGTCGATCTCACGCCAACAGAAGGAGGCGGTATGCCGCTGATGGACGAAACGCGTCCGGTCGTATGTTGTGAAGACGGGCTACACGTGAGAACGCTGGTGAGCAAGGAGGATTTAAGCGCTTCATACCGTTTGCGGCACCAGGTGTTTGCCGAGCGCCTTCAATGGGTCGACAAGAGTGACGATGGGATCGAGGTGGATTCATACGACGTCTTTGCAACGTCCGTCGGGCTCTTCGACCACGCAGAAACGCTCAGGGGTGTTTTTCGGATGGTGACTCCTCCGGCCCCATTTATGCTCGAAAGCGAATTCAGGCCGTGCCTTTTGCCGAATTGCGAGGTTCGGAGGGAGCGCGACACTGCGGAGATCACGAGATTGGCGATTGATCCCACTCTGACCGACCGAGGATTATCGATCCGCTTGATGCAGGTTCTGTTCAAAGGGGTCTATCAATGGTCGATGCAGAACGAGATCCGATTTCTTTACATGGTGGTAGAAAAGCGATTTTTGCGGGTGCTTCGCGGGATGGGATTTACGTGTGAACCGGTCAGCCCGGCCGTCTCTCTTCCGCCGGCCGGAGCGCTTTCGATCGCCGCGGTCCTAGACTGGAAACAATTCCATGATACGTGTCCCATGAAACAGCCGGCGTTTTTTCGTTGGATGCATGCCATCGATGGCTCTCTGTCATTCGAGAAAAGTGTGTTCCTTGCACGAGATCCCAAGTGTGACGCACTTCAAGAGGAAGACGCTGGCAGGCTGGTGGCTGCCTGAGAGAGGAGAGACGCCTACTCGTCGGCGAACAGACCTTGTTCCATCGCACACGCGACCGCTTGTGTCCGGGAGCTGACGTCCAGCTTCACAAAAATGCCTTCCACGTGGAAGCGCACGGTACGTTCGCTGACTCCCAGAATACGGGAGATTTCCCAGTTGGTCTTGCCTTGTTTCATCCACATCAGCACTGAGGTTTCACGCCGAGACAACCCCTTGACCCGATTGGGAAGCGGCGTATGAATATTGGCAATCAGCACACGATGGAGATATGGAATCAGGTACTCGACCAGGCCCTTGTACCGGTGCACGTCACCTGGATCCCCTCCGGCGAATGAAAAAAAACTCGCAAATCTTCGGCTGTGTTCCAACAAGCCTGTCGTCATTCCGTTCGTGAGGCCGTAGGAACGCGCCTCTTCAATGAATTCACATTGGCTTGGTGTACTCGTCTTCTTATACGTCTGGTCCCATGTTTGCGTTTCGAAGGAGGACAACAGTGCTTGTAACACGGGGTCGACCGTCGCATATTGTCGGTTCCCATAGGTGTACAGCCAGTCGTTCGAGTAGCTGACATTAATCACGCTGTTGAATTCTTTAAATCCGCCTTTCGTATTCAATTGAGCGACGCCACCGATGACTCGCGAACAAGCCACGGCTCTCTGTAGGAGTTGGAGCAGATAGTAAACGTCGTCTCCCGTTGTGGCTTCGGCCGCGTAATGCAGGATTTCGAGCACACGCTGCATTTCGGCTTTTGTCAGGTCCTGAAAGAGCGCTGATGGAAACGTACGATGGGGAATTCCAAGCGGAGACAGCGGTTTCTGCCGTGACTCGGACAGGCTGATCCCATGCTCGCCGCGTTTCCTGGACTTGATGAAGGGAAAGGCTCCGTGCAGGGTGTCTTCCGAAATGGAGTGATCTTGCTTGGCCAGTTCAGCCATGGCACTCCTCTGAGAGTGTGAGACGGCACCTGCGCAGATGACTGTCTAGTAGCGTAATGGTCGCAATTTGTCAACGAGAGCGCATGGTGACGAGTGAGATTACGGTTCGTTTCCCCTCCTTGCTTTGAGCCGTAGCAGTGGAATTCAGGTGCATGAGCTCTAGAAGTCTGTAGGACACGTCTTACGTCAATGGGAACATAGAAATCTGCAGTTTAGCCGCACGCTCTCAACCGGGTATACTCTCGAAGGCTGTATAGAACCGACACCGTCTGCCGTCCTCTATGAAACCTTGGCTTGAAGTCTTATTGTGCTCTTCGCTCGCCGTCGTCGGATGCGCACCCGCCGTCTTCCCCTCTCATGTCGTTGATGGAATTGACCCTGCCTTTGACTTTGCCCGGTGGCAGACAGCGCCGGCCCTTACACCGCCGGCAAAAATTCAACTGGGCGGGCGCATCTTGGAAACGCAGACGATCGGAGATACCGTCACGATCGTTGCGGCTGAGCTTGCCGTTGTCCGCTATCCCGCCTATGGCCCGAAGCAGGGGAAGAGCAAGGGCAACTTCGTGATTACGTACCACGGCAAAATTGAGCGGCCGTTTCTTCACCCTGGAAATCGAATCATGGTCGTCGGCAGGACGAGTGGATCCAGGCTCGTCGCCGTGGACGACGTCATGCGCAGCCTTCCATCGGTTGACGCCCGCTGCCTCCACATTTGGAAAACCGGAAACGTGGACATCTCTGATTTCATGTCCAGCGGGGCCGGTTACGGAGTCTTGGAAGAAGAGACCTTGTGCGTACCCATCTAGAAACTTGCATGCGCCTGCTAGAGTACGATTCGTTCCTGGGAAAAACCCCAGGGTGCTCACCCTCTGACGTGGTGGCCCTTGTGGAATACACTATAATTGTGCGCGCTTGTACGCTGGGCCGGGCAAGTGCCCGTGAATCCATTCTGGTCCTTCCCACAATCGCACAGGCTCGTAGGCCCTTGCTGATAGACAACCCAGGCGTTTAATCTATATTCCGCTGGGAAATCCACACCGTAGGTGTGTCATGCCCCAGAAAAACGATATTCTCAAGCTATATGGTCAATACAGCGTCGCATTGGCCGAGCGATTGAAAGAAGGGCAGCGGTTAAATAATGAAGAGCAGATGTTCATAGAAAATCATCTCCTCATTGTGCAACTAGCCTTAGCCATGTCGAAGACTTCCCGATCGAACAGGCCGGTGCCGGTGCGTGGTGAGTGATGAAACAAGCGCTTGTGGTGGATGACCATCCGATAGTGCGCGACAGCATCAAGGAACTCCTTCAACGCGCATTTCCATCGGTGACCGTGAAAGATTCCTGCGGCGGGAATGGACTGCTCGAAGAAGTCTGCGGAACACCATGGGCGTTCGTCGTGCTCGATATCAACCTGCCCGGACAGAACGGGCTCGACATCATCAAGCAGACCAAGGTCCGTCGTCCCGACATTCCCATCATCGTGTTCAGCCTGTATTCCGAACGACAGTACGCCGCCCGTGCGCTCCGGGCCGGAGCCGTCGCCTACCTCTCGAAGGAACGTCCGCCGCGCGATCTCATCGACATGGTCAAGACGACGCTCGAAGGAGGGGCCGTCAAAAAACCGCGGGAGCTGATGGTGTCGCAACCGGTGCTGTCGGACCGGGAAGTTCAGGTGCTCGCGCTGTTCGTGAGGGGACTGAGCCGGAAGGAGATTTCCAAGGAACTGAACATCAACGAAAAGACCGTCAGCACCTACAGGGCGAGACTTCTGCACAAGCTCGGCGTGCGCAATCTTGTCGAACTCATCCGCTATGCAGTCGAAGAAGGTCTCGTCGACTGAACCATGGCACGATAGAACGCGTTGGCTAAGGGCGCCAAGTTCACACAATCCGCCTCGTTGTAACGCAGCAGAAGCCCTCTCGCTTCCTCATCGCGGGAATGCCGCCACCGGTTCCAACAACGGACGGCATCGTCGCCGGTCATTCCTTGAACATCCATCGGCCGTGGGATGCCCAACCGGCGCTCGACGGCTTTGAGTCCGCCGTGGTACCCCAGCCGCCTTCCGAGCAGACACAGATCCATGTGAGCCTGATCGAGCGGCAAATCCGGATACTGACTCAACAACATGGGGAGATCGAACGTCGTGCCGCTAAAGGTCACGAGCAAATCATAGTGCCGCAGCGCGTCACCAAGCCGGCATGGGTCCAAGGATTCGCCGCGGACAAATGACGTCATCCGCCCCCGACCGTAGAGTCCCACGACGGTAATTCGGCCAAAGGAGTCGGTCTCGATGTCGAGATACGCAGCCCGCTCACGGAGCCAGCCATAGAGCCGCCAGTGCTCCCGGGCAGGAAACGCGATGCCGAAATACCGGGAGTCGTCCTCGGCGTACCGTTCGACAGCCGCGGCGATTAGCTTGTCGTAGGACGCCTTGCGCACCGGACCGATCCGGTCAACAGACGGCCTGGAGAGAAAATCCGACCAGCTCATCAGACCTTCACGCCAGAACCGCCGTTCGGTCGTCGAGCCGACGCCGGGCAAAAAGCAAAAGGACGACTCGATCATGCGACGTCCTCCGTTCGTATGCCGCGAATGAACGTGCTACACCGATCTCATTGCGTTCTTAGCTTGTGGCCGACGGCCTGCGGATGTCCCACGGTGCCGTCCGGCGCTTTGGCGCCATCCGGCCAGAGATGAAAAATAATGCCGTCGGTTTTGGCTGCAGACGCGGCGATGTCCTTCGCCTGCGCTTCCGGCACGTCCAGCACCTGGACTCGGCCGGTCGCAATCTCAACCTCATGGTCATGATAATACTTGTTCCACGTCTCGAGCGGCACATGCGCACGCGTAACCGATTTTGCGACGAAGTATTCGACGTCCGTCAACAGCGCGTTAGGATCGGTTGATTCGAAGAGCAGACATTGAATGATGTCGGCAGATATCGGCTTGCAATAGTGATGGTAGGGGCCGTGGACTGTCCCGTCCTCATATTTATGGGGTGCCATGACATGGATGGTATACCCTTGGGCAGGCGCCTGTTTCATGCCGCCGGCCGATGAGGCGCCCGGCATGTCCGCGCATGCGGTCAGGAACGTTGCTCCCATCGCTGCCAACAGTGCCATGCATAGTGTTCGCATCCTGTTTCTCCGTTTCACGGCAGACATCGAGAGCTATTTGGGCAATTTGCCGACGTTCACTTTGATCGGCGCCCCCGTTAAGGCTTTCAAGAACTCGAGCAGGTCGGCCTTCTCTTCGGATGAGAGGCCTAACGGTTTCATCAGAGGGCTCAGGTTCGGATTGCTTCCGCCCCCTGCATCGAAGAAGTCGATCACCTCCTCGAGGGTCTTGAAGACACCGTCGTGCATGTAGGGGGCCGTTTCGATGATGCTTCGCAACGTCGGCGTCTTGAAGGCACCCTTGTCCTTTTGAGCTCTCGTCACAAGAAAGCGGCCGAGGTCCTCCTTGAGAGGTCCGACCTGAGGCACGCCGATGTTATGGAACTTATTGTCCGTAAAGTTCGGGCCGTTATGACAGAGAATGCAGCGCGCCTTGCCTCGAAACAGGTCCAGACCTCTGACCGCCGCGTCGTTCATGGCCCCCGCCTCTCCCATGGCATGCTTGTCGAACGCGCTGTTTTGAGACACGATCGTACGTTCGAAGGCGGCGATCGCTTCGGCGATATGCTGCAAGCTTGCCACTCCCCCGAAAATCAATTGAAACTGTTTTTGATAGCCCGGAATCTTTGCGATTTTGGGAACCACGGTCTCATGCATTTCGGCCATTTCAATGGGATTATGGATGGGGCCGATTGCCTGTTCTTCCAATGATCCCGCACGGCCGTCCCAGAATTGAAGAGGGATGAAGCCGGTGTTGTAGACGGTAGGGGCCTGACGGCCGCCTGAAGTCCCGAATGCCCCGATTGAGAACTGGCGGGCGTCGGCGAAGCCGGTACCAGGATTATGACAAAACGCACAGGAGACGGAATTGTTCTTCGACAGACGTGTGTCGAAGTACAGCTGTCTGCCCAATTCGACTTTTTGTGAATAACCCAGGTTCGTGGGAGGCATCGGCACCTGCGTCGGCATGGGCCCGATATCC
Organism: Nitrospirota bacterium; assembly: GCA_046734935.1. GTDB lineage: Bacteria > Nitrospirota > Nitrospiria > Nitrospirales > Nitrospiraceae > Nitrospira_C. The sequence continues at coordinate 7,943 of JBKPSD010000178.1, forward strand.
GGCACTGTCGTGCCGTCGACGGTCACGGTCCCATGAGGGGCATAGCCGGATGGAGCTGCCGTCGCGACGGATACGCTACCTGCCACCCATGCGACCGCCAGGAATCCCACCCCTTTTAGGATCGTAAACCAACCCGTTCTATCGCTCATATGACCTCCTGCGGTTCCATTGTGATAGTCGAAGAAGCCAATGGCTAGCATGTTTCCGTCCCGCTCTCGTCCAGCGAAATACCATATAAAGTGTTGAATTTACAATGTATTTGTATATGAAGGCTGGCAGCTTTTTATGGTAGGCTATTTCCGTAACGCTTTGACGAGGCATGAATGCGGATTCCATCGCGAGTCGTGTTACCTTTCGGCTACCGGATCTCCGTTCGCCAACTTTCAGATAGTGAAATGGATCGTCGTGACCCGAATGCCGATGGCATATGGGACGACGAATTGAAGACCATCTACCTGAGGAAGAAGCTCCCCGTGACGAGGCGGCGGTACATCCTCGCCCATGAACTTGGCCATGCTTGGCTAGACTGGCAACACCGCCACCTCGACAACGGCAAGGCCAAAACGTAAGATCTGTTGGAAAGTCGTTCTTCTCCCCCGTCCCCCGCTGCCCAACAATTCTACCCGCCCGACCCGCCGGTTGCTTCGCAATCGTCTACCCATACTTACTTCCTGCCAATTTCATGATGACGGCCCACTCGGATGCCGTGACCGGCTGAACGGACAACCGGGAACCTTTCCGAAGCAAGACCATATCCTTGAGTTTCCGCTCTTGCCTGAGCCGATCAAGCGCCAGACTGACGGGGAATTTCTCAAGATATTTGAGGTCGACCATGTCCCATCGTGGGCGGTCAGCCGTACTGGCCGCATCGTAGTGATCGCTTCGCGGATCGAATTGTGTATCGTCTGGATAGGCCGTTCGCACGACTTCGGCGGTGCCGGCGACGGCGGGAGGGTCAGCGTTGCTATGGTAGAAGAGCACCAGATCGCCGACGGCCATTTGGCGCATGAAGTTCCTGGCTTGGTAATTTCGTACACCGTCCCACCCGGTGGTCTGCCGAGGGGCGCGTGCAAGGGCATCGATGGAAAACACATCCGGCTCGGACTTGACGAGCCAGTACTGCTTTCGCCGTGTCATGACTCCTCCATGAAACCAAGGTCTTGCGCTTTCTAACTCTGTCAGTATGCTAGTGCCGCAACGGCTGCGTCCTGCTCAAATGCACGTTTCGCGTGTATCGGGAGAAAAAACCATGAGGGCTCTGACATGGAACTGACGCCATTTTTGTATGGGGCGTACAAGCTCGTCAAGTACGCGCTTTACCCGCTGACATGGGTACTCTTGGTCATGAGCCTGACCTGCCTATGGTTGTGGCTGCCTTTGACGCCGGAGAGGCTTCGACGCGCCAGGATCGCCGCCGTCATGGGACTGTGCCTGCTGATCGCAATCTCCAGTCCGTTGATTGCTCGTCCCCTCCTGGGGAGCCTAGAGGCCTGGCATGCGAAGCCGCTGATCAACGAGCGGTACGACGCAATCGTTGTATTGGGAGCCGGCGTTCTCGAACCGGGAACATTGCGGCCGATCCAAGACTTGTCCGCACCCTCGAAAAATCGGGTGACGTGTGGCGTGGACCTGTATCATCAAGGATATGCGCCGAAGCTCGTGCTTTCGGGCGGAAACGGACATCCTTTTAAGGACGCGCCGAAGGATGCCCATGAAATGACACGGTGGGCCCAACGGCTCGGAGTGTCAAAAGATGCTCTCGTCGGTGAAGACCAATCTCGAACAACCTACGAGAATGCCATGGAAACCAGGCGCCTCCTGGGTCCGGTATCGATTTTATTGGTAACGTCGGCAAGCCATCTGCCGCGGGCCACCGCGCTGTTCAGCAAGCAAGGCTTCAAGGTAACGCCTGCGCCCTGTGACTTTCTCATCAAGGACCGTCCCGAAGACACTTTTCGAGAACTCGATCCGTTCGACGTCCTGCCGAACGACCGTGCGATCGAGCAAACGACAGGGGCCGTCACGGAATGGGCCGGCATGGCGATCTATTGGCTGACTGGAAAACTATAGGGACTGGCTCGACGCCCAGGGCGTGTCGTCCGTACAGTGAAAACCCACAGCATAGTTGCGGTCATGTACAGGTCTATTGGGCTGGCGTGGCACGGGCGGCGGCCAATCGATACACGCCGCCCTTATGGTCAACAAGATAGACCTCTCCCGACTCATCTTCGCCGAACGAAGAAATCCGGAGACCGGTCTTCATAAGCACCCGCGGCATCGTCGAGCTCTTTCGATTCGCCGCGGCGGAGAGCGCGAACAACTCCCCGCTGCAGTAATCGCCGAAGAGATACAAGCCGCGTAACGCCGGAACGGCGGTACCTCTATACACGTAACCGCCGGTGATCGAACAGCGGCCCTCTTCGTGGCCGTATTCAGCGATTGGGAACGTCAATCCGTCGGGGTTGCAACCGTCTTCGGGATTGTAGCAATGGGCGCCTTCCATAATGCGCCATCCGTAGTTCCCCCCGGCGACGACAAGGTCAATTTCCTCCCACTTGTATTGTCCCACGTCTGCGAGCCAGAGCATGCCGGTCACCCGGTCGAACGAGAATCGCCAGGGGTTTCTGATTCCCAAAGCGAAAATCTCCGGACGGCCTCCTCCCGAAGCATAGGGATTGCCAGGGGGAATTCCATAGGGACGCTCTCGATCGACGTCGATTCGAAGAATTTTCCCCAACCACTCCTGCGGATTCTGCGCGCGGTTCTGCGGGTCCCCTTTTGAGCCGCCGTCTCCGCGCCCGATATACAGAAGCCCGTCTGGTCCAAACGCAAGCATCCCTCCGTTGTGGTTGAGATAGGGCTGAGGCACAACCATGAGCACACGCTCCGTCTCGGCCGATACCTCCTTGTGCCCTGTCCGACGTGTGTATTCTGCGACGACCGTCGCCCCATCTTCGCGGCGGTTATAGTTGACGAACAACCGGCCGTTGCTCCGGTGATCCGGGTGAAACGCCAGCCCCAGGAGTCCCTGCTCGTTGCCTTTCGTCCACAACCGTTCGCGAAGATCGAGAAAAGGCCGGTCCTCCAGGGCCCCACGGTCAATGACGCGGATGATGCCGCCCTGCTCGACGACGAACAGTTGTCCGGAGCCGTCTCCGGCGTGGGTGACGAAGAGCGGGGCGTGCAGTCCGGCGGTTGCAATTGGGACCAAATCAATGACACCCTCGACCGGCCACACCGCCGCTTCAGCTGCAAAAGCGGACGCCGTCGAACCGATTACGCCACAAAACGACGCCAAGGCTGCGCATGCGGCCCTGAGGAAGCGCGGCGTCATTCGAGGTTCGACTCCAAGAACTGGATCAGCGCCTGATACGTGAGATCGCGGATCCGAGCCTTTGACGCAGGCCGTCCGCTGATGTTGGAATGCAACCACACCTGATCTGCTACCTGCGCCCGGCCTTCATTACAGAGCGTCCACATTTCGTGGAGAAACTCCTGCGGCAGGCCCACCTGAATGCCTTCAGATTCGATCCGATCATCAAGAATTGCCAACAAGTCGGCGATCGCCTCGTCCGGCCGGTAGGGCTGGTTCGAAAAGCCGAATGCTTCGTTCGCCGAGGCTTCCTGTTCGGCCTGCACGACGAGGTCCCGCATGTATTCTTTCAACAGACCGACGACGTGCCCCGAGAGTGCCATCCTCGTCTCCCTACCGCATTATGCGGCTAAGCAAGAACGAGAGCAACCGTGCGAGGATCCGGTCATCCGTCCTCGCGCAATTGACCAACTGGCCGGAGGTTTCTTATGATGCGTCGATGACAGCTCCTTCCGTCGAACGGTTCGACATTGCGGTGAACACCCCGGCCGGCCGTCTCACGACAGCGCTCGATGTCCCGACCGGATTCGTTCCCATCACATCGATCGTTCCTATGACTCGGCGTCTCGGCGAAGAAATGCTACGGCTCGAGGAACAGCAATCCCGCCGAACCGGCCATACGATTTCCTGCCGGATGGGATGCGCGGCCTGCTGCCGCATGCTGGTCCCCCTCTCGCCTCCGGAGGCTTTTTCGCTCCTCGACTATGTCGAGCAGCTTCCCCAAGAGCGGAGAGCCGCTCTCGAGCAAAAACTCGAGGCCTCAAAGGCCGCACTCGCAGGGCATGGCGTCCTCGACCGCCTGCTTGCCGTGGCCCATGCCGACGCCCCGATCTCCGATGAAGAATTGGAGCCTATCAACCGAGCGTACTACGCCTTGCGGCATCCCTGCCCGTTCCTGGAGGAGGAAATGTGTTCGATTTATGAAGCGCGGCCTGCGGCCTGCCGGGAGTTACTCGTGACGTCACCCGCTCAGCTGTGCAACGATATGGCGGAGAATCCCGTCGAGCCCATTCCGGTCGCGGTTCGCATCGGTACGGTGCTGGGACTGCTCTGGTCCGCCCTTACCGGCGACGCTCCGCGCCTGATCCCGCTCCCGCTTGCCCTCGACTGGGCCAGGCAACATCGCAAGGCGGCGGATCGGCGGTGGGCAGGTTCGCATCTTGTTGACCGGATGCTGGACGGCGTGTGGCGAATCTTGAATCAGGAATTCGAGCGGCGCGGACAATCGCCGACACCTTGAG
>JBKPSD010000179.1:0-3713 GCA_046734935.1 Nitrospirota bacterium
GGCGCCGTATAACTCGAGATCGGTATCAGTTCCCCTGTCTCGGCATTGAGCAGCATCGGAGTGGTGGCTTTCTTCCATCGGCGAAAGTTTCGGAATCGACGCCATAGTGCCATGCTCGTTCCTCCTCACAGTGGCAGAAGCCGTTCGCTCACCTTTGTCCGTTGTCACTACATTGATGTGCAATTAGAGTACCACCAAGGGCGCAACACGTCGTAATGAAAACCGGATTGTAGTACATAAGATTTAGTACTGATGCCGTCCGTGAGGCCATTCTTCCGCCTTCCCCAGTGTAGGGTTATTCATCAAGAGCTGAACACCTTTGCACGGCCGGATGACAAGACGGCGATGGTCGTAAGCGTGTGCGTGAAGCCGGGAACCGGCTATCACACGGATCGGCCTACGGGAAGATGCTAGGCGTGACTTTCTTGAAGTTTGGATCGAGCGGCAAGAAACACATCGAGCGAGACACGATCGTCGTCCTGGATCTTGAGAAATTCAATGCCGATCCTGTTGTCCTTCATCCACCTGACTGCAGCCAGGCGCACTTCAATGGCGGGTTCCTCCCATGGAAGGTTCAGCATGATCGCCAGTTTCTGTCCAGGTTCGAACAGGCGGTTGATCCGGAGGCGCGCCCCTTGGCGGGAGAGATCGAGCAGAGTTCCGTCGTCCGCGTCATCCGTCAGTAACAATCTGACCGAGGCTTCCCCGCTGACGGTAATGCGCCTGGTACCGCGACTGTAGCGCATGGCCTGACGCTCCTGCCCGATATTGTAGACTTCTGTTCCGGGGTGCCGCAAGGGCTACCTAGAGGAAAGAATGTATGGAATCAGCGGTCTTAGAAGGCCAACACCATGAAAGGCTCGGATCCTTACGACGACCAAGTCCTATGGCCTTTGAAATCCTTAGGGAGATACCTAGTACAGAAATTCTGAAATGGCGACTAGACTCCTAAACTCTAGCTCGTACGCGCGACTCTTTACGCACAAATTGAGGGGTGGAGAATGGTACGGACAAAACGGAAGCCCATGCGTCGTCTGGCTCCGGCTGAGATACAGCCGCCCCCCAGGGCCAAACGACCGGAGTCACTCACGTCGAGGGAGCAGGAAATTCTCGAACTCATTTGGGCCGGTTTCAAGAATAAGGAAATCGGCCAGCGTCTCAAGATCAGCGTCAAAACGGTTGAGGCCCACCGGGCGAACATGATGAAGAAGATGCGGGTGTCGAACACCGCACAGCTCCTCAAGACCGCGATCACCGGCGGGATAATTCGCATCCGAGTCGCCTAGCTGCATCCCTCGTTACCTCAATGCTTTTCCGACGGACCCGCAGCCGTCCGCCATGAGGCGGTTGAGGGAGCACCACCATGAGTCCCCGTCGACCTAATCCCTCGACCTGTGCTTGAATTCAAGCCCGAACAGCTGGCCCTGGTTCCACCGGACCGTGGCAGCGATCGTGATTTCAGGGCTGCCGTCTTTCGGCAACGTCACTGTCAGTTCATCGCCGGCGGTCAAGGGAAGGTTGCTGATCACTCTCGCTCCGATGCTGGAAAAGTCTCTGACCCATCCGGATCCGGATTGTTGCCTCCCGGTCAGCTGACAATGAAGGGGGACAACCATGTGTTGGCGAGGAATCCACCGCTTTTCGTAGAGGTCTGCAAGGAGGGTTTTCATGATCCACCTCGTTGTTATGGAGGCTCTGACTAACCCGACGAGCAAGCTGCATACCGAAGCGCGAATGTCGCAATGGACGGCAGTTTCTGGGGGCAAACACTTTAAGACGCGGACACAGGGAGGCCGAGCGACGAACAAATCCGCTCATCCGCAAGGTAAAACCATACAAGGCCATTGCTCACGTGTAAGCGAAAGCTGTCAGCGAAGTTCGACGGGCGTTGCCTCTTGCACGAGAGACAACCAACCACTAATCTTGCCCCCGATGTTCACGCAACGTATCGGCCTCCCTGCGAAAGGCTAAGCGGCCTGACCGTTTTGTCACCGTGGCATTGAACGCGTTGGCCGAGGACGAGGCGCTGTTGTATCGACAGGCCGCAGGGTTGTTGCGGGCCGATCCTATAATGAACAGGTGCTGCCGATTGCCGAGATCACCATACTCGGATGTATCGTGTTGGGGCGGGGTCCGATCGCCTGGCGAAGACGCTCCGGCCTAAGAAAGAGCAGCTCCGCGTAGACCTGTCGGCTGGTCGCCTCTCGCCGCGTGTGCGGCAGGAGTTGCTGAATCGGGCCGCCGCGATCGGACGGGCGACGTCCTACTTTCCTCTTCTCGGACAGATTCCATTCGGCCTCCAGGTTGCACCATGCTCATGATGGTCCTTGGTCTGTGTGAGGTTCACGACAGGCTCCATGACGGTGCCATCCTGGATGACGAGTTTCCACACATCGCCGGGTCCTCCTCCGCCGGCCTCCTGACTGCGAAAAAATACGACAGCCTTTCCATTATCGGAATATTCCGGTTTTTGGTCATATTCATTCGCCTGTGGAGCGGAAATGGCCGTTAAGTGGTCTCCGTTTCCGTCCCCGTTGGCGTCGACCGCATCCATCTCGAAGAGCGCCGAACGAGTGCCGTCCTCCGAATGCCTCGCAAATATGATACGGCCGGACGGCGACCACGACGGATCGCGATCATCCACGGCGTTATTGGTCAGTCGAATATCCTGAGCGGAGCTGATCACGTGCACATAGATCTCGCGTGAGACGTTTTCCGAGCTGCGCGTGAATGCAATCTTAGATCCGTCGGGAGACCAAGCTGGGGATGAATCTTCGTACCCGGTCGTCAGCGGGCTGGCGGTGTTGCTGCTCAAATCCAGTTGGTAGAGGCTGGAATAGGACTGATTAGGCGGCTTCGAGGAAAACGCAAGCCGCGAGCAATCGTGCGACCATGCTGGAAAGGAATCGTCCGCAAACGCGGTCGTTCGTCGTTGCACATCCTGAGCGGAATATGTGCCGTCCCGGTTGTCGAGAATCCGAGCGGTATAGATCTCCAGATTGCCGTCCCGCAGCGATTCAAAGGCAATGGAGTTCCCATCGGGGGACCACGTCATGGAACGGTTGCCGTCATCACCGACATTCAGCGGTACCTGCTCAGACCCATCGTCCTTCATCACCCACAGTGACTCCGTCCCGGTGACGTGAGCCGCCCGCGTAAAGCCGATCGTTTGCGGAGGCTGCGCCGGTGTAGAGATGCATCCCATCAGAGACATCCCAAGAACGAGACATATTCCATAGCCGAGCCGGCGCATCAGTGATCCGCGCACGGGCATGTCAGTACTGGTCCGCATGGATGCCGCCACGGACACACCAAACATGAAACGTGATCGTCTTGAACGCGTAGGTGACCTTGCCGGTGTCGAAAAAGACGAGCCACGCGCTGTTCGGACTCCCAGCCATGGTCGTTGCCGACCAATACACGTCAGCCAGAACGTTGGTGAAGGGATGGCCGAGGGGCAGCGTGGATCCGGCTTTCATTGAAGGATCCACGAGGCTGGCCAATTCGGAGATCGACGGCAGCCTCCAGCCCTTCCGCCCGCCCACATCCTTGTCGGCGCAAGCCGCACGTGCATCCGCCCAAGAGACCTCGGAGGTTTCCAGGGTCTTTTCCCACACAAGGCCTGTTTCATCGTCTCGAACTGCCGCATTCCCAAAGGCGCTCAGCACGGTAAAGCGCGACGCGCTAGGAAGCTTCTTACTCCAATTCTGCAG
>JBKPSD010000180.1:0-12208 GCA_046734935.1 Nitrospirota bacterium
GAGTACGCCTTGGCCCTCTCACTTCCTGCGGCCTGGCCGAGACTTTTGAGAAGCCGCAAGCGAGAGTGTCGTTCACTCGTTCTTGAGCTTTTTCTTGATCAGCTCGGCCCCATACCTCCCGGACAACAACATCGATCCGAACGCCGGTCCCATGCGGGGCGTGCCGTGCACGGCCGCAACCGCCAAGCCGATCACGAAGCAGTTCGGATACACCTCACCCGTGTGATCCATGATGTCTTCCTCCGATCGCGAGACCCACATGGCGCCGTTGCCGGGCACTTCGGTGTATAAGTTTCGCCGATGCAACAAATTGACGACGACGGCGTCGTGTCCCGTCGCATCCACGACGATTTTGCTCTCGAGGCCTATCGGGTCCACATGGATGACGTCGTGGCCGGCCATCTCGGCCGTGGTATTGTTGACGACCACGCCTTCGAGGACGCCTTCACGGCGAAGGATCAAATCAACGACTCGGGTGAGGTTGAGCACCCTCGCGCCTGCCGAGTAGGCGGCGGTAATCAGCGCCCCGGTGGCGTGGGGCGGATCCACGATGTACATCCCCTCGCAGTCTTTCACCTTCTTGCAGGGGACGCCGATCTCCTCGAGAATTTTGTGCGCCGGCGCGCAAATGGTGGCCTTATTCATCAGATAGCCGCCATGCCAGAAACCGCCGCCGAGCGCCAGGCTCTGCTCGATGATCACCGTGCGGAAGCCCATGTCGGCCAGGTCATGAGCGCAAAGGAGGCCCGATGGACCGGCCCCCACGATAATGACGTCGCTTTCGATGAGTTGGTCGAATTCTTTATAGTGCTCGCGCGCGATCTGCCTGGTGATGTCGCGTTCACGAAGGGGCGCAGGCTTTGGTTTTCCCATGGAAGTCACTCCTCGGCGGACGCGCAGCGTCCTCGCTCGACGATCCGCCAATGCAAGGCTAACGGTAAATCTCGGAGCCGGACCGCTTGAACTCTTGGGCCTTTTCCTCCATCCCGATTTTTATCGCCTGCTGCTCGTTGACCTTTTTAGCCGCGGCGTAGTCGCGCACGTCCTGAGTGATCTTCATCGAACAGAAGTGTGGCCCGCACATGCTGCAGAAATGCGAAACCTTCGCGGCATTGTCCGGCAGGGTCTCGTCGTGAAAATCCTTCGCGGTATCGGGGTCGAGTGACAGGTTGAACTGGTCTTCCCATCGAAACTCGAAGCGCGCCTTTGAAAGCGCATTGTCCCTGATCTGGGCGCCGGGGTGGCCCTTGGCCAGGTCAGCGGCATGCGCGGCGATCTTGTACGTGATCACGCCCGCCTTGACGTCCTCCCGGTCCGGCAATCCCAGATGTTCTTTGGGCGTGACGTAGCAGAGCATCGCGCACCCATACCACCCGATCATGGCGGCCCCGATGCCGGACGTGATGTGGTCGTAGCCGGGGGCGATGTCGGTCGTGAGCGGTCCAAGCGTGTAGAACGGCGCTTCACGGCATTCCTGGAGCTGCTTCTCCATGTTGACCTTGATCATGTGCATGGGCACATGGCCGGGACCTTCGATCATGACCTGGACGTCGTGCGCCCACGCGAGTTTGGTCAGCTCGCCCAAGGTTTCCAATTCCGCAAACTGAGCTTCGTCGTTCGCGTCGGCAATCGAGCCCGGCCGCAGGCCGTCGCCGAGGCTGAACGACACGTCATAGGCTTTCATGATCTCGCAAATCTCTTCGAAATGGGTATAGGCAAAATTCTCGACATGATGCGCCAGGCACCATTTCGCATGGATCGCGCCGCCGCGCGAAACGATGCCGGTCATGCGGTTGGCGGTCATCGGCACGTAGCCGAGCCGGACACCGGCATGAATCGTAAAGTAGTCGACGCCTTGTTCGGCCTGCTCTATCAAGGTATCCCGGTAGATGTCCCACGTGAGCTCTTCCGCTTTGCCTCCGACTTTCTCTAGCGCCTGATAGATCGGCACCGTGCCGATGGGCACCGGGGAGTTCCGGATGATCCATTCCCGGGTTTCGTGAATATTTTTCCCCGTCGAGAGATCCATGACGGTATCGGCGCCCCAGCGCGTCGACCAGATCATCTTTTCCACTTCCTCCTCAATGGAGGACGTCACGGCCGAGTTGCCGATGTTGGAATTGATTTTGACCAGGAAGTTACGGCCGATGATCATCGGCTCGGTTTCCGGATGGTTGATGTTCGCCGGGATGATCGCCCGGCCCCGTGCGACCTCTTCTCTCACGAATTCCGGCGTAATCGAGGTCGGAATGCTCGCCCCCCATGCCTCGCCGGGATGTTGTGCGACGCCTCCCTCGCGGCCGTTCCTCGAGCTCAATTCGCGCGCGATCTCACGCGACTGGTTTTCCCGGATCGCAACGAATTCCATTTCGGGCGTCACCATGCCTCGGCGCGCGTAATGCAGCTGCGTGACGTTGCGCCCGGGCGTTGCGCGAAGCGGTTTGCGGATATGTTGGAAACGGAGAGCGGCAAGCTTGGGATCTGCGGCCCGCACACGTCCGTATTCCGAGCTCACGTCCGCGAGTTGTTCGACGTCGCCCCGGGAGAGTATCCACTCTCGCCTGAGAGCCGAGAGGCCGGTGCGCAGATCGATGTGGGCGGTCGGGTCGGTGTAGGGACCCGAGGTATCGTAGACGACAATCGGATCGTTGGGAGCCGGGGCGCCGCCGTTTGCCGACTTGGTCGGGGTCAACGCGATCTCCCGCATCGGCACCCGCACGCCGGGCTGCGTGCCTTCGACGAACACCTTGCGGGACGCCGGAAACGGTTGCGTGGAGATAGCCGTTGCGCTGCTATGGTGGCCGTTGGTCGTCATGGAAGATCCTTTCATCGGACCGTGAACGTTTGGGTGCAGAAAATAAAAAAGCCGCACCTCGCAGCGCGAGGGTGCGGCTGAGTCCGATGTCCACGGTTGATCCGCTTCCCTACGCTGGTATTACCCAGGTCAGGTTCCAAGGGTCATCCGATTGCTCGGATTCTCAGCCTTGTGGCGCCCCTAGCTCTGGAGCCCGATGGTATCCTCCGCCTTTCATCAAGTCAACGGGTTAATAGCCCTAGGGCGCAACCACCGAATGGCCCTTGCGCCAGGGCTTATGAGCGGCTGCCGTTTCATTGATTGGTCGCGGATGCGTGTCGTACAATACCGGTCTACGGAGTAACCCCGAGGATCACGTGACGAGCATTTCAGTCTTACCAAGAGCGATCGCCGAGTATCAGTCGCTGTCGGCTGAGGAGCTGTTCCAGCGTATCGCGTACGCCAAACGGACATTGGGCGAGCAGGTAATGGTCCTCGGCCACAATTATCAGCGGGATGAAGTCATCGAGCATGCGGATTTCCGGGGCGATTCACTTCTGTTGTCCAAACTCGCGGCTGAACGCTCAGAGCGGCCCTTCGTCGTCTTCTGCGGCGTGCACTTCATGGCGGAAACCGCCGACATTTTGAGCCGCAGCAACCAGACCGTCATCCTCCCGGACCTCGCTGCGGGCTGCTCCATGGCCGACATGGCCGCAATCGAGCAGGTGGATCAATGTTGGGAATCCCTCGGCCGCATCCTTCCGGTGGAAGAGACCGTCATGCCCGCCGTCTATGTGAACTCGGCGGCTGTCCTCAAGGCATTTTGCGGCGAGCATGGAGGCATCACGTGTACGTCCTCCAACGCCAAGGCCGTCATAGAATGGTCCTGGGCCCGGCGTGAGAAGATCCTATTCTTTCCCGATGAGCATTTGGGGCGCAATACCGCCAACAAGATGGGCCTTCCCCGGGAAGAAATGATCGTGTGGGATCCGTTTCAGCCGAACGGCGGCAACACAAGGGAAGCGATCCGGCGCGCAAGACTGATCTTATGGAAAGGCCATTGCAGCGTGCATCAGATGTTCCAGCCCGCCCATGTCGACCACTTTCGAAGGCAATATGCAGAGGGCAGGGTCATCGTGCATCCGGAGTGTCACGAGGAGGTCGTCAACCGGGCGGATTTGGTAGGGTCCACGGAATTCATCATCAAGACTGTGACCGCCGCGCCCGCCGGATCCGTGTGGGCGGTGGGAACCGAGCTCAATTTGGTCAACCGCCTGAAGCGCGATTTGCCGGACAAGAAAGTCTTCTTCCTCTCGTCGACCGTGTGCCAATGCGCCACCATGTTCCGGATCGACGCCGCCCATCTCTGCTGGGCAATGGAAAATCTCGCGGACGGCCATGTAGTCAACCGCATCGTCGTGCCGGATGACGATAAACGGTGGGCTAAGATTGCGCTCGACCGGATGATGTCAGTCAGCTGAACCCTCGGGATGTCTCATCTGCAGTCGGTAATGAACCATTCAAAGTGGGATGAATTGCGCCTAGGCCTCCATAATCTCGGAAAGCTTGCGCCATCCTTCCGAACAAGAGCGATCCGATTGGACATGTCACAGATTGGGACACCGAATGGTTCTGCTCTGTGGAATAAATTAGACTAGTTCCTTCCTTTTTCTTTCGGTATATTTCTACCTTCATTCCATTCCGAGTCATGACCGAGTGCCTATGGACTATAAGTCGACGCTGAATCTGCCGAAAACCGATTTCCCGATGAAGGCCAATTTGCCGCAGCGGGAGCCGGAACTCCTTGAGTGGTGGGATCAGGTGGAGCTCTACGCGCGCATTCAAGAGGCTGGAAAAGGCCGGCCACGTTATCTGCTGCACGACGGCCCCCCCTACGCCAACGGCCGCATTCACATCGGTCATGCCCTCAACAAGGTTCTGAAGGACATCATCGTCAAGTCCAAGACCATGGCAGGATTTCACGCGCCGTATGTCCCCGGATGGGACTGCCATGGACTGCCGATTGAGCATCAGGTCCTCAAAGATTTGGGCGACAAGAAGCATCAGCTTGATGCTATGGCCATCCGGACGCTCTGCCGCCAGTATGCAGAGAAGTTTCACCAGATACAGCGGGAAGAGTTTCAGCGGTTGGGTGTGCTCGGCGACTGGCAGAATCCGTATTTGACGATGATTCCCGCGTATGAAGCGACGATCGTCCGGGAGTTCGGAAAATTCGTCGAAGGCGGCGGCGTCTACAAAGGTCTGAAACCGGTCCTGTGGTGCACCCACGATCAAACGGCGTTGGCCGAAGCTGAGGTGGAGTATGAAGACCACGTCTCGCCTTCCATTTATGTGAAATTCCCGGTAGCTGGGGGATCGGCCGCTGTTGCGGCAAAGATGCAGGGGGTGAAGCTTCCCGCCGATATCGCGTCTGTCTCGGTCGTCATCTGGACGACGACGCCCTGGACGCTGCCCGCCAATCAGGCGGTCTGCCTGCATCCCGACATCGAGTATGCCTTCGTGCGTGTGGGGTCGGAGGTCTTGATCATTGCGGAGAAGTTGCTGGATGCAGTGGCCAAGGCCTGCAAGCTCGAAACGTACCAGGTGGTTTCGGTCAAGAAAGGGGGAGATGGGTTCGAGGGCTTGGAGACTCAACGGCCGCTTACGACCGGCCTGTCACCGGTGCTCCTCGGTGATTTCGTGACGTTGGAGCAGGGAACCGGCTGTGTGCATATCGCGCCGGGACACGGCATGGAAGACTACCTTCTCGTGTTGGAACACAACGCGAAAGCTTCGGCAGGGGAACGGCTGGAAATCCTGGCGCCCTTGGATGATGCCGGGCGCTTTACCGACGCCGTGCTTGAATTTGCGGGGCAACAGGTCTTCAAAGCGAATCCGGCGATTGTGGACCGGCTTCGGACAAATGGCCGGCTATTGGGGCATGGTTCTCTCGCCCACTCGTATCCCCACTGCTGGCGCTGTAAGAACCCCGTGATCTTCCGTGCGACTGAGCAGTGGTTCGTCTCGATGGACATCAATCATCTTCGCCAGCAGGCCTTGGCGGAGATCGATCGTGTCAAATGGATTCCGCCCTGGGGCAAGGACCGTATCAACGGAATGATCGCGAACCGTCCGGACTGGTGTCTCTCGCGTCAGCGCGTATGGGGTGTCCCGATCCCGGCATTTATCTGCACGGCGTGCCGCCGGGTCCTGGCTGACCCGGTGGTCATCGACCATGTGGCCTCAATCATGGATCAACAAGGCGCCGACGTCTGGTTCAAGCAGCCGGCATCCGCGCTGGTGCCTGCCGGAACATCCTGCGCCAATTGCGGCGGGATTGAGTTCGAGAAAGAGCGGGACATTCTGGACGTCTGGTTCGAATCAGGCGTGAGTTATGCGGCGGTGCTTAAGCCGTGCCGGTGGTGGCCGGCGGACCTCTACCTGGAAGGGTCCGATCAGCACCGTGGATGGTTCCACAGCGCCTTACTGGCGGGCGTGGTGACGGACCGCCGGGCCCCCTATGAGGCGGTGCTGACGCACGGATTCGTGTTGGACGGGCAGGGGAAAAAAATGTCCAAATCCGCCGGCAACGTGGTGGCGCCGCAAGACGTCATCAGGCAATCCGGCGCCGAAATTCTTCGCCTCTGGGTGTCCGCCCAGGATTATCGCGACGATGTGCGCATTTCGCCGGAGATCCTCAATCATCTGATCGAGGCGTATAGGAAGATTCGCAACACTTGCCGGTTCTTCCTGAGTAATCTCTACGACTTCGATCCGGCGCGGCACCGTGTTCCCTATGCGCAGCTGGCGGAACTCGACCGCTGGGCGCTCACGCGGTTGGAGGAGCTCAAAACGAAAGTCCGGCGCGCGTATGAGGAATTTGAGTTCCACGCGATTTATCATGCACTGAACAACTTCTGTTCCGTCGATATGAGCGCGGTGTATCTCGACATCCTCAAGGACCGGCTCTATACATTTCGGGCCGATTCGCCGGTGCGGCGGAGTTCACAGACCGCCCTTTTTGAGATCACGCTCGCCATGACCAAGCTCATGGCGCCGATCCTGAGTTTTACCGCCGAGGAAATCTGGCGATCGTTGTCAGGCCAGTTCGGCGGTGTTCTCGAGGCAGAGAGCGTGCATCTGTCCTCGTTTCCCGACCCCGAGCCTGGCTGGCAGGATACGGCCTTGGCCAAACGATGGGATCGCCTGCTGGAGGTCCGCACCACGGTGCACGCCGCGTTGGAAGAGCAGCGCCGCAATAAGGTGATCGGGTCTTCCCTGGAAGCCGTTGTCGACATCCAGGCGAGTCCCGACACCTACCGGTTTCTCAACGCCTACGAAGGAGAATTGTCCAGTCTCTTCATCGTGTCCGCGACGAAGCTGAACGAGGTTCATCATCTGCCCGAGAAGGCTGATCTGCATGTGACCGTCTTAAAGGCGACGGCGAAGAAATGCGAGCGCTGCTGGAACTATCGGGAAGCGGTTGGAACTAATGCGGCTCATCCCACGCTCTGCGACCGTTGTGTGGAGGCTGTACAGTGACCAGAGGCTCGCGGTATCTGTTGCTGGCAGCGATCGCCGTCAGCGTGATCGTTCTGGACCAAGCGACGAAATACTGGATCACCCAGTCGATGCGGCTGCATGAGTCGATACCCGTCGTTCCGAATCTTTTCAGTTTTACCTACATCCGCAACCCGGGGGCGGCGTTCGGATTGTTGGCCGGCAGCAGCAATGCCTTTCGCACGGTGTTTTTCGGAGTGACGTCGTTCTTCGCACTGGCGCTCCTGGGCACGATCTTGGTGCGATTACCCCGCAAAGATTGGATCGGACAGGTCAGCATCGCTGGAATTCTGGGGGGAGCGATCGGCAACCTCATCGACCGGTTGCGATTCGGCGAGGTCATAGATTTTCTGGACGTCTACCTGGAGTCGTACCACTGGCCGGCCTTCAATGTCGCAGACTCCGCGATCAGCGTGGGCGTCGTCTGCCTCATCATACACTTCGCGTTCGAACGGAAAGAGGCGCCCCTACCGGCCCCGGAAGCCCCTCCCGGCACGCGCTGTTGATGGAACCCTGCCATCTGCTGTCCAGGCCTACCGGAACCGTGCCACCGGCGATTTTCCCGGCGTCTTAGAAGCCGAACAGGTAGAGCACGAGCAGCCCCATGGCGATCCGATAATAGGCGAAGGGGCGCAAGGTGTGACGCTTCACGAACGTCAGGAAGGCGGCGATGACGACCCAGGCCACGAGAAAGGACACGAGGAGGCCGATTCCCAGCGCGACATAGTCTTCCGAGCGGAAGAGGGCCCGCGATTTCCACATTTGATAGCACGTCGCGATGATGAGCGTCGGGAGGGCCAGGAAAAACGAATACTCCGTTGCCACCTTCCGGTTGAGGCCGACGAGCAGGCCGCCGATGATCGTCGAGCCAGAGCGCGACATCCCCGGGATGAGCGATGCGCATTGGGCCAATCCGATAAGGATGGCGTCGCGAACGCCCACCTGCTCCAGCTGCTGAACGGTCCCGGCCGTGCGGCGGGCCTCGACGAGCAGGATGATGATGCCGCCGATCACGGAAGTAATGGCGACCGTCTGCGGACTGAACAAGTGGGCCTTGATCCATCCATGCGTCGCGAAGCCGATGAGGCCGGCGGGGAGAAATGCCATTCCCAGGCCGATCAGAAACCACAGATGCGGATGGAGCGCCATCGAGCGTCGAACAAGGATGCGCCGCGACGTTTTGGCCGGCGCGCTCAATGACTTCCTCAAATCGGCCTGCTCGCCGAGCGCGCGCGAGACCAGCGTTTTCAGCTTTTCCCATTCGTATGCCACGACGGCGAGGATGGCGCCCAATTGGATCGAGATTTCGGCGTTGGCGGCGACCTCTCCGGTGAATCCGAACGCATGGCCGGCCAAAATCAAATGGCCGGTGGACGAGACCGGCAGAAATTCCGTCAGCCCTTCGACGATGCCGAGAATCACCGCAAGGGCGGGGCCCCATTCGTTCATGCGGCGTCCGTGATGAGAGGAAGCAGGCGGTACATGGAGGTTCCGCATAATCACAAAGTGCTGCCGTTCCGTCAAGGGAGCGACCGTGGTGTTGACAAAGCCACGGGCTTGGCATACACAGAAGGCGATACTCGGGCGTCCGACGGGCGGCATCTGCGCGCCCCGTGCCGGGGCCTGCATTGGGGGAGGTTCGCATGAATCGTGTGTGGATGGCGGCGATCGTGGTTGCAGGGACCATTGCCATGACGGGGTGCGTCTCTGACCGCAAGTACCAGGAGTCTCTGGCCGAGACGGAGGCTGCCAAGACGGAATTGGCCACCACGCGGGCGCAAAAGAGCGCACTCGAGCAGCAGGTCAAGACCCTTAAAGACTTGAACGTCAAATTCGGCAATGAGGCCCAGGCGGCCCGCGATGAACTGGAGCGGATCCAATACGGTCGCGACAAGGAGCGGGGTAGCACCGAGGGACGAACGAAGGAGCTGGAAGAACGGGTCAAACAGCTGGCGGCCCAGAACCGATCTCTGCGGCAGGAGTACGAGGACACGAAGCGTCACAATGAAACGCTGAAATCACTCGTGGCCCGCTATCAAAAAGAACTCAAGGATCAATCACGTGGCGGCGGAAGTGCGCTCGCGCCCACGATGCCGCCTGCCACACCGCCGGGTGCCGTGGCGCCGCCGCCATTGGCCGCCAAGCCGCCAGACGGCATGGGCGCGGCAGGAGGGGTCACGAATGTCAACCGGGCGTCATCCAGCGAATTGGTGTTGCTGCTGGGGTTGTCGAAGGACGTGGCCGACCGCATTGTCAGCAATCGTCCCTACAAGGTAAAGGGAGAACTCGTGGCTAAGAACGTCGTCCCGAAAGAAACCTTCGACATGATTAAGGACCGTATCAGTGTGAGTCCTTAGGCAGGATGCCGCCCACTAAACGGAATGGACAGGCCGTCCGCCTCCCGGCGGACGGCCTGTTGTATTTTGGAGCGGCGTTGGGATGATTCGCCCGCTGCTTCTTGCTAGAATGGGCCGGCTGTTCACGTGCTCCTGATTTCGCCTATGCGCCGCTTGTTCCTCATCAGCGCCGTCGTACTGCTCGGCTTCACCATTGGCGGCTACGTCTTTTTCAATGGAGAGCGCAAACCGCCCATCCGCTACCGGACTGCGGTCATCGAGCGCGGATCGATCGTCTCGGTCGTCACCGCGACCGGCTCGATCAATCCTGTGGTCTCCGTGCAGGTCGGAACGCAAGTCTCCGGCATGATTAAAAGTCTGCACGCCGATTTTAACTCGATCGTGAAGGCCGGAGACGTCGTTGCGGTCATCGATCCGGAACCGTTTCGCGCCCGCCGCGACCAGGCGGCCAGTAATCTCGAAATGGCGAAGGCCAATGTGGGCAGGGCCAGGAATGAGCAGGCGCAACGTGAGCGCGAGCTCAAGCGCGCCAAGTCCCTCGCGGAGCAGCAGTTTGTCTCTCAGAACGACGTCGACATTGCCGTGACGAACGCGCAGGGCGCCGACGCGCAGGTGAACGTGTCGATCGCTCAAATGAAGCAAGCCGAAGCGGCCTTGAACGCGGCTGAGCTCGATCTGAAGTACACGACGATCCGCTCTCCGGTGAATGGCATCGTTGTCGCGAGAAACGTCGAGGTGGGCCAGACGGTTGCGGCCAGCTTTGCGACGCCCAATCTCTTCCTGATCGCGCTCGACCTCACGAAGATGCAGGTGGACACCTACGTCAGCGAATCGGACATCGGCGGCATCACCGAGGGCAAGGATGCCACGTTCACGGTCGACGCCTATCCCGGCGTTCCTTTCGCCGGCACGATCCGTCAGGTGCGGCTTGCGCCGACCGCGGTCCAAAACGTCGTCACGTACAATGTGGTGATCGGGGTGGAGAACAAAGATTTGCGCCTGAAGCCAGGCATGACGGCCAATGTGTCCATTGTGGTTGCGCAACGCGACAGCGTGCTCAAAGTGCCGAACGCCGCCCTTCGGTTCATGCCGCCGAAATCCGATCTCGCTGCGTCTCGACCGGCGGACCGGGCTGCGGCTCAAGCCGTCAGCGGTTTGCCCGCGCGTCCGATGTGGAAGCAGACGGAAGAAGGAGAGCCGGTTCCCATTCAGGTGCAGACCGGCATTTCTGACGGCACATATACCGAGATTCTCTCGGACGGAGTCGCCGTCGGCGAGGAAGTCATCGTTGGCGTCGAGCCAGCCCGAGGCGTCAGGAGAACGGCGGACCTCCCTCCCGGGTTCGGTGCGCCTGGCAGCCAGCGCCGGTCGCGCGACCGGGGTCTATGACCGGTTGGTGAATTGGTTCGCTATCCTGCCTTCCCGGCGGCGTTTCCCACCCCCATGTCCGACAGACTGTTATGAGTCACTTGATCCAATGCGACGGCGTGTGGAAGCGATACCGTGTGGGCGATGTCGCCGTCGACGCGCTTCGAGGCCTGAGTCTCACGATTGACAACGGCGAGTTCGTGGCTGTCATGGGACCTTCCGGTTCGGGCAAATCCACGCTGTTGAATATTCTCGGCTGCCTCGATCAACCCTCCCAGGGCACCTATCGGCTGAGCGGCGTGGATGTCGGTGCATTGCGGTTGAACCAACTGGCCGAATTGCGGAATCGCCAGATCGGCTTCGTGTTTCAGAATTTCAATCTTATTCCACGGACCAGTGCGCTGGAAAACGCGCAGCTGCCCTTGTTCTACCGCGGTCTGCCGCTGGCAGAACAGCGCGCCAAGGCTGCGGCGGCGCTGAAGCGGGTCGGGCTGGCCGGACGAGAGCATCATTTCCCCACCCAGTTGTCCGGCGGCCAGCAACAGCGTGTCGCGATCGCCCGTGCGTTGATCACGGCGCCATCAATTTTGCTGGCGGACGAGCCAACGGGGAATCTCGATACCGAGTCGAGCCGGGACATCATGAACATGCTCCAGGCGCTCAACCGGGAAGGCATCACCGTTATTCTCGTGACCCACGAAGCGGACATTGCGGCGTACGCCAGCCGGGAAATCGTGCTGAAGGACGGTCAACTGTCGAGCGACCGGGGTACGAGGCGGAGTCCGGGAACCGTGGAGGTCTGAATGCCGGCGTTTGTGTGGATGACGGTGGTCACGGCGTTGCGCATCCTCGCCCGCAACCGTTTGCGCGCCGGCCTGACCATGCTGGGCATCGTGATCGGCGTCGGAGCCGTGATTGCCATGGTCGGCATCGGGGAAGGCGCAAAGCGGGCGGTGCAGGCGCAAATTGCGACGATGGGCACGAATGTCATCATCATCTGGCCCGGCGTGACGACGGTCAGCGGTGTGCGCGGGAGCCAAGGCGGCGCCGTCACCCTGACGGTCGCGGACGCCTTGGATCTGAGAAAAAAGATTCCCCTGCTCGCAGAAACCGGCTGGGCCAAACGTGA
>JBKPSD010000181.1:0-14362 GCA_046734935.1 Nitrospirota bacterium
GAAAATTCCACGTAGCCGCGGCTGATGGCGACATCCTCCACGACATCCATGGCGTGCATCAGGTCCTGCCGATAGGGAGGCAGCTTCGCCCGGACTGAGCCGTCTCCTCCGGTGACCTCATATCCGTAGACTTGCAGCGCCTCTTTGACCGCCTGTGCCCCCAGTTTTTGGCCGAGCGCCTGCTCGATCGTCTTGATTGGAATCGTCCGGGACTGCCCCAAGTCTTGGGGCGTCACGACGCGTTTTCCGAGGGACGTCTTTTTGGAATACACCACTTCAATGGGCTCAATGGCAGCTCCGCGATCCGCCAGGTTTGCGGCAAAGATGTTCAGCGTCAGCACCACCATTGAAAGGTCAGTGCCTGTGACTTCCACGAATAATTGATCGTCGCCGGGCTGCACTTCGCCAATTTCCCGGCTATTGATGATCGGTGGAAAGGAGAGCACCTGTTGTGCGGCATCCCGCAGAATCGGAATGCGTTCATGGCCTGCCAGAATGTGGCCATGCTCCAAACCCTTGGGATGGACCATCAGGATCTCAGACAGCGTCATCACCGTTTCCATTCCCAAGGGAGTGAACCGCGCCTCATCGGGCTTCACTAATTCATAAGTCACGGGAAACCGGATGCGCTGCAACTGATACAAACCGATGGAGACGGTCTTCCTCTTGTGCCCATAAATATCCGCCAGTTTCTCCTGCGTTTGAATCAGTTGGCCCAACCCTTCAGCGGTTACCCGGTAGCCTTTGGCCATACACGCTGCGACATATGGGCGGACGTTTTCCATACCGGGCCCGACGATCACGCGTCTCGTGGGCTTCTTTGAGAAAAACGTATACGGTTTCAGTTTTCCTTCCTGCTTGATGCGAATTTGCCGTGCAATTCCCTCGCAGCACCATAGGTCGGGCCGGTTGCTGTCTTGCAGTTCAATCCGCAATTCGCCCGTCTCTGCGACATGCTCTTTCAACTCACCCTTGACGAGCATGAGCCAATCATCGAGCCGCTCCATTGTCGCGGAACGCTTGGCGCGGGTGCCTCCGGCAACAAGCGATTCAAAATCTTCCCTGAATATGGAGATCGTCGGCATAAATTAAAACGCGCCTCTCGTCGTGCGAATCATGTCCAGGTTGTCGGTGAACAGCTCTCGAATGTCGTGAATGCCGAGCGCCACCATGGCCATACGGTCCAGGCCAAGGCCCCAGGCGATGACCGGCACCTTAACGGCCAGCGGCAGCGTGACCTCCTGCCTGAACAGTCCGGCCCCTCCGAGTTCCATCCAGCCAAGGCGCGGATGCCGCACATGCAGTTCCACAGACGGTTCCGTGAAGGGGAAGTAGGCCGGCAGAAATTTGACCTCCTTGGCCTGGGCGACTTCACGGGCAAACAGATTTAGAAGTCCCAACAAGGTTCGGAAGTTGATGTCTTCGCCGAGCACGATGCCTTCGACCTGGAAAAAATCCGTCGCATGTGTGGCGTCCACCTGATCGTAGCGGAAGCATCTGGCAATCGAGAAATATTTCCCCGGCACCGCCGGTCCGGAGGCCAACGTCCTCGCCGACACCGCGGTGCCCTGACTCCGCAATACGAGCCGCTTTGCCCGCTCGGGATCGAACGCATATTTCCAGCCTGTCGAGCCGGTAGATCCTCCGTTTCGATGGGCGTTGCCGACACGCGTGAGAAACGGCTCCGCAATCTGTCTGGCATGAGTCGGATGCTTCACAAAATACACGTCATGGATGTCGCGCGCCGGGTGAAACTGCGGCATAAAGAGGGCATCCATGTTCCAAAATTCCGTCTCCACCAGCGAGTCACGCATCTCCTGAAATCCCATGCTGACCAGCTTGGTTTTGACCGTATCGAGAAATTCACGGTACGGATGCTTTTTCCCGATCGCAATCCGAGGGGCGCGGAGATTGATCGTGTACTTTCTAAATCGCTTTGTTCGCCAACTTCCGTCCTTCAACAATTCTGGACTGAGTTGGGAAACTTCATCCGTCACGCCCTGTTTCGCCAGGTGCTCAACCGCCGTCATGCCGCCGCTGGCGACCTTGAACGATCTCGCCACCCGCTCGTCGACTCGGAACGGCTCGTTCGCGTTACCGCGCTTTACGGCGTAATCCATGATGATCTGCCGGTCGGGCTCGGCAAACGCCTCGAGCTCGCAACTGCCCTGGTGAAGCTTCTCGAGCAGCGTTCGCAGACGGTCTACAGTCGGACTGGAACGGCCGGTCGACTCGATGCAGCCGCCCTGTACGATCAGCAGGACTCCTTCCTTTTTCAGCCGCCCTACGGCCTTGCTTACATCGGACGGGTCAAGTCCTTCTTTGGAATGCAGATCCTGAATCGTCAATCGCTGTCCGGTTCCAGCCGCACTTCTGGCGGCCGCAATGACGCTCTCGATGGGCGACTTGCTCTCGTAGTACCGCTCTCCGACCGCCGTCATCGACACGACGGGAGTGACCGTTTCTTTGTCGATGTTCAGCAGCGACTTTGCGAGCAGCCACTCGATGGCCATGCTCAGTTGTGAGGGTTCGAGTCCTGTCGCGTCGGCAAGTTGCTCGGTCGTCAGCACCGCACCGGATGGGTTGGCTCCGAAGGCTGTAAGCACCTTGATTTCGAGAGGGTGCAGACTGTCGATGAGGGAGGAAATGTCCACCCGAAGACCTATCGGTGCGGGGAAGCAGGCTGTCGTCCCGCCGCCCGCAACTCGGCGATCGTCGCCGCATAGTCCGTACCGCAGAAAATCGCCGAACCTGCGACGAGCACGTCGGCGCCCGCGGCAAGAATCCGAGCTGCGTTGTCTACCTTCACTCCGCCGTCCACTTCCAACAGGGCACGGCTTCCGGCACGGTCCAGCATTTGCCGAGCGGTGGCCACTTTCTTCAGGCATGATTCGATGAACGTTTGTCCGCCGAATCCGGGATTGACCGACATGATCAACAGAAGGTCGATATCCGGGAGGATTTCTTCAATCGTGTGCAACGACGTCGCTGGGTTCAGCGTCACCCCGGCTTTGACGCCGCGTTCCTTGATGGCCTGCACCGTCCGATGAAGATGCGTGCAGGCTTCAACGTGCACGGTCAAATAGTCGGCCCCGGCGGAGGCAAATTCTGCCAGGTAGCAGTCGGCGTTCGTAATCATGAGATGCACGTCCAAGGGCAGCTTCGTCACCTTCTTCAACGATTCGACGATGGGCGGACCGACCGTCAGATTCGGCACAAAGTGCCCGTCCATGACATCGACGTGCAACAGATCGGCTCCGCCGCGTTCAACGGCGGCGACTTCCTCGGCCAAATGCGCAAAGTCGGCCGAAAGGATCGAGGGGGCAATGAGGGTAGTTTTCGTCATGAGCACACATGCTTCAGACGGGCGGCGTAAAACCCGTCCATCGAGTCCTGGTTTCCCATCGTAAAGAGGTCTCCCCTCTCGGTCACAAGATACCGCCCTGCCGCCGGCAACCAGGGGCCGACAGATTCGCGGCGGAAGTCCGCGTGGGAACGCAGGAATCCGTCGATTACCGCTTCGTTCTCTTCGCCTTCGGTTGAACAGGTACTATAGACCAGCACCCCGCCGGGCCGCAAGCAGAGCGCCGCCGAGTCAAGGAGTTGAAGCTGAAGCGCCTGATGGCGTTCGAACTGTTCGCTGCGCTTTCGCCACTTCGCTTCCGGATGGCGGCGCAACACACCCAGGCCGCTGCAAGGAGCATCCACCAAAATCCGGTCGAACGGCAGCAAGGGCCCTCGGCGTTCGCCACCGTTCGAGACCCTTTGCGCCCAAGACGGATTTCGCAGGTCACCGAGGACGGGAATCAGGTGCTCGTGGCGCAGCCGGGTGCGGTTGGCTTCCAGCAGGTTCAGCCGGGTTTCGCTCCGGTCGAGTGCGTAAATGCGTCCCGTTCCCTTCATCAATTCAGCCAAATGGGTTGCTTTCCCTCCCGGCGCCGCACAAGCATCAAGGACCATGTCACCAGTTTGAACATCGAGCAGAGGAGGAATCAATTGCGCGGCCTCATCCTCCACATAGAAGTCACCGGCCGAAAAACCGGGAATGGATGGTATGGCGCCTGCCTCTTCCAGAATGGCGCCGACCGGGCTGACGCGTGTGGGCTTTGCCGCAACGCCGGCCTTGTGAAGCCGGTCGAGGAATTCGTCGCGCGCGATCTGCAATCGGTTGACGCGGAGGGTCAGCGGCGGAATCCCGCTGACCTGGTCGCAGGCCTTGGCCGCGCGTTCCACTCCCCAGCGCTCGATCCACCGATGGCTCAACCACTGCGGGACTGAAAATTTGACTGCAAGCGCCTTGGCCGGATTTGTCTCCAACGGGGGCCAGGACGGGCTCGGTTCCCTGATCAGTGCCCGCAGGACGGCATTGACGAACCCGCTCCAGTCCCGTTTGAGCTTCTGGCGTTGATGCTTCGCAAGCTTGACGGATTCGGACACCGCGGCCGAGGCAGGAATGCGATCCAGGAAAAGCAACTGATATGCGCCCATCCTCAGCAGCATCTGGACCGCGACCGGCAGACGGTCCAACGGCTTATCCAACACCGGCCGGAGCCGCCAATCGATCGTTCCCAAACGGCGCATGACGCCGTAAGTGATCTCGACCGCCAGGCCCCGGTCCCGTCCGTCGAGCACGGATCGGGCAAGGGCGCGATCCATCAGCACGTCGAGGCCTTCCTCGGTCTCCAAGGATTCCACCAGCACCGCAAGAGCGATGGCTCGGGAAGGAGACGGGGGGCTGGTATCAGGTGAAGGGCCGCTTGGCATGCGCAAGGGCAACGACATCAAACCATGACGGCAACACGAGAACGTTTGTTTACGGCGCGACCAGGCCGGTCAACTGCATGCCGACTTGCAGGGGATGTCCGGCGAGGTACTCGCCCGCGGGCATCCGTCGGCTGTTGGCCGGTTGAAGCTCACGAATTGCGAGCATCCCGCGTCCGGTCGCTACGTGGATGGCATCTTTGGTGAGCGCGGCAATCTGACCGGGGGCCAGCGGCGTCGCTCCATCGATGGCGGTCGCTCGGCAGATGGTCCAGCGGTCCGCCTTGAAGAAGGTATACGCGCCCGGCCAAGGAGTGAGCCCTCGTATGCGATTGGCCAGCCGCACCGCTGGCATGACCCAATCGATGACGCCATCTTCCTTTTTCAGCAACGGCGCGAGCGTCGCCTGACTATCATCTTGTGGTGTGGGCGTCAACGCGCCCGTCTTCAATTGGACAAGCGTCTCGACCAATAAACGTCCGCCAACCTCGGCGAGACGAGGAGAAAGAGTTCCGGCTGTGTCGTCCGGGGCGATCGGTACAGATTCTTGGAGCAGCATCGCGCCGGTATCCATCCCCTCGTCCATCAGCATGGTGGTGATACCGGTTTCAGTCTCGCCGTTGATGATCGCCCATTGAATCGGACCCGCTCCCCGATACTTCGGCAGGAGCGAGCCGTGAACGTTAATACATCCGCGCGGCGGGAGCGACAGAATGGCGGCCGGTAAAATGCGTCCGAATGCAGCGACCGCGATAAGGTCCGGCCTCCAGGCGGACAGTTCCGCCATGAAACTCGCATCTTTCATTTTCGTCGGCTGCAGGAGAGGGAGGTGCTGGCGCTGGGCAATGACCTTGACCGGTGACGGCGCAAGCTGCTGCCCACGCCCTTTCGGGCGATCCGGCTGAGTCACGATCCCAACGACCGTGTCTTCTGTTTTTAGCAGCGCTTCGAGACACGGAACAGCAAACTCAGGCGTGCCCATGAAGACAATACGCATTCCATCGCTTTAGCATCCGCGCTTCTCGAAAGCAACGGCGTTGTTTGACTTGCCGAGAAGCGCTTTGTTACTATCCCGGCGCGGGGTGGAGCAGTCTGGTAGCTCGTTGGGCTCATAACCCAAAGGTCAGAGGTTCAAATCCTCTCCCCGCAACCAACCTTCTTCAGGCATCGGGAAAACGCCACAAGCAAAATCGGGCAGGGCCTGGTCGTGTTTCTACGCCGGCAGGGCATCTGCATAAACTAGCCCCTCTGACGGCCGCGCCTTGCCTCGGCTTGCCCGAAAAGCGCAGCGATGAACATGGCCAGCGCTGAACAATAAATTCGCAGGTTCATGGAGGCCAGATAGCCGGCAGGAATTAAGAGCGGGTTAAGCCACCCTTAAAAGGCGCTAATTGGAACGGTAGGATAAGTGGAGTGCTTTGTGCCCACACCATGCAGGCAAGGGACGAAAACGACTTTCGCCGTGACCACGCAACTTAGGATCCCTGCAGCTTCCGCTGAACAGGCCTTGCGTTTCCTCGCCAAGGCCATCGGTCTCTGCTCCATCTTCATTCGATCGGACCAACGAAGCTCTGACGGAGAGTTATTCTTTTCGGTCGCTCCGTAAAGAGACCCCGGCAAAGCGCACGCTGTCCTGCGGTCTCGTTACTGCGCCGACGGCACGTTGAAGTTACGGGCTGGGGACGACGCTCTGGATGCACCGGTACAGATCTTCGACAGCCGCCTCCTTGGTCAAGAGCATGTCTGCTCCAGCCTGGAGCATCGCCTCTCTATTGTTCGGTCCGGCATTGACGGAAAGTCCGATGACCCTGACCCCCGGGTGCTGAGCCTTGATCTGCGCCGTCGCTTCAATGCCGTTGAGGCGGGGCATGTTGATGTCCATCACGACGACGGCCGGCTCAAGCGCTTGCACCATGGTCACCGCTTCCTGGCCGTCCGACGCCTCACCGACGATGTGAATGTCGGCATGGGCTTCGAGGACCGACCGTAGGCCTTGCCGCATCATGGCATGATCGTCTACGAGTAACACGGTGAGGGCCTTAGGAAAGACAGAAGGAGTCGCCGTCGCCGACCGCTGAGTGGCCACCGGCCTCTCTCGCACGGCGCCGTCCGGAGACGGCCGCATCGCCAGCGGATCGAGGACGTTCTGCAACGGGAGCGCGAGGAGGGCGCTCGTGCCCTTTCCCGGTTCACTCACCAGTTCCAGCTTTCCGCCGAACGCTTTCATGCGTTCGCGAATTGAAAAAATGCCGAACTTGGTGGGCTGGGCGCCATCGCGCGGCCGGAGCACGCTGACGTCGAAGCCTGCGCCTTGGTCACGGACCTCGATACGGATTCCTTTCTCATCCCGCCTCATACGCACGTTGGAATGTGTGGTTTCTGCGTGTTTGGCCACATTGATCAACAGCTCCCGGACGGATTGGAAAATCAACACCGCATGCTCTTCCGGAACCGGCCGGACATTTTCCTCGATGTCGACGGACACATTCAAATGGCGTTGGCTCATGTGTTCACCGAGCCATTTGAGTGCGGCTGCCAAGCCGAACTCGCGCAGGACCGGAGGACACAGCTCTGCGACCAACGTTCTGGAGTAGGTCAGGGCTTCGCTTAGGACGTCGTCGACCTGCTTCATCAGATCACCGCAGCCCGCAATGCCGCCCACAAGGCGTTTGCCTTGTCCAAGCTTCAGCTTGCAGAAGACCAGCATCTGCTGCAGGTGGTCGTGCAGTTCCGCCGCAATGCGCTTTCGCTCGCGCTGTTCCGCCAGGCTGACTTCAGTCGCCAACGCCCGCAGGCGATCCTGCGATTCCAACAATTCGCTGGTCTTGACACGCACCGCCTGTTCGAGCTCCTGGCTCCATCGCTGCAGTCGGTCCTGAGCTTCGCGAATGTCCGTAATGTCGATGCTGGCCCCCACATAGCCGACGAGTTCTCCTTGGTCGGTCAATCGTGGTCTGCCCACCGACCGCATCCACCGGAATTGGCCGTCGGCCCTTCGAAACCGGAATTGGGTGTCGAACGGGGCGCGGTCGCGCATAGCGTCAAGATACTTGGTCACATACGCTGTCCGGTCTTCATCGTGGATGTAATGCGCCCATTCATAATTCGCCAGCTCACTGTGCTGTTCTGCCCCGATGAACTCCAGATAGGCATGGTTGACGAATTCGCAGCCTTGCAAGCCGTTCATCCAAATCAATACGGGCGCGCTATCCGCGATCGTGCGAAACCGCATCTCGCTTTCCCGCAGCGCGGCTTCCGCCCGTTTCCGTGCGCTGATATCCGTGACCATCACGACGAAACCCGTGACCTCGCCGTCAGTCCCCCGATGAGGGGTGTAGACTGCATGGATCCAGCGGGTCACGCCGTACCGGTACTTGGCTTCGGTTTCATAGTCCACGGCCTTTCCTTGCAGTGCGGTCTCGACATAGGGAGCCATGTTTACCCAGGCCTCCTCGCCAACCACTTCAGCCATGGTCTTCCCAATCACCTCCTCCCGAGAGACGCCGAACCAGGTGGTATACGCCTCATTGCAGGTGACATACCGCCGCTCGTTATTAACGTAGGAGATCAACGCCGGAACGGCGTCGCTAATTAATTCGAGTTGCTCCTCGCTGTGAAGCAGCGCCTGCTCGGCCTGCTTCCGCTCCGTGATGTCGACGTTGACGCCCAGCATGCGTTCCACCGCCCCAGCAGCATCGCGAAAGATTTTTGCCCTGGCAAACAGCCAATGCACAGTGCCGTCATCCCAAATCACCCGAAAATCGTGCGCATATTCATTTGTGGTCAGCGCCCGTTGCATGGCCTGCTCGGCTTCCCGCCGGTCGGCGGGATGCACGCGCTGAGACCATCCATCGTACGTGCCCTCAAAAGTTCCGGGCGCGAGACCATACAGGGCTTCCAGTTCAACCGACCAGTAGTTCCGGCCGGTCTTATAGTTGTACTCGAAGACGCCCCAGCGTGCGGCTTGTTGTGCAATCCGTGTCCGTGCTTCGCTTTCCCGTATGGCTTCTTCTGCGCATTTGCGGTCGGTGATGTTTTGCTGCGTCCCCCACAGACGAACGAGCCGGCCGTTTTCGATGATGCCCACCATGTTGTTTAGAAAATAGACGGCGTGGCCAAAAACATTGCGCTCACTAGATTCGAGATTCGTGGCCCGGTAGCCCGATTTGATGATAGAGGCGAGATATTCTTTGGCCGAAGGATCGGACGCCGGCAGCATAAAATCCAGCGTTGTCCCGATCAATCCTTCGGCGTTGGAAAAGCCGTACATCCGTCCCATCGCATCATTGCATTCGACCAGACGGGCCGAGCGGTACATTTGATCGATTTGTGTCTCGATCGGAAGCGACGTATCTACCGGCGGCTCGAATTCCATGCGCCAGATGCCTTCGGAACTGTTCCGGATGAAGGCGCGGTACCGCTCTTCGCTCTGCCGGAGCGACGCCTCGGCTTGATGCTTGTAGAGCGTGACTTCCAACTGCGTGGCGAGGTCGCGCTCCTCGAACGGCTTGAGGATGTATCCGAAGGGACCGACGGTACTGGCTCTCTTTAGCGTTTCCTGGTCGGAGTGCGCGGTGAGGAAAATGACGGGAATGTCCCGCATTTGTTTGAGGCGGACTGCCGTTTCAATCCCATCCAGGTGACCGTCGAGCCGAATATCCAGCAGCGCAATATTTGGGGGCTCCACTTGAATCAGATCGAGGGCTTCTTCCCCTGTCGGCACGGGGCCAATGACCCGATAGCCGAGCAGCTTCACCTTGCTGGCCAGGTGAGCCGCCAGGATGGCTTCATCCTCGACGATCAAGACGGAAAGTTGGCTCATTGGTACACACTGGTGGGAAAGATGCGGCGCAAGTATATGTCTGACACCGTGGGCCAGTGGCCTAGGGAAAACCCTGGTTTTCAGCTAATATCGTAGGCAGAAGACGGACAGACAACACATTGCCCAATTAATAGTGCGGCTTCTTGCGTTCCTCGAATCTCTTACAGGCTGACGCAGCGAGGTGCTCTGCGGGTTTTTCACGCGCACGAGGGGACCGGGTCAAAAACGCAGGAACTCGTTGACGAAGCTTGGACGAGTGCTATAGTTCGCTGTACCTTGCGAAGGAGTTTGTATGAACTACGTTCGGATCGGAAAGAGAACGCTCAATCTCGATAGCATCACTTATGCTGAAGTGCAAATTTGGCAGGACGAAATGACGGTCAAAGTGTACTTCTCAGGGCTGGCAAACAACACGCCGCTTGTTTTCGGCGAGAACGATGCCAAGGAACTGTGGAAATATCTCGAATACGTCGCTGAGAAACCCATCGCCTGAGCCCTGCTTCCTATCTCCGTACTGCGGCCGATCATTCATAACGTGCGTATCCAGTATTCGCCCTTGTGGCGTTCACCAAGGGGAACCAGTCTCACTTCCTTTCTGTAGTCCCGGTAGTAGCTCAAGACTTTCTGGACGTAATGCCGGGTTTCCTTGTATGGCGGAATCTGTTTGTACCGATCCACCTTGCGCTCACCCGCATTGTAGGCCGCCAGGGCCAAACGGGTATTGCCGTTGAAACGGTCCAAGAGATAACGCAGATGCCTCGCTCCTCCTGCCACGTTCTCGTTGGTGTCATACAGATGTTGCACCCCGTGACGCAGGGCCGTTTCCGGTACGAGCTGCATGAGACCAACGGCGCCGGCCTTGGAGACCACCAGGGGATTGAACGAAGACTCTGCCTTCATGACCGCAAACAGCAACGCCGGATGCAGATGATGCTGCTGCGCCGCTCGCGTCACGGCCCGTTCCAATTCAGCGGCTGAGGCGGCTTGGAAAGGCTCGATGCCGTCCTTTTGTGGAGCAATGGCGTAAGGGGCTGGTCTTGCCTTCGTTACGGTCCTTTCTTCCTCGACAGGGCCATCGACGAAGGTCGAAGGGAGGGAAACAATGAAGAGGCCCGCAAGCACCAGCATCTGACCGGTCAACTGATTCACTCTCATGGATCGTTTGTTTTGCATTTGCGTCTTCCTCCCACATGCCGGCTCCCCTTTCAGAGATCGGCAGTCCGCACAATCGGGAGTGTGCCGTTTCATGAGTAACGCTCCGCAGGTTCCATGCCTTTTTTGGGGTACGCCAGAACGCATGTTTAGTACGAAAAATCAATGTCTTACACATGCGATGAGCTCCCAACTTTCGTAGGGCTGGTCGGGGGGGGACTTTCCCTATATTGTTCCATCGAAGCGCAATTTGCCGTCAGGGTCGCCGGATGAAGAGGGGGAGAGGAAGCTTCAACCATGAAAATGCGCTACAGCGAGCGTATAGCCGCCGAATTTCCTGTCATTTTTGCCGGGGATTCCTTTGTTGGCGAGGGCACTCTAAGCAATGTTTCTGTGCCCGGCTGCGGAATCATCAGCAATAAGACCGTCGAACCTGGAACGTATCTCGAGATGAAGGTCCTTATGCCCGACGATGCGCCGTCGCTCTGCGTTGAACTGGCAAAAATCCGCTGGCGTAAAGGCCGTCGCTTCGGCGTTGAATTCATACGGATGCCGGGCGTTGATCAGGTCCGTCTTGGCCGCTTAATCAAGCGCCATCGGGTGAAATCCTCTGCTCGACTACCGCAACCTCGAGTGCTACACTTCCCATAGCCGGTCAATTCGGATTCGTTGATGATCAATCGTCTTCTCCTCTTCGCCATCTGTCTGCTTGCCTCCGGCTGCGCTGAGCCGTATACGATGTTTCATACGCAGACGGGCGAACAGATCATGTTCGGCCGCCGCTCGTATTCGTATGAGGGCTGTCTTGCCACGATGCAGGAGGAGGCCAATCGTTTGGGCGTAACCTTCCGTTACATCCATGTCCGCGGCACCACGTTCGGCAGATCTTTACTCTGGCCCTTCGAACCGGGTTTCGCCTGCGAAGCGGCGATTGGACCCGAAGGTCATCCCTACGGGATCTATCTCAACGTGCCGCCCCGTACTCCTCAAGGCTGAGTTGCTCGTCCTCCTTCAGTGTTCCCGATACTGCCGTTGAGATTGTAAAAAATCACGGCTGTCCTCTCGAATCATTGACAACAGAACCGCACTCGCAGTATTACTTTTCGTCACAACCGCACCACCTCATGAAACACCTGCTCGTGCATTCGCTCACCGCCCAACAACCCTGCAATGCCGCTTGAAAGGAGCCGGCCTGCGTGGAGCTAGGCAGACCTCAGTGTTACCGGCAATCAATCAAGAGCACGGTCTTCAACATTCATCGACCTCATCCGTCAAAGGAGTCGTTATGGAAGATCTCGTCATTGAGGAAGAAGGCGCCTCATCGGCATTGAAAATTACGCTGGGTGACTTTCTCGTCTTCATCAATTGGATGAACCAGACGGAGAAGGCGCTTGAACGCGGGGAAGCGCTGCCCACCACTCCCGAGCTGGATTCGGGAAAGGTGAAGGGATGGATTCAACTCGTCCAACGTCTCGAAGAGCGTTTCCGCCGGAGTGAAGAGAAGAAAATTGCCCTGGAAGCCAACGTCATCGCTCAGGAAGCGCAACTCGGGCAGTTGCTGACGCACTTGCATGCCAACATCGCCTCGCTCTACGAGAATCTCGGGCAATCCAAGAAAGCCGAGGAGGTTCGTCGTCGAGCCGAAGCGTTGCACGCAAGCTAGGCAAAGCACAGCTGAGCATACCTTCAGTCATCGTGCCTGCCGGGATCGGCAGGTCCGGGGATCGCTCGCACTCGTCCGGCCAGTGCCCGGGCGTCGGGTTTGACCAAATCCCACATTTTCCTTTTCGCTGGCCGCTCCTTGGCTATAATCGAGCCAATATGGGTCAACGTGTCTTCAGAACGGCCTACTGACCGCTCTTTCGGATTTTTTGCATGATTACGGTATTGTTGATCGAAGATAACGACATCGATGCTCGTCTAACCCAGGACTTGCTGGCGGAATGGAGCGTCGAAGAGTTCAAGGTCATTCATGCGCGGACACTCTCCGACGGGTTGGCGCACATCGACAAAGGGCGCTTCGACGCAATTCTCCTTGATCTTTCCCTTCCCGACGCGTTCGGCCTTCCGACGGTCCGGCAGGTCCATGCCACGAATCCCTCAATCCCAGTGGTCGTGCTCAGCGGCGTCAGCGATCAGTCCCTGGCACTTCAGGCCGTCCAGCAGGGGGCGCAGGATTATTTGGTCAAAGGTCAGGGTCATCCGGAACTGCTCGCGCGTTCCGTACGCTACGCCATCGAGCGCAAGCGTTCGGAAGAACGTCTGACGTATCTGGCGCAATACGATCATCTCACCGGGCTCGTGAACCGAACGCTGTTCCGCGACCGCCTGATCCAGGCGATGGCGAGAAGCAAACGGCTTCAGCAACCGTTGGGACTGATGCTGCTGGATTTGGACCGCTTCAAATCGGTCAACGACACCCTGGGACACGACGTGGGAGACGAGCTGCTGAAATCGGTTGCCGAGCGGCTCAAAGCCTGTGTGCGTGAGGTGGATACGGTCGCCCGGATGGGCGGCGACGAGTTCACGATCGTCCTCGAAGGCGTCTCATCAGAACAAAGCATCGTCGTCGTCGCGAAGCGGATCACGGAATCGATTTCCTCTGTATTTCATCTGAAGGGCACTAGCGTTTCAGTTGGAGTCAGCATCGGCATCACCGTGTATCCGCACGACGATCACAGCATCGACGAGTTGTTAAAGCATGCGGATTCCGCCATGTATCGTGCGAAGCAACAAGGCGGCAGCGGCTTCGCCTTCCACGAAGCGTCGGGATATAATCACGCTGCGACGTATGCCGCCTCCTGAACGGGCCGGATTCTACCTGAACCTCCCAACCCTGCGCGGTTACCTGCCGATTTCAGACAACGGAGCCTCCGTCACGTGCATCGGGCCCCTCGGATTCGGCAGCAAAACATTGCTCTGCGACAGGTCGTCAGGAGCCGGTGACAGCCGTGTTTCGGGGGTCAACACGATTCCCCAATGCCGGTTGTCAGCACAGACGTTATCGACCAACAACGCCTCCGCATAGTGAAACAGCAGCATCCCGCTCAGCCAATTTTCGGCACATCGATTTCGAACCAGTTCAGGGTGACTTCCCCGATCACGCACGGCAATACCGAAGTGATGGTTGTCCCGGCACAGGTTGTCGGCCACCCGGGGCTGCGCGCCGGCGAAGACAAAAATGCCGGATTCACGGTTGCTGCAGACTTCATTGTCGATGAACGTCGCCCGGCACTCAGGGCCATACAGCACGACGCCCGACAGAATACCTTCGCTTGCCCGACACTGAGTGATCGTGCAAGAAGAGTCGAGGATGTTCATGGAGGAATGTTGATCGCTGCCGATATAGCGGAACGTCAGCCCGGAAATGCGTCCACTAGGAACGCGCTGAAGGTAGAGAGGGCCACCGCGGCGGCAGAAGATTTGGACGACGTCTCGCCCGGCGCCGATGAGGAGCACGGGACGGTCAGCCACAAATACTTTGTCCTCATAGACGCCGGCTCTCACAAAGACTTGGTCGAATTCCCCGGCTTCTTTCAACGCCGCGCTCGGCCGGGGATACGATGAGCGGTCCTGCCAGTCTACGATCAGCGTTTTACCGCCGAGTGGATTCAGCGGAGGATCTTG
>JBKPSD010000182.1:0-9333 GCA_046734935.1 Nitrospirota bacterium
TTCCGGAGGACAACCCCAACGTTTCGCCAGCGCCGGCCCGGAAGCCAATCCTTCGAGACAGTTTCCATGAAAGGGACAGATACCGGGAAAGGAATCACCGTCACGCCGCTCGACCTGCAGATGTCCGATTTCCGGATGGAGAAGGCCGTGCACAGGACGCCGACCCACCACGACGCCGCCGCCGATACCGGTCCCCACGGTGAGATAGACGTAATCGTCAATGTCCCTTGCCGCCCCCCACTCACCTTCAGCGAGCGCGGCCGCATTGACGTCGGTCTCAAACGCAATCGGCACAGATAGAGCCTTTGCAACGGAGCCGACGATGTCAAAGTCGCGCCAGCCAGCTTTTGGTGTGGTTGTGATCCGGCCGTAGGTCGAGGACTTCTCATCCAAGTCGATCGGGCCGAAGCTGGCGATCCCGAGCGAGGACAAGCGGGTACCAGCCGCATCCCGAAAAAACGCTACTGCGCGCCGAATGCTCTCGTCCGGTGAGACGGTGGGAAAAGCGGCGACTTCAAGATCGTCAGGACCAGTTCCGACGGCGCAGACGAATTTCGTACCGCCGGCTTCGATGCCGCCGAGGAGGTCCTTGCCTGTCATAGTATCGGCGAGTCTATACGTATGGGTCGGCGATCGCCACTGCGGCCCTGAAAACGATGGTGATTGGCGGACACGCAAACCGGTTTTGACCGGACAACCGGGGTAGGCTAGGAGGAAAAAGGATTCCCAATGCTCGCGGAGGAGTCGAGCATTTGCATGACCAATAATGTATGTCTATCGCATATGCCGTGTGATTCCGGCTTCGGGACATCAAGGCCGTATCCCGGCGAATCACTATGACGGATTACGGCCGGTCTGCCTTCCTGTTCACACCATGCACAAAGAATGTTCACGACGGCTCCCTCTCGATGCTTCAATGTGGTTGTCAAGCCCATCCGCAATGGGCGGTCGTCTCCTCTCATCTTCCCCAGGTGAGGCGTTCAGAGGCATGGCGTGAATTTCTTGACAGAAGTGCCATCTCGCCATACGGTGGCATTTTTCAAGAGCCGGTCTATATCCTTGGCCGGCTCTGGCGTTTTCCATTTCAATGGGAGGAGCGACGTTATGAAGTTCGTCAAGGTTAAGGATGAGGAGCGTCCCGGCGATGTGGCCATCAATCTCGACTTGGTGAGGGAAGCGCATTTCGGAGGCGGATTGCTACGGCTGTATTTCGAACGGGGGGCATCCCAGGACGACATGACGTTCACCGGGGAAAATGCGAAGACGATTTGGGCGGCCATGGGATAACCTTGCCGCCCAATGAGGAAAATCAACAAAGTCTGCCTTGCGCATCAGCGGTGGTCTAACAGGGTTCGTGGGATTTCCCACGGGTGACCGCTCTGGTCCCCTTCATCATGGAGTTTGACCACCCCTTGACCCTCCTCGACCCGGATGACGCGGTCCGCCTGTCCCCGCAGCTGATCTAGGCAGCGACGGCTCGCACGCGTCAACATTGGAGCTTGCGGACATAGACACAGGACGACGTAGCCCTGCTGGGCCAATTTCTGACTTGCCTCCATCATACGGCCGAACAGCCGAATTCCCTCATGCTCCGGAACCGCTTGATCGTACAACGTTTCGAAGAGACCGGACACGACCGCGATTCGCGCCTGATAGCGGTCGAGCGCGGACATCAGACAATCGGAGATGAGCCGTTCCAACTGGTGGCAGGAAAACGCACGGGCGACGTGAATCAGGCTCAACAACGCACGCGGCTGGCGTCGATGCGCTCGCGCCATTCGCCCGATGAAGAACGGATCGAAGGTGTGTGCGCCGTCGAGGTACACGACCGGCTCTCCGGTCAGAGCCTGCTCGGCAGAAGCATACAATCCCAATCGAAAGACCAGCGGATGGCCGTAAAACAACACCAGCCGATCCTGTGCAGAAAAACGGATTCTCGCGTGGCGCAGCGCGAGAAACCAATCCGGATTGCGCTCGCCTCTTCCGCTGACAGGCGGATTGGTATGAACCTGAGCGAAAGGAAGTTCTGTGCCTGTTGTCGATAATGTTGCCTGCATGACGACCTCGCTTAGCCGCAGCACCCGCCCGCGAAGGCTTGCCGCTGTTGACAGGCGGCCCAGCAGGCGTAGCACAGGTCCACCGTTGAATGGGTGAAGCCGTCTACGCAGGCGATGCGGCGTTCCACGAGGATTCCGCAATCGGCACAGGGCCCGCCGATCTGTATGTTTTCAGTGTTGGTTTCTTGCACCAGCATAATCCACCGCCTTCGTATTCGGACGCACCCGTCGATTACAGCAGGCCGACATGAAGGTGTCGCGTGGCGTGGCTCGCAAAAAGCCTTTCCACCACCGTTCGGCCAAGGAACGCCGATCCGCATTCCGAAGTTCCCACTGCATCTCTTGCACGCGGCCCTGAAGCGAGTCGATCGTCCGTTCGAGGTTCGTGAGTCGTTCTTTGGTCACTCCCATAAAAATAGTCCTCCCTTCCGATCTCCTAGACGGCGCAATGTCGAATCACGCCGATTACGATCCCTTCGATATGAAATTCTTCGCCAGGCTGTACGATGATCGGCTGCATGGCGGGATTCGCCGGATGAAGTTCAATATGCCCGCTCTTCTTGAAATAGGTTTTCACCGTGGCCTCCCCGTTGACCAGGGCGACGACGGTTTGGCCGTTCTGCGCCGTGTCTTGCTTGCGAACCACGATGAGATCCTGGGGAAGAATCCCATCGTCCTTCATCGACTCCCCTTTTACGCGCAGCGCGAATGTCTTTCCGCCCTGAAGCATGCTCGGAGGCACATCGATGAGTTCAGACTGCTGTACCGGCTCAATGGGGAGACCTGCCGCCACGACACCCGCCATGGGAACTTCAGACGGCCGGCTCAGCCGGTCGACGGCCATCTTCACGATGCCGGGAATCCGGCGCATGCCTGCTTCGTACCGCGCAATGGACACTCGAGTCGTACGCAGCGCGTCAGCAAGCTGTTGCTGCGTCAGTCCCAACTGTTCACGAACGCGTTTGAGATCTCCCGGCTTCATTGTAGCCAATGGTTACACACGCTTCATTCACTTGTCAAGCGTGATTTTTGACCGCTGGAGGGCATGCAGAACAACTGTCTCCATGAGGGTCTGTGCATAACTCGCTGCGAAACACCAGTGCCAGGCAAGCGATCCGCCGTCACCGGCAAGAAATCCCGCGCCTACATTACGAATGAGCGGCTTATCCGCTTTTCCCCGAAAGAACCACTAGATGTGGTAGCGTCGGCAAGCGGTTACCTATGCCCAAAATCTAGGCAATGAGGTCATTTCAGGGATGGAATGCTGGATTTCGAGAGAGGCTCTCTGCCTTACGCACAGAGTTATCCACAGAAGCTGGGGAGACCCCTAGGGTGCGCCTCCGCCGGGCTCGTCTGCCCGTCTTAAGACGAGTGTCGTCTCCTCGTGGCATGCGCTCAGTCCAATGCTGCAGTTGACGCTCATCGTCTTTTTCGCCACGACATCGGAATTGACCACCTGAGTCCAACCCCCCATGTCATAGCCTTTCTTATTCCAGTTGAATGTCTGATAGCGAGTAAAGTTGAAGGCTCCGCTCCAGCCCCCGCCTTTCGTTGTGCTATGCGCCTCACCGCCCCCTTGGACGCCTTGTGTCGCAAATAACTCTCTGAGTTTTTCGGGCGTGTTGCCGCTGGTGCAGTGGGTCTCGGCCACCTCCCCCGATTGCCCCGGTAGAATAGTCAGGCTCACGGCGAATGGCTCAGGGTCACTGCTGATCGAGCCTCCGTTCACGTGAAAGGTTGTCGTGCCGGTACCCTGAATGCGGATTTCGCATTGAGCCGGCTGAGTTTTTGTGCGAGTGGCATACTGCATCACCCCTTC
This sequence comes from Nitrospirota bacterium, assembly GCA_046734935.1. Taxonomy (GTDB): domain Bacteria; phylum Nitrospirota; class Nitrospiria; order Nitrospirales; family Nitrospiraceae; genus Nitrospira_C. The sequence goes on from JBKPSD010000182.1 coordinate 3,877, forward strand.
ACCGACCCATTCACCGTCGTCCCTGCGCTGAAGCGGTACCGTTGCCTCCACATGGGCATCGAACCCGTTCGAACTCATGAACATGCCAAACTGCGGGTTCACAAGATTCAGCGGCTCCTGAACAATGTGCGACGTGAATTCAAGCACGTACCCCGAAGGCATCAACTCCCATTCCCCGTCCGCCGCTTTTGCGACGCCCGCCCGGGAAACCGCGTGCACCAAAAAACCGCTGTGCGGGACCCGGGTTCCCGGCGCTCGATATGTAAACGTGGCAGGCGTGCCGCGTTCTGACTTGCCCTCCCGCGGAGTCACGTTCCCATTTCCCTCCCGTGGCCTCTCGTTCGCCTCCTTGAACTTCGCCGGCACCATTGCCTGTGCCTTCTTGCTGCGTAATTCCGTCTTGACTTGGTACGTTCTGCTTGCCGCAAATCTTTGGGTCTTCGTCGGCGGGGTAAACACGATCTCCACACACGTGTTCGGATTGTTCCAGTACGTTTGAGCTGTGAAATACTCTGGACCCGAGAAATAGGCCATGAGCGCCGTAAGCGTGCCGAGCAGTTGCGCGTCTTTGGCCTGCCCCTCACCCTCAGAAAAGCCGGATACATCAATGACTCTGAGTTCCTCGGGAAGACCCGTTCGTTGATCGAGCGTAAAGTAGCCATTGTCCCTGTAGAGCTGGGAATAGGCCGCAAGCTCCGTGCCGATATGTTGGAGCGTAACTGCGACGTCAAAATTCACCCGTGTGATCTTCGCCTCATCGTCGACCTCCCCCTTGAGCGTAGCCACGACGTGCCGACGATACAGTACCACCTGCCCCATTGCTCGCCGAGTCATGACGAAGGACCATTCAAACATCCCGTCTACGATTCCTTTCAGATCAGGCCCCTCGAGGTGCGGACACCGCTTCGCCTTCGGCGCAATGACCATTTCATAGCTTTCGTACACCCCTTCCATGCGTGGCGGCTTGCCAATCCGCGTCATGGTGTCCGTTGTCTTGTACCCGACCCAGTCCGGAGGGGCATCCTCCGTGCGCATTGGTGGTTTGTTGATATCGTAGTCATCCTGTGACCTATCAGGGATGCCGGCCTGCGCGAAGAGAAGAGACTGGCCAGAGGATCCACGAGTCAGGACCAGGAAAGGAAGCTGGAAAAGACCGCTCCCCTTCTGCGGAGGTACGGCTATCGGACACTCCGCCGCTGCTGGCCCGAGTGAATGTTTGAGGCCTTCGGCCAATTGTTCATCCATTCTACGTGCAACGCCGCCAGCGTCGGGACCAAAGGCTTTGCTCAGCGCAGTCCCTTCGTGGCCCTTGTAAAGCTGTGTACTGCCGAGAGCCGGCACGAGTTTCGACAGGGCCTCGCATGGATGGTTGACTCCTTGGAACACCTGTAGCCAGTCTTGGTTGAACGGCACTTTTTTCCACTCACTTCGATTCGCCGCTCGTTCGAGTTCTTGGAGCTGAGACTCAAGCGACTGGAGTTCCGCTGGTCTTGCCGGGTTCGCCGGTGGTGAGGGTACGGCAGCTGTCGCCGGCGATGTGTAGACTTTTTTCGGATCGTACTCTGCCGGATTCGACGACGGCAGGTGCTTGTCATCGCCTCGACAGCCTCCAGCGACGAGCATGACGAGAAGCAAGAAGGTGCGGATTTGCATCGGTGGCTCTCCCTCGTGGGACAGCGTTGAAGTGGCCGCCATGCTAGCCGACCGCCATCCATTCTTCAATAACTGGCATTGGGCCAACCGTTGCTATTTCGTACATGGCCGCCTACAATCCGTCCCGCTGACGAGGTTTCAATGCTTTTCTTCGTAACGTTCATATTCGTCACACTTCCCCTCACCGCCTACGCCGGCAACATCAAAGACACCGACCTCATTACGAGCAACACGTTTTTTCTGCCGCCGACGACCCAAAGGACCGTCTTCATCCAGACCCGCAACTCGTCCGATAACCAAGGCGTTTCGTTTCACGACCTGGGGCCACGACTGGTTGCGAAAGGCTATCAGATCGTCGACGACCCCGGCGCCGCACACTACGTCGTGCTCGCCAACATCGTCTATTGCAACATCACGAAACCGGAGATGCCCGTGGAAAGCATCGTGGCAAGCGGCTATGGGAGCGGAATCGGCTCGTCAATGATGGGTGGGCTGCACAGCGTGGCCGGCATGGCGAGCATGGCCGGCCCTCAAGGAGCCTTGGCCGGCACCGCCGCATCTCTGGGACTGGGCGCCATCGAGGGCATCGGCAGCCTGTTCGGTTCGTCCTCTTCGCCTCCCAAGATGCCGGACGATGTGAATTACGCGTGCGTAGCCGACGTCCAAATCACCGAACAGGGCGCCGCCGCATCAATGCCCACCGGAATGAAACCCGGCACGGGTCAGCAGGCCGGCGTATATCAGGCGAGAATCGCAGCGGATGTCCATCAGAAGAAACTCAATGAAGAAGAAGCAACTCCCTTGCTGCAACAGAAATTGAGCGCCGCCGTTGCGGGGAACTTCTAATGCCGTGAGGCGTGAAGCCTATCTCGGATAGCGATACACCGGTTTCAAAAAAGGGGTTTTTTTGCTGTTACGCGCCATCCATCACCTGTCACTCGTCATGTGCCTGTTGCTGCTGAGCGCAGGTTGCTCGAATGTGATTCGTTCCGGCCTGATGAACAGCAACACGGTGTTCCTCGATCCGAACACCAATCGCACGGCCTATCTGCAACTGCGGAACACCTCCGAGAACCAACGGGTGTCCTTGAACGGCGTCGAACAAAAGCTGACCGCCAAGGGCTACCGGATCGAGCAGCTTCCCGAGCAGGCCAATTATTGGATTCAAGCCAAGGTGATCTATTGTCATAAAACCGCCGACGGCGTCTCCCCCGAGAGCGTGGCCAAATCCGGACCGGGCGCGGGAATCAGCAGCGGCGGGACTCCTATGGTATCTGGCACTGATCCGATGAGCGGCGGGTTCATGAGGGGAATGGCCGGCCTGCCGGACATGAACGCGATGATGCGCATGGCCATGGCGGGGGGACGAGGCGGCTTTCCCGGGATGCAGTCGCCGCCGAAGGAAGAAGGCGTGACGTACCTTTGCGTGGCCGATGTGCAAATTACCGATCGGAAAATCGGGAAGACTGTCGGTCAGCCGATAGCAAACCAACAGGCGTCCGAACCGAAGGCCCAGCAAATGCGGATGGTGGGGCACGTGAGGCAAAAGGACTTGGACATTCCTGAAGCCACGCCGATCATTCAGGAAAAGATCGCCACAGGGATTGCGGGATTGTTTTAACGAGAGGGTGTCCTGCTCTTCTTCATGAAGACCGCGGCACCAGGTGCACAGCGCCGGCTTTGATAATCGCCACAACCGGCAGGCCAGGCTCTATACGAAGTTCCTCCTGCGCTCCCCGGGTCACCATCGCGACCAGTGGAAAGCCGCAATCAATCTTGATATGCACCATCACGCCGTGAGGTACAATTTCAGTGATTTTTCCATTTACATGGTTCCGGGCACTCGTTAATCCGGTACTGCCCTGCTCTATCACCACATCTTCCGCACGGATACACACAAAGACGCGCGACCCGATCTCATAGTTTCCCAGCCCTTTCAGCAGAGTGCCGTTGACGCGGACCGTCGACAAGCCATTGAGCTCTTCGACGACATGACCCTCGATGACCGTTTCAACGCCGACGATTTGGGCGACCGCCGCATCGGCCGGCCGGCAAAACACGTCTTGGGGCGGCCCGACCTGTAGGACCCGTCCCTCTCCCATCACCGCGACCACATCACCCAAGGTGAGAGTTTCAGCCCAATCGTGCGTGACGAGAATAGACGGCAACGCGAGGCGCTTCAGCAATGCGCGGAGCTCTCCTCTCAGCTGCATCCGGGTCGGAACGTCCAGCGCTGAAAGCGGCTCGTCCAGCAGGAGCAGCTGCGGCCGCGGGGCCACCGCCCTGGCGAGGGCCACTCGCTGTTGCTGTCCGCCCGAAAGTTCTCTGGGCTTGGCGGACTTAAAGCCGTGCAATTGGAAGAGGTCCAGCATTTCATCGACACGCTTCTTCCGTTGATGTGCCGTGAGCGCTCCCAATCCATACGCGATGTTGCCCTCCACCGTATGGGTGGGAAACAACGCATAGTCCTGCGCCATGTAACCGATTTGACGCTGTTGGGGAGCCACATGTATTCCCGCGCTGGTGTCGAGCCAGGTTCGGGAAATGAAACGGATGCTGCCCCGCTCGGGCCATTCGAGACCGGCGATGCACCGCAACACCGTGGTTTTCCCGGATCCGGAGGGGCCGAACAACACCAGGGCGGTGGCTTGCTCGAGTCGATAATTGAGCGCGGCGGTAATGGGCGCGCGCCCGGGAAAGGTCTTGCAAATGTCGATCGCTACTTCTGCGGCCATACCGCCCACACTTTGCGATTCATCGCATAGATGAACAGCAAGACGGCGTAGGATATCACCAGAAGGAATAAGGCCGTGTTGGCCGCTGTTCCGTAATTGAGAGCCTGGACGTCGTCATAGATGTCGATGGAAATCGTCCGGGTCACGCCTTCGATGTTTCCACCGACCATCAAGACAACTCCGAATTCGCCCAACGTATGGGCAAAGCTCAACACCGCGCCCGTAATCAGACCGGCCGCCGAAAGCGGCAGAATCAGCTTGAAGAACGTCCTGGCTTTCGAAAGACCCAGGGTCCAAGACGCTTCGATCAATTTGCGATCCACCTGCTCAAAGGCCGTCGCGAACGGCTGAACCGCAAATGGCAGGCTGTAAAGAATCGAAGCTAAGAGTAATCCTTGAAAACTGAATGGAAGCGTCTGCCCGACGACATCGGCATAGAGCCGGCCGAAGGGACTGTGCGGACCGATGGCAACCAAAATATAAAAGCCCAACACCGTCGGCGGCAGCACCAACGGAAGGGCCACGATGGATTCAACGAGAAACTTCCATCGCCATTTCGAAAACGTCAGCCAATACGCGATGGGCAATCCAATGACGAGCAGAGCCATCGATGTCAGACTTGCCAGCTTGCACGTCACCCAGATCGCCGTCCAGTTCATTTGCCGATCATAACCTCGGTGGCTTTCACCGCCACCGTCACCGAATCATTGACTTTGAGCCCCATGTTCTTCACCGAGCCCTCTGTGATCGCGGCGATGAATTCCAGATTACCGACCTTCACGACCACTTCCGCCATCGCCTGCCCTTCGGTGATGCGGCTCACCGTTCCCTGAAATTGATTACGTGCGCTGAGTTTCATAGTGTCCTCCTTGGTTAGTGTGGTTGGTCGAACCCGACGAGAAATCCCTCCGGCCCATAGACTTCCAAACGGTCCACCTTTCGATGCCCGCGCATGACGTTCGGTTTCATCCGGAACCGGACGATCTTGTCGCGGTCCTTCTCGGGCAGTTGGGCCAGGGACGATTCGCGGACCGCCAACTGCAATGTCTCATGTATCGAGGCGACGTCC
>JBKPSD010000183.1:0-7108 GCA_046734935.1 Nitrospirota bacterium
ATTATGGGGCGTTGAGCGTGGCACTCGGCGGCGACGTCAAAGTGTTCGACAGCCGATCCTCGGATTCCATCGCGCTGGCGATTCACTTCAAGGCGCCGATCATCGTCGGGCGCGATCTATTGGAGGCGGCGGGGCTGGTGCAGGAACAGTCGAAACCGCAGGATTTGTAACGGCCTATTCCTTGGACATGCGCTCGTTCAGGCGGGCGAGACGTTTTTCGGTCGATCGTTTGATGAAGCTCATATTCTCCGCCAGATGCTGCTCAGCCGTGATCTGGCCTTGTTCCCGCCGCTTCAATTGATCCAAGCCGAATTGCGCGATGACCGGACCGTCCTCCTTGTAAAGATCCTTCCAGATCTCCATGCAACGCGCCTGCTTGGGGGGCGGATATGCGTCGCAGGGCGGTTCGACCGCTGCCGCAGCGGCGGCTGACATTCCCACCAAGGTCGCCACGATGGTCAGGCGATGCATCCGTTGTCGCTACCTCCGCCGTCGGCTAGATCTGCATGGCCGCGGTCACTTCGTGGAGCGTGGCTTTCGCGACCGCGCCGGCCTTCCGGCTACCGTGTTGCACGATGTCCTCGATCCGCGAGGGACGGCTGACCAAGGCGGCCCGGGCTTCCCAGATCGGCGCCAACGTGCCGACGACGCGATCCGCCACAAGCTTTTTGCAGTCGATGCAGCCGATCTCGGCGGTGCGGCATTCTCGATTGATCTGCTCGATGACGGGAAGCGGGGAAAACATCTTGTGGAAATCGAAGACGGGGCACACGTCCGGATTGCCCGGATCCATGCGCCTGACACGGGCGGGGTCCGTCACCATCGTCTTCAATTTTTGCCGCACGACGGGCTCGGTGTCCGAGAGGTTGATCGTGTTGCCGTAGCTCTTGCTCATTTTCCGCCCGTCGGTCCCGGGCACCTTCGGAAACTTGGTGAGGTGCTCTTTGGGTTCAGGAAAGACCCCTTGCTTGTAGAGATCGTTGAATCGTCGCGCGACCTCGCGGGTCAATTCCAAGTGCGGCAGTTGATCCTTGCCGACCGGGACGAACTGCGGCTTGTACAGGAGGATGTCGGCGGCCTGGAGGACCGGATAGCCGAGAAAGCCATAGGTGCTGAGGTCCTTCTCCTTGATTTCCTCCTGCTTCTCCTTATAGGTGGGGTTTCGCTCAAGCCAGGACACCGGAATCATCATGGAAAACAAGAGATGCAAGACGGCGTGTTCGGGGATGCGCGATTGAACGAACACGACCGAGCGCTCCGGATCGATGCCGGCCGCCAGCCAGTCGATCAGCAGTTCGCGCACATATTCACGGATGCGACTCGTGTCGGCATAGTTGGTCGACAGCGCATGCCAATCCGCGACAAAGAAATAGCACTCATACTCCGCCTGGAGCTCCTTCCAATTCTGGAGCGCGCCGAGGTAGTTGCCCAGATGCATGAGACCGCTGGGCTGCATGCCGCTCAGGACGCGCGGCTTTCGTTCGCTCGTCATGGAGAGGTTCCCGCACTGAATCCGAACGCCGTCGACAGGATTGTACCCGAAAGTCCTGAAGCGAATGTACTGGTAAAGGTGTGGATGATCCGGAGTTCTCGATCGAAGATCAGGAGCCCGACAAGAAGCATCATTCCATACGGTTCCACTCGTGCGAGCGCGAGCGCCGCCCGCGGGGGGAGCAGGCTGACCATGATGCGGCCGCCGTCGAGCGGCGGGACGGGCAAGAGATTGAAGATTCCCAGAAACACATTGACCTTCACGGAGTAAAACGCCATCACCGCGAGAGGTAAGAGTATCAAGGCGGCGGCCGATTTCTCTTCGTCTGGTGCGGTGGACGCGTCGCGCGTCAGTAAGGAAGGATCGATCGACCACAGCACCGAGAGCAACACACCGCTTGCCACTGCGAGAAGGAAATTCATGCCGGGTCCCGCGGCTGCGACCAGCGCCATATCACGCCGCGGCCGGCCCATGTTTCTCGGGTCGATCGGCACCGGTTTGGCCCAACCCAACAGAAAGCTTCCGGGCAGCATCAGGCACAGGAGAGGGACGATGATGGTGCCGAACGGATCGATGTGGGCCAGCGGGTTCAAGGTGAGCCGACCTCGCGTCTTAGCCGTCGAATCGCCGCATCGATCGGCGACCCACCCATGGGCGTACTCGTGCAGGACCATCGCAAACAGCAGGGGCAGCGCCTGATATGAAATCGCCAGCAGGAGTTGAGGCAGGTCGTTCATGACGTCAATCGACTTGCGTAAAACGTCCCCGCTTTACCTGAATCAGGAAGAGCGGCCGGTTCAACGTGCCGTCCTGGGCGAATCCGGCGGGCCCTCCGAGCGCGGGGAGGTCTTGCTGGGCCGTCAGATAGTCCCGGATCGCTTCTCCGGACGTTGCGCCCTTCTTGATGGCTTCGATCACAAATCTTGCCGCGTCATAACCCTCCATCGCAAATAGCGTCGGCGTGCTCTGAAATCTTTTCTTGTAGCGTTCGACGAACTCCTGCACGGTCGGATTCGGGCTTTCGGCAAAAAAACCGTCGACAAAGACGGCGCCGTCGATGGATTGGTCGGCCGTGCGGGCGATGTCGGGGGCATTCCAGCCGTTGGTCCCGAGGAACGGCACTTTCATGTCGTGAAAATTGAGTTGAGCGGCGATGAGTCCGACGTCCGAGGCCCGTCCGGGGATGAAGACGGCGTCGAACCCCGGCGTATAGAGCACTTTCTTGTCGAGTTTCGTCAGTTTGCCTCCGACTTTGGTGGCATCGACGGGCACGGCCAGCCCGTACTTTTTGAGATCTTCCGCCTTCATGCGCTTCAACTGCGCGCCGACGTCGGAATCCCCTTCCTTGTACGACTCGATTGCAATGATCTCGCCGTCCCGCTGCCGGGTTTCATTGGCAAAAAGGCGGGCCATCTCACGGCCGTAGGCCGTATCGGGATGAAGGATGCAGAACCGGCGAAAGCCCAGATCACCGGTGGCGTAGGCCGCGATTTTGCGGGCCTGCAACTGATATGTGAGTGCGGTGCTGAACGTATAGGTGCCGAGACGCCTCACGTTGGGCAGCGTGGCCGTCGGCGTGATGAGAGGGGTATGTGAACGCTCAGCCAGTTCGGCCATGACCGGCAGATTTTTCGACAACAACGGCCCGATGACGGCCATCGGTCGATCGCCGGAGAGCAGACTCGAAAAATCGTCGAGGAACGAGGCCTGCGAAGAATCGATGTCTTTCACGACTAAGCCGATCGAAGGGCCTCCGGCTCGGTCGCTGTTGGCTTCGACGGCCACTTGGATCCCACTCAAGACGTCATTGGCGAATGACGAGAGTTTCCCCGACAGCGGGAGCACGGCCGCAATCAAATACTGGCTGGACTTCAATTTTGTTTGAAGGGCGTCCAATATCTCGGAGAGCCGCCCTCTCTGTGGATGCGAAGGGAAGTACGCGAGGAATTGTTGAATCTGCCGCGATGCCTGGTGCTCTTCCCCCCGTCCCATGTACAGGTCGATCAATCGCAGCGCGGCCAGATCTCCCGGAAAGGTCTTCGGGTAGGCCTCCCTGATCCGCTCGAGCATTTTCTTGTCGAAGGAGCCGTTGATCAGTTCCGCGATGTTGGCGCGGATTTCGTCGCTTTGCTCATCCGAGCTCAAGGTCATCTCGTCGAGCCAGGCGGAAATCGCACGGGCGGGGTCTTTTTTTTGGAAGTACAATTCGCCGCTCAGATGCATGGCCTCGCGCTTCGTGACCTCGTCCTGCGACAACGTGCGCAAGCCGGTCAACATGGGAAGCGCTAGATCCGGATTCCCCATCGCCGCATGGGTCCGCGCCAGCATGAGCTTTCCCCGTTCGGCCACTTCGGAGGAAGGAAATTCGGTCTGTAGTTGTTGGAGGTATTTGAGCGCCTCCGCGTATTGTTGCGCCCGATACAGCGCCGCCCCGAGTAGAAGATAGGTGTCATCCAGGACCTCGGGTTTGGGATTCGTGCCTAAAAATCTCCGCAAAATCGTGATGGCTTCTTCAGCCTGTCCGGCGTCTATCAGCCGCTTCGCCTGATTGAGCGTCGGATTATTGGCGGGCGCGCGCTTCGCCGTCTCGGCGGAGGGAGCGGCGTATGGGTAGACAGGGAAGGCGGGGTCGGCGAGACTACACGCGATTGCACAGACAGCGATAAAAGGACTTGGTCTACGCAGAAGGCCGCACGAAAGGAAAGACCCGTCGGCGGGGGGACGCTGGTGACTCGTACGCATGAAAATCGCCAAGGGTGACTAGTATCGGAATCGCCGGAGGGTGTCAAGATTTGCCGCATTGACCGTCGCGTTGTCTTCCGGTGAACGATTGGCTATTATCCGCGGAAATGGACACCGACGCGCTCGTCGAGCGCTACCTCAATCATCTTCGCGTGGAAGGCGGCCTTTCCCGGAACACGATCGAGGCCTACCGTCGGGATCTTGCCAAATTTCAACGGTACCTCTGTGCGCGGAACATCCGCCAACTTCGTCATGTGACGCAGGACACGGTCCGAAATTTCCTCGGATCGCTCCACGCGCTGAAACTTTCGCCCGTGTCTTCGGCGCGTTGCCTGTCGGCCGTGCGGGGCTGGCTGCGTTTTCTTCAAGAGGAGCGGATGATCGACGATCATCCGGCGCTCGACGTCGTCGCCGCGCGGCGCGGCACGCGCCTACCAAAAGCTCTCTCCGCGCAGGAGGTCGCCGCCTTGTTGAACGTGCCCGCCCAAGCGACCGTGGAGGACCGGCGTGATCGCGTGATGCTGGAACTGTTGTATGCGACAGGTCTGCGGGTTTCCGAGCTTGTGTCTCTCCAGCTTGCGAACGTGAACTTCGACGTGGGGTATGTACGCGTGACGGGCAAAGGCTCAAAGCAGCGCATCGTGCCGATGGGCGAGCCGGCGCAACGCTTGCTGCTCGAATATGTCGAATTGATCAGGCCGCAATTCCTCCGTCGGGGCCAGTCGCGCATGCTCTTCGTGTCCCGCCGCGGCAGTTCGCTGACGAGGCAAGCGTTTTGGAAGTCACTCCGCGCCCGCGCACAGCGCGCCGGCCTGACGAAGACTGTGTCACCGCATATGCTCCGGCACTCATTTGCCACCCATCTCCTCGGAGGAGGCGCGGATCTTCGGTCTGTCCAGACCATGCTTGGCCATGCGGATATCGCGACCACTCAGATCTACACGCATGTTGAACGCGAACGGCTGAAACAAGTCCATGCGAGATTTTTTCCGAGACAGGCGCGTCCCAAGACAAAATCGCAGGAACAACAAGGGGAAGGATAGCAATAGATTCTGCAAGAATAGTGCGAGATTCGGTTGACAAGGATGGATGGACTTGGTAGCATCCGCCAGCTTGCTAGGAAAATCGGGCGGATAGCTCAGTTGGAAGAGCGCTGCCCTTACAAGGCAGAGGTCACAGGTTCGATCCCTGTTCCGCCTACCACGGAGACGATGTGGATCACGACCGTGACAACAGCGACAAATCTCTTGTACATGCGATCATCCTCTATATATAGTCTTGTCGATTGAATCATCCGCTATAGGTAGAGCCACGAGGGGCCGTCGTTCAGCCTGGTTTAGGACGCCAGATTGTCAATCTGGAGGTCGCGGGTTCAAATCCCGTCGGCCCCGCCATGGTTTTCGTCTCGCATTGACAGGTCAAAACATCAGACTTCCGGCCGGCCGTTCGCGGAAAGGTGGACCCTTTCCTCGAACGGAGACCAGAGAAAGTTTCTGCCCACAACCGTCGCAGATAACGAAAACGGCCGAGGCGGCACTGTGGAGCCCGCCATTTTTTCAGGCATTTGCTACACTCCAAGGCAGCCGTGTGAGGGTGCTCATGCGAACAGGAAAGGTATAGACCAATGTTCCAAACCGGTGTAACAGGCCTGATGGGATCGTTAGGCGCGGTCTCAAAAATCGTCCTTCTGGTGCTCTTGGTATTTTCCATCGTGTCCTGGGCGATCATCATTTTCAAATGGCGGGCGTTCGCGACTGCCGATCGGATGGACCACCAATTTATGACGCTGCTCGCCAAAGCCAAGGACTTGGACGATCTCTGCCGGCAGGTTCGGCGCATGGAGTTCAGTCCAGCCGCGGTGCTTTTCGAGGGTGTGATGGACCGTGTCGCGGGGTTGCGCGGCCAGGACGGCGCGTCCGCAGCGGACCGTCAGCTCGTCGAACGCACCGCTGGGCATCTCTCGCACAGCCAGTTGTCCAGGCTCGAGTCGTATCTTCCATTTTTGGCCACGACCGGCAATATCACGCCATTCATCGGGTTGTTGGGCACCGTGATGGGCATCATCGATGCGTTCCGTGAGATCGGGGCTCAAGGGACGGCGAGCATCTCGGCGGTCGCCCCCGGCGTGGCCGAAGCGTTAATCGCGACGGCCGCAGGCTTGTTCACCGCCATCCCGGCGGTGATCGCGTACAATTATTTCCTGAGCCGGATCCGGCGAACCGCGTTTCGCCTGGAAACGGTCACCATCGAGTTGATGACTTCGGTTTCGGTTCCTGTCATGAAGGCGAAGCCCATGCCGGTCGGAGCGCAACGATGATGTTTGAAGCCCGTCAACGCCGCTTCATGGCGGAGATCAACGTCATTCCGCTCGTCGACGTCGTTCTGGTGCTGCTTGTGATTTTCATGGTGACCGCCCCGATGCTCTATCGGGGAATGGACATCAACCTGCCGAAGTCAGCGACGAACACCATCAAGCCCGAAATGCGGACCGTGCTGACGATCGAGAAAGACCAACGGCTGTACTTGGACAAAGACCCGATCGGCGTCGCGCAATTGGAACAAAAGCTCAAGAATCTGAAACATGAACATGCGGACGTGTCGCTCTACCTCCGCGCCGACCGTGATGTGCCGTACGGAGTCGTGGTTCAAGTGATGGACGGAGTGAAGAAGGCAGGAATCGAGAAGATCGGAATGGTGACGGAACCGGTGGGGCCGGAGCGGGTCGGAGGGGCACCGACTCCGCGCGCACTCTCTCGAAAGAGTTAACACCGTCGATCGTGAGAGGGGTTTGGGATGGTCGCTCCCGCACAGGTGTACGCGGCTTTCTGGTTCGACCGGGATGAACAGGACCGCTTTTTCCGCCGCCTCGGCCGG
>JBKPSD010000184.1:0-16661 GCA_046734935.1 Nitrospirota bacterium
CCCATAGGTCGACTGCCTCGGAGCCGCTCATTATATCGCTTGACTCCCTGGCCAATTGCGCCCAGGGTACTTGTGAGGTGTCACGCTCGTTGACTGTCTTATCCTCCCGCTTCCTACTGCTTCCCAGCGAGACCGATTCCCCAGTCTCCGCCGTCTTTGCACACCGGGTGCCCTGACTCGTTTGCCTGTCCGGTTTCCTGATCCGCTGATGGAGGCGGGTAAGGTTCCGGCCACCGCGTCAGAGGCTGTTCCATTCACGCTCGCATTCCATAGAGAGGAGTGAACCATGCTCTACTATGCACTGGTTTTTCTGACGGTCGGTCTGATCACCGGCGTCTTGAATTACACCGGAATGTTTTCGTTAGCGGTCGAGATTCCGTTGGTGCTGGCATTGATCGGGATCGTGTTGGTTGCGACATATCTGTTCAACGGACGCATCGCACGGATTGCGTAACGGGAAGTGTTCCTCAGGTCAATACTTGCACCATGAAACACATGGCAACGTGAGGAGGTGCACGATGGTCAGGGAAAAGGTTTTGAAACCAACAACGCCGGGATCGGCCAGCACATCCAGAGGCGATCAGGAGGATGAACAATCCGGTCCGCCTTTCCAGATATCGAAGGCCGGATGGGATTACGAGCGCATTGCGCGGCGGGCATACGAACTGTACCTGCAAAGAGGGCAGCAGGAAGGCGGGGATTTGGAAGACTGGGTGAAGGCAGAGCAGCAACTGGCCGGCGAAGCCGGCAAGTAGTCATATAAAGCGGTGATCGAATGGGAACTTCATTCGACGCTAAAGGAGACGAGCCATGAACACACTATTACGGTGGGACCCTACCAGCAGAACTCGATGGAACCCTTTCAAAGAACACGATCGAGATGAATTGGAACGCCAATTGGCGACGCTGCTTTCGACCAGGGAGCAGACGGGAAACGGGGGAAAAGAGGCCCTCACGGTTGCCCAGTGGTCGCCGCTGGTGGACATTACGGAGGATGAGAAGGAATACCTCATCCAAGCCGAGTTGCCGGACATGAAGAAAGAGGACGTGCGCCTCACAGTGGAAAATGGCGTCCTAGCGATTTCCGGCGAGCGGAAATTCGAGAAGGAAGAAAAGGGCAGGAAATATCACCGTATAGAACGCGCCTACGGGAGCTTCGTGCGCAGGTTCACCCTTTCGGAGGATGCGGATGGCAGTAACGTGACCGCCAATATCAAGGACGGCGTGCTCCAGGTGCATCTTCCCAAATCCGTAAAGGCGAAGCTGAAAACTGTGGAGATCAAGATTGGCTAGTATTGGTGATTCGTGGGGCGTCGGTGAAGGCTTCGTACGCACATGCGACGATGGAGTCTTGCGGACGCTCCACGCGACCAGATTTTTCTCCACGTGGATGCTCGACGGGCGCAGCGAGTTGGCATGGGATGCTGCTAATTTTTGCATGCATTCGCTCCGAGCGAGTCCTGTGAGGAACCCAATCGAACCCCCGTGCCTCTAACCGCTGGACGCAGTCCATATTCGCACTCCCAATGTGGCGCCCCTCTGGAATAGAGACCATCTCTTTTCAACGTCACCCTTGAGCAATTTTGATCAGACCGCCTCCATCCCAAGAGGGATACTGGGTTCATCTGGTGTTTTGTAAGGACCTAGAACTGGTATCGGCGACATATCACCTGATTGATCTAACTACACACACTGTAATGCTATAGATGTATTCCCCCGCGTGTGCAGATCATGGATGGCGCGCTCATTGGGAATCACGGCGAAAGGAGTTGCATGTCGACATCTCACTTCGCAATAGGCAAGAGGGATCCAACCCCCAAGGACGCTCCTTCGATTTACGCAAAGTTGGTTCACGCAGAAGATTCGGAGATATTGTCGTGGGCAGTCAAGGCTGCCATCTCGGACCTCGGGACCGAGATTCGTCACACTGATCACTTGGCCATGCGGAAAACCCTACACGACCGAAAACAAGTCTTCTTGCTGCTTCTAAATCGTCTCCTTGATGGGTCTGCGGCGGTCAGAGGGGACGGATGATGAAGATGAAGTCACATCGCGGGGCCAGCAAACGCTTTCACAAGACGGGCACGGGGAAGTTTATGCGAAAGCAGGCGGGCAAACGGCATGTTCTTACGAGCAAGAATCGGGAGCGGAAACGCAGATTGAGCGGTTCGGTGGTAGTCGATAGCGCGGGTTCCGCGACGCTCCGTCGCCTGCTGCCCTACCAGTAACTCGAACGACCTAGAAGGGCGCATTGACTCACCGCGTTTCAGAGTTATTAGATACAGGCATATTGTTGAGCCCCGTTGACTGTTCCATTCTCTCTCAAGTCACTCACTCTTCTTAGCGCGTCTGATACACCAGCCTCAGCCGCTTCTCCGCGACTTTTCGGATCAGGGACTGGAGCATCTCTTGAGCGGTCCGTCTTAAAGGCACTGGGCAAGATCAACCACTTAACTAACCAAGGAGCACGTGATGAATCAGGAACAATTCGGGCAGTTTTGGGAACAACTCAGGACTCCGCTGAACGCGAAATGGGAGAAAGTTACGAAGGAGGATCTCGACGAGATTCAAGGCGATCTGGCCAAGTTCGGCTCTGTGCTGCAGCGGCGATATGGCGAACTGGATAAAGAGGAAGTGACCATCTGGGCCAACCGCCGGTATTCCCATTGGACCGGAAATTATGACGGGTACCAAGATGCTGAGCCGTTCCTCGCCCAGCACAAGGGAGCAGTATGACGCGAAAGTCCCGAAAACGTGTTTCACAAGGAAAGGGGTATGCCTTGTCACATCCACGTTCCGGAGAACTGACGTGCAGTGAATGGCAGGTGGATGACGTGCTCTCGGCTGGGGAATCGACTCAAGAGGAGCGGTCTTTACCCGAAGAACTCATCCATCTAGAGGCCCAAGATCCTATTCGCCGTTAAATCATCAGAGAGGGCAGCCAATGACATGTCTATTTCCCATTCAGGCAATCGGCAGGCACTTAAAAAGTTTTTGTCAGCAGCCGGGAAAGAGGTGTGTGATGGTCAAATTCCTCCAGCTGCTTGTATCCACGATGGTCATTGGACTCCCAGCCGCCGGCCTCGCTCAATTTAGCGATAAAGGTGACCATGTTGAGGTGAAAAAGGGAATCAGGTTGTGTTCGAGCGTCGCAGTCGATGGGGTTCAGCGTACCGTCGACCAGCACCGGATATTTTGGAGAGTCACGAGCCCCATGCGAGCCAATGGCACGCAGACCGTTTCCGCGCTGGTCTATGAAAGGGTCTATGACCGTCAGAGCGGCGACTCGACCACCGTGGAGAACGCGTATCCAGACGAAGATTTTGCCACATTTTTCAAAAGAGCTCCGGAGTACAAGGGGATGCTTCAAATGATCAGTCCACGAGATGGGAGCCTGAATGCGATCGTGGAAATCTGCCAGAAGGAGAGATAGATGGCAAAGGCGGTATGGTAGCAATGGGGGAGCGTCCCTCTGCAACCGATTGTGTTCTCGAATCATTCTCATGTCACAGCAGATTCACAAGCCGCTGCTCAGATTCTTCGTCCTTGAAGGGTCGGAAGAAGGTCGTTGCCTGGAAGTGGGGCACGAGCGCTAACAGATCATGATGCGTCATGTGTCAGTGTCTTTTAGCACCAGGGTTGCACGATCGAAAAGCTTGTCAACGTGTTTTGAGGAAGGCAGTGAGGCAGGCCAGCCACCCAGCCAGGTTCTTCGGCCTTCTTGACGGTGTTCAATTGAGCCGTCTGCGGGAATTCTGATCTCCCAGCGGTGGCCATTCTCGTCGGTTAGAAGCAAGGTGGAGCGAATTGTCGACCGCCTTTCACATAATCGGCGGTCAAAAAGAAAAGGCCGCAGGGAAATGTGGAATGTGTTGAAGATCTTAAGATGACTTAGGACTATGGGAGAGTTCTTCCCCGGAAGTCAAGAAGGGAGGCCTCGGCGTGGAACCAGTACCGAATTGATTAGAAGCGTAGGCGAAAGTATGAGCGAATATGGCACCGCTTGCATTGCCATGGATACCATCCGAGTGAGCCCAGCAGATAATCACTCCATCGTTGACGAGCCACACGTTGCCACGTGCAGTAACCTGTATGCTTGGGCCTCAGGAGCATTCGTGTTCCTGGAAATCGCGATGTGCTCGTCGAGAGGGGAAGCCACTGTCGCAGATATCCAATGGCATGACCGATTTGGCTCGGAATCCCCGCTGAAAGTAATCCGTGCGTCAGCATCTCCCGCTTTTAATCAAGAAGAAAATAAGAATGTACAAGGTCCGCAGTCTAGTCGCGCGTCTTCATTGCCTATCTTTGACGACACCTCCATTCTGACAATGATATAGACGGGCACGGATTGCGTGTCTGGTCAAAAGTGATCACAGGAGTGGGACCATCCACGCCGCGTGGGTGCACCTGACAAAGGAGAACATGTTCTTAAAAATGATGCACAACAAAGAGACTAAAATAAATGTACCCGTGTGAAGTCATAGCTTTATAGGGTCTTCCGCGTCCTCGTCGCATTGACTCAACAGGCATCAAGGTTATTGGGTACACATGTGGTGAGCTACGCTGACTGTCGCATTCTCTCTGGTCCGTGGCCAAGGAACTAACGAAGATTTATCCAATAACCAAGGAGCACGTGATGAATCAAGAACAATTTGGGCAATTTTGGGAACAACTCAGGACCCCTCTGAAAGACACGTGGGCGAAGATTACGATGGAGGATCTCAACGAGATTAAGGGCGATCTTGCCACGTTTGATTCGGTGCTGCAGCGGCGATACGGTGAGCTGCACAAAGAGGAGGTAACCATCTGGGCCAACCGCCGGTATTCCCATTGGACGGGGAATTATACCGGGTACAAAGATGCTGACCCTGTGTCCTAGTCGCCGCAGTAGAGATGCTTCGAAGAAATTATTATTGCAAAGAATCGGTTTCCTGCATGCGAATGCAGTTGTGGATGATTGATTACTGGAATGGGGGCCTGTAAGGTGAACTCGGTACCGAGCTACGCCGACTGTCCTATCCCTCGCGCCATTCTCGACCTCTAAGCGCGCGATCCGATTCTCCAGTCTCCGCCGCTCCTCTTGTAATCTGTATTGTCTTCTTGATCGCGTCCAGTGTGTCCTTGACGGAAGTACACTCACGTCATCGAGTCGTCGCCGAGGGGAAGGAGCCTCTGATGAAAACCTACCTGATAATGAACCGGTTCGTATTGATTGCGATGGCGACCGTCGCGTGGTCCGGGGTCGTATGGCCTCTTCGTGCGGAAGACAGGCTCCTAGAGGGAGCCATGATTGTGGCCCCGAATGAAGAGAGTGTCAGAATCGCCAATGTCTCAGACGACACTCTGACAGCCTGCTTAACGAGGATTCCCGTTCAGATGACCACTCAGCAGCATATGACGGCGCAGCAGATCTGCCAAATAGAAGAGACCACGAGGCAGTTAGTGCCACTCGTAGAAAAGGAAGGGAGCTGAACATGTATCAAATCTACAGCCTACTGGGGTTGATGGTGATGACTTGGGGGATAGCGATCTGGGCCTCTATGCCCGAGGATCGAGATGAGGCGCAGTGAGTAGCCCAACCGGTCTCCATATGGGCACGGGTTAGTTTCTCAGACATGAAGGGGACGGCAGTGAGCACTGTAATGCGTGGTTTGAGGAGTGGGTGGACGACTACGAATCCGACCACCGATGCAAAGACCATCGGTGTGATGGAAACGTTGGACGGCTTGGGCTACATCACCACCGGATTCAGTTTTCTCCTGATCGGCATGGTGGTATTCGCTCACTCCTGGTATGTCTTCCTCCTCTCCGTGGGATCAGCAACGGTTCCCGCCGTGCTCGCGCTGGTTCATGATTTGCTGTTGGTCATTATCCTGTTGGAGTTGTTCCGCACCATCATTAACTTTCTGAAAACCAAAGTCATCACGCTAGAACCATTTTTATATATTTGTGTCATCGCATCGACCAGGCGAATCCTCACGACTGGCGCCCAGATTGCCTCGATGGAGGAGCTCACCGATCAGGTGTTTCACCGGTATCTGCTCGATCTGGGGTCGAATGTGCTCGTGGTTCTGGCCTTGGTTCTCGCGGTGTATCTCATGCGGCGGGCAGTTCCGGTGGCCGCCAGTTAACGGGTGGCGATGCCTTCTCTGCGGTGAACATATTGATCCCGTCATTGAAGGCAATCGGACGGGGCACGCCTCTCCGGTTCAGAGCCGTGCACGTGTCCCCGGAGCTCCCACCGCCAAGTTCACAAAAGGAAGATTCAGGTGAGTGGCGTTGGTCCCTTGTTGAGGGATTGGTGAGGCATGAACATCGTTGAGCGACGAGCGACAGACTTGAAGAGAGGCCTGAGGCATCGGTATGCGGGGATGGTCATAAGCCTCATCGTGGCACTTGCATTCTTGGTGTGGCCAGCGGGCGAGTCACTGTCCGCCGCCATCACAATTGCGGGAAACGGTCCGGAGCTTCGCATGGTCGAACGGCTGACGCGAGCGTTTGAGAAGCAGCATTTGGGCGCTGTCGTTGAGATCCGCTGGGATCCGTCATTTCAGCCGACTCACATGGTGAAATCGGGCGAGGCAGATTTGGCCGTGACAGGACAAATCGACCCGGACCTCGTCGCCACTCCGATTGCTTGGGATGGCATTGCTGTGGTGGTGGATTTTGCCAATCCGCTTAGAGAGATCACATCGCAGCAGCTTGCGGCCATGTTCTCAGGCGTTGTGACTCGATGGTCGGATCTGGGAGGCATCGATGCTCGAATCAAGCTCATTGATCGTCCTTCTAATCAGTTTATACGGGGAACGTTCGAAACGATCTTGGACATTGTGGGAAAAATCCCTCCTTCCGCTCATGTGAGCCGGTCTGATCAGCGAGCAATCAGCAGCGTGGCCGGCAATGGTTCGGCGGTGACCTATGTATCTCTTGGTGTGGCCCTCGATGCGGTTACGTATGGCGTCGGTGTGGCCCTCTTGAATGTCGACCAAGTTGAACCGGCCAAGCAGACGGTGAGCGATGGCCGATATCGCTTGCGCCGGCCGATTCTCCTGCTCCGCAAACACGAATCCAATTCCACCGCGGCATCCTTCGTGGACTTTGCGCTTTCCAACGAAGCAAAGGATATTATCGAAGAAACGTTTGTTTCATACACGGGCGCCGGAAATGCGCCTCATACGGTGCATTCATCCATGCGCGAGAAGTGAAAATTTCTGAAATCGAGAGGGCTGCCATGCGCATTTGGACTGACGGACGTTCAGAAGTATTTCTGGGTTTCTACCTCATCGCCTGGGTGGTCGGGCTCGTCCTGACGCACATGCTTTCGGGATAATCGCGGAGATGCGTCGCACCATCCAGTAGACCGTATTGTTCCTGGATGACGCCGATGCAGCTTTTCAGGCCTGTGACCAGGGCATACTGTTCAATACAGACCAGTATTCCGGTATAGCGAGCGGTATGTTGTGCTGACGCTTCGGCTACGCTGACTGTCTTGCGCTTTCCTGTTCCTCTCTGAGCGTGATTGATTCTCAGTCCCCACGCGCAACGCCAGACCGTCCGCCAGATTGGACAGTTCCCGCAGATAAGCCGCTTGGGTGGTTGAGAATGAGTCATTGTTTGTTGAGAAGATGGTGTGTGCAACAGTGTGTACAACAAAAGGGGTTCTATCATGAAACTTTTTACGATGACGATAGCGGCTTTCCTGTTCGTCGGAATAACTGGGCTTGCCCTGGGGAATCCGTCGATGCTGCCAAAGCATCCAGGGTATCCCTCTCGTGGCGAGTTCGCGAACGATAGGGGTCAGCAGAATCTGACCTATAGCCAATCCCTATCGGAGGCCGCGAAGTCCGGCGACACGAACATGGCGCCGACGCTCATGGATCCGAATAATGCCAGGCTGTTGGAGCATGGGGGGGCCGGCCAATTGCCTGTGGTTCAAGGACCGAAGATCAAGATTGAACCGCCTGTAACGGAAGGCACAAGGATGCCTGCGAAGTAGTGCATATGACAAGACGCGGAGTGTCTCCCTCGAATTATTTGCAACCGGTTCTGACCGTCAGTCGACTGTCATTTACGTGATCGTCTGGGGCCCTGCGATTGCGTTGTTCCATCTGGGTCTCCAAGCAAGGAGCACGTATTTATGGACAAGAAAACGATGATGATTGCAGCCGTTCTGATAGCTGTAATCTCGATTGTGGGCGGGATGGTGTGGAGCGCTGAAAAGAATAAGCAGAAGGAAGAGGACGCCAAGGAGGGGCTCGCTATGGCGATGGCCGCCAAGATTGGAATTGAGGAAGCGATCAAGACAGCCTTGGAGAACTTTCCAGGCAAGGTCGTCGAGGTGGACTTGGAAAAGAAGCAGGAGAGGATTGTGTGGGAGATCGGAATCCTGACTGCTGAGCGAGGCATCATGTCTGTCTATGTCGATTCCGACACAGGGTCGGTCATAACGACCGAAGAGAAGGTGTCCGCTCACGCGAAGAGGTCATAACGAGACGCTCCCAGGTCAAGGACGAACGGTTTGCTGGGGAGAAACGAACTCCCGGCCAAGCTCAGAGGGGATCGAGAAGTGCGGAGGTATCTATGCAACAGAGATTCGAGTTTATGGATCTAATCGTGGCGGTAGGGTTGTGTGCCACGATTGTGGCCAGCGGCGTATTACTCATGGCTGCAAATGGGACGCAAATCAGAACCGTGGAATGGGGGTCGATGGGAGAGCCCACCGGCAATCTTACGGGGATGGACTTGCTCCAACCGGTGCTTGGTCAAGCCATTGTGGATAATGCCCTCCTTGAACGTAGCCATGCGAAGCATGCGGCTGCAGCCATCACTCAACTTGATGGTCTGGCCCTCGAACGGGATCACTGGCAACACAATCCACATGGCTATCTCGATTCAATCACCATCAGTGCCTCGTGGGCGGAAGCGGAGCATACCGCCAGAGTTCAAACAGTCATGGGTCGCTCGATCGTCAATTTCACCCGACGTGGAGTTCGCAGCGGACTATGGACCTCGGTGGAACGCGCCGCCCACGATAACCCCCACATGATTGGTGTGACGGAGGCCATGGGACAGAGAATGGATCACGCATTCCTCGCGAATTGGCAGCCGAATATTGGTCGAGGGATTGTTGCCGCGACCCAAGAGAGCGAGAGGCGATCGACGTTACGGCAAGAGCGGTTGGGAACGGCAATCTTAGAAATAGCCACAGTCCAAGAAGCCTACGAACCAGTTCGAGCGGCAATTCAAGAACAGCTTGGAAGCGCAACGGTGGTCGCAACCATGACTGGGTCGCAACAAGGAGGCGAACGTTCTCATCTGACGGCGGATCGAGTTGCGGTCTTGAGTGCACAAGACGCCTTCCCCAAGATTTCGACGAGCACCACCTTTATAGGGGCGTCGCTCCTTCTCATCAGTCTATTTATGACTGCTCTCTTCCTGTTTTCCCCGAGAGGGACGGGGATTGCCCAGCCTCAGCCAGTTCACAGGGGCACCGCCGCCCTGGTGCCTTCCAAGTTGTTGTAGGGAGACCGTCAATTGAAGAAGACTCGGTGAGTGTTGGCGGCGCGAGAGGTGCTCTATGATCGAGATGATTGGAATCACTACGCTTTGCATGCTCGTGTGGGTATTGGCTTCGTCGATGGCGACTGAAAGTGATGCCGAAAAGCGCCGTATGGCCGTGCTGTCAACCGCCGATCTTTGCCTGTCCACTCATGAATGAAAACGGAGCAGCGGGCAAGTTCCTCACGGCATGTAACCAGCAGAGCCCCCTGACACCTGAGGAGTACATTGCGAAAATGACGACAGCCCAAGTGCGATGGATGAGAAAAGGAGATGAGCAATGAGTGCCCAACCCACAATTCAGAGTCATATAGACATCACGGACACGCTGGCCAGGTTATATCTCTTTCTGGCGCAAAGCTTGGACCGCTGTGTGAGCGAGGCGGCACGCATCAGCTATCCCGAGCCACAATTTCAAGCCAGTCTTGCCTCGACCCGCGCCTCAATGCTGGACATGCTGGAGGTGAATCAGGTGGTGAAGGGGAAAGTCGCACAGGAGTGCGATCGGGTAGAGTCGCTTGTCTCGGCATGCCTGACGGATGGCGTTGCAAACGCAGGTGCTCTCGATGAGCTGAAAGCGGAGCGGGCGGTATTGAAAAATAAAACTCTGGCATTGAGTGATCTGCTCGCTGTGTTTCGAGCAGTATGACAGCAAGTTCGAGGCGACACGTGTTGCATATCTGGGTCGATGTCGACCCTGCGAGCCACGACGCAAATGGAGGACACCATGAAGCAGACACCCCAGACGTATGTGTTGACACTCAATTCCCCGTCTCGAAAAGCTGTTCGGCTGTTGACGGGTAAGAGCATCCATACGTTGCGCCACTGCCCGGTCAAACAACTTCATCATGTGCTGATGGAACTGCAACAGCATATGGATGAATTGCAAGCACCCGTCCCGGCGCCCGGCACATCATATTCCCTCAACCGATCTCGATGACCGAACGCACGGCGCATATGGAGTTTCACGTCTGTTGCCATCGCCCGCGTGCGGATGCGAAAATATGAATTCTTCACGCGCCGCAGTGAGGGGCATCATCCCAGTTAGCCGAGGTGGACGCATGGCACGTGCCCGTACCCGTACATCCTTTGACCCCCAGCTATTTCTCACGAAGGTGGGCAAGGGGAAAACAAGCCTCCTCTCCCCGAAAAAGCACACAATTTTTTCGCAAGGGGATGCCGCGGAAGCGGTGTTCTATATACAGACCGGGAAGGTGAAGCTGACGGTCGTCTCCCAACAAGGGAAGGAAGCCGTTATTGCAATTCTGGAACCTGGCGCATTTTTTGGCGAATCCTGCCTTGCCGGACAGGCCATTCGGACGGCGACCGCGACGACCGTAGAAGACTCCACTATCGTGCGCATCAACAAGGAGGCCATGATTCGCGTGCTGCATGAGGAGCCCACCTTCGCCGAGCTGTTCATGGGCTATCTGCTGGCCCACACCATTCGGATCGAAGAGGATTTGGTGGATCAGCTCTTTAACTCCAGCGAAAAGCGACTCGCGCGAGTGCTCCTCTTATTGGCTCATTTTGGCAAAGAAGGGAAGCCTGAGACAGTTATTACGAAGATCAGTCAAGAAACGCTCGCCGATATGATCGGGACCACACGCTCGCGAGTGAGTTTCTTTATGAACAAGTTCCGGAAATTGGGGTTCATTGATTACAACGGTGAGTTGCATGTGCACAGCTCTCTCCTGAATGTCGTCCTGCACGACTAGGGTTTCGCTACCTCGATTCCTTCCTCTCGCTGAGACCGACACTTCACCTACTGGTCAGTCACAGATCAGGTTGTCCCTATCGCCCAGTGGATATCTGTAGGATCACCGGTAGACCTCACAAATCGCCCTTCGCTCGGGGTGAGGCACCCAGATCAACCGTGCGCGTGGGTTCTACAAAAATAAATATATCCGTGCGAATTCGTAGCCTTAAGGGGGTGTCCGCGTCCCCGCCGTATTGACTCACCACGCTTCAGGGTTAGTGAGAGTGTACAGGCAAGTGTGAATTACGCGGACTGCCTCATTCTCTCGCGCCCTCCTCATCTTTGCGCGTCTGATTCAAGCCCGCTTCTCGGCCGCGTCGCGTGAGCTGTGTCGAACCTGAGAGTCAACTAATGAACTGCCCTCGTTGTCAGGGTCTGATGGTGAGCATCCGATTGGAAGATGCGGGAAGCTCATCACTCTGCTTCTCTGGCTGGCGATGCCTGCTGTGTGGCGCGGTGATTGATTCGGTGATCAAAGCGAATCGGAAAGTGTTCCATGGACCAATGGGCAGCCGGGTCCACGCTCGATACGGCGTTTCGCTTGTGCCGCCAAGCAGTCTCAAGGGCAAGGGGTGATCTTAATCAACCCGGGCACGACGGCTATTATGCGAGGAGGTGCGCCATGGAAAAACACATGCAGAAATCGCCAGTTCGCAACTGGTCCGAGGGCGCCGGCGATCGTGCCCGCATACATTTCGAAATCTGGTACGGCGAGCAGCAGCGAAAGGACAAGCTCGTCGCCAGGGTCTGGCTGACAGAAGCCGGCCCGCATACCGTCGAACTCTATCGAGAAAGCTCACTCATTGAACCGGTGCGTGTTCGGGTATTGGAGGGGCTCATGCGCGAACTGGACTTGTATCTCATGAAGGCCGAACGAGACGTTTCTAAATATCTCCTGCACCATTCCTCAATGGCCTCCAACGCCGACAGTTCATATGGATGGGTACAAGTTAGCCCCGTGAGATAGCGGACGGTGCAGAGCATCGAACGCCCAGCCGTTATCGGATCGACTGCTGGAACCCATCGATGAGACGACTCACGTTCTTCAAATCGTCTCAATACCCAGAGCCATCTTGTCCAATTGTAGAGTCCAGTTTCCGAACTGTCTGAGCTTGGTGAGAGAGTCCTCAAGCAAGAGGAACTGTCCCGGTGTTCTTCGTCCCAGCTCTTGGCCAATCTGAGCAATTGTGGTCAGACTGACCTCCCTCCGGAGACATAGGATGACATCGATGGTGGAACCAAAAGTTAGGCTGGTTCGTGAAGAGGATGTCCTTTGCATCCAGGCTGGCGAGACGGCCCTGCCTAGGAGCATTGGCTCATGAATTAGAAGCGGGGCCATTCCCCGCAAGGAGGGAACCGTGAAAGAAGCCACATCGACATCGGTGCATCCTGAAACCGCAGCGTCTCGGACATCGCGGAAGGAAGCAATCGTGAAGGAAGCACTCGGTCTGACGGATGTGAAGACGCTCCGAGATCGGGCTCGTCAAGGGATTGAGGATGGCGCCATGACATCGGGTTACAAGGCCCAAGCAGAGACCGTGATCAAGCTCCTGAATGATGCCCTGGCGACGGAAATCGTCTGTGTCCTTCGCTATAAGCGCCATTACTTTATGGCTACCGGGATCAGTTCGCTCAGCGTGAAGGCGGAGTTTCTCCAGCATGCGACTGAGGAGCAAGCCCATGCCGATCAATTGGCCGAACGCATTGTCCAACTGGGGGGAGAGCCGAATCTGTCCCCTGAAGAGATGCTGAACCGCAGCCACTCGGAATACGGGGAAGGGGAATCCTTGGTGGAGATGATCACGGAAGACCTGATTGCCGAGCGGATCGCGATCGAGAGCTATCGGGAAATGATCGCTTATCTCGGCACGGATGATTCGACAACCCGCCGGCTCTTAGAGCGGATTCTTGCACAAGAAGAAGAGCATGCAGAGGATCTGGCCGGCCTCCTGAATGACGGTATGGTGGCCTAAGCAGGCTGTGAGCCGGTCTGCTGGATGCTCTGGCCAAGTACGGCGTAAGAGGGCAGCACGGTTGTCGCAGTCGGGTAGGGCATCACGGAGCAGTTGCGAAGCTATGCGCGGCGAGTTGAACCGAATATGCATGGGCTGAGGGGCAAGGTCGCCGAGGTCTTTGACCAGACGTCGGACAAGGGCCGTGGTTTGTCAAAGGCAAGCAGCCGATTGTGAGTGAGGCAAATGAGGCCGGGCGGGTTGCCATGCAGCGGAAGCGTGAGCCGCTGACAGAAGGCGTGACTTGAGAACCGTAACATTCCTGGGAAATGTTCTGATGAGCATGACTCTACTGATCGGATGCACCGAGGCGACAGACCAGCCGCTTCTCCAGGTGCAGAAGGACATGGAACAGCTGTGTCGGACCGCGTTGCTCAACGGTGATATCAGTATGCGACGGGCCGGCGATCATCTCACCGTCGTGATGACCGAACGGTTGCTGTTCGATGCCGGGAGTCATGAGGTCAAACCTGATGGGATTGACTTGCTGAAGCAGATGGGCGTTATTTTCAAAGCAGCTTCTCTCAAGGAAATCCGAGTTGCCGGCCACGCCGACAAGGCCTCGGTCAATGACCATTCCAACGAGTATTTCGAGAAGTTGGCCTTATCCAAAGCACGTGCGACTCAAACGGTCCATGTTCTGCGGGAGAATGGAGCCGCTTCGCAGAGCTTTATCATTGAATGGTATGGGGACATCCGACCGATCGCAAGTAATGAGACTGAGGAAGGGCGACGACTGAATCGACGCGTGGAGATTGTTCTGTATAGCGGAGTCTGATCCTCTTATCAGCAAATTCAGGGGTCACGGGCGCGCACGATGCTGAATCTGAACTTGACCGACGTTCTCTTATGGTTGTCGGGCACCGCTATTGGGATTGCGGTTGTCTATTATGCCTTTGTGCTCACTCGTGAATGGTTTAGGCAACGGCATCCTTCCGGCCAAGGCATCTTCCGCAAGAAGAACGTGTCAGAAACGTCTCTCAATACACACATTGCCGCCGAATGGACGCAAGGCCGTCTTCGACTGGACTCTATTTTGACTCTGATCAAATCACTCGCGGACTTGTTAGAGAAGGAAGTGAAGTCACTGCGTCGACTCGATCATTCAGATCCGCGGTATGAAGGGGAAGTTCGTCAAATGGTCGGACCCAGCCTGCGCTGCTTCACCTTCGATAAGCATTTGCGAGACGAGTGCCGTGTGCTCATTCAGCTCCTGAAATTCTGCGCCCAGGATCTTGCCCAATCGCAAGGTCTGGACATGACAAAAAAATTGATCGTCCTCGACGAGATCCAAGCGGCCATCGAATCGGTCGACCTCCACTGACCCTCGAAGAGGCGTCCCGCATCGGCTCTTTGATGGCATTAATCCTGTCCCTTTGAGCAATTTTGAACAGTGGGCTCTCCTCAGAGGAGGGTAGACTGCAATCGTACGCTCGAACCAGGATCAGGATTCTAGTGTGGGAGGGGCACCATGCGGTTATATTTTGCTTCATGGATGATGGTCGGTGGAATCATCACTGCTCTGACGGGATGCGGCTGGAAGGAATCTTCCAAGAACAAGAGCACGATCGTCGGAAGTCCAGTTGACACTCGCATGCAACCAGATCAGGCGATTGCCGCGAGAATGAACGGCATCTGGAGGCTAGACGATTATTCTCCCCAGGATGTGGTCAAGAGTACGATCGCCGATTTGCATGCCATCCTTGGAAGTGAGGCGCTGAAGCACCCGGCCCGGTTGGGGGAGCGACGCCATTTAATCGAAGAAATCATCAGGCACCGCGTCAGCTACGAGGACGTGGCCGAACGGGCTCTGGGAGCCCAGTGGAAGCGATTGAATCCGTCAGAGCGGCAGGAATTTGTCAACCTCTTTATTCAGTTACTTCGTGACACGCTGGCAAGCAAGATCGATCAATATTACGACGAACAGATCGTTTATCTGTCTGAACGACGCAGCGACCACTTTGCGGAGGTGAGAACCAACCTCGTGGGATCAAAAGTAGATACCTCAGTAGATTTCCAGTTAAGGAGCCAGTCCGGCGATTGGCTCATCTACGACATGGTCATCGATGACGCCAGCATGGTCAGAAACTACCAGGCACAGTTCAATCGCATTATCCGCGATGATTCCTACGAGGGACTCGTTAAAAGGCTTAGGCAGAAGGGTGTGCTCGTCAAAGTGTTTGAGAGGACGGCACCTGACGTCGCGCTGTCGTCGATGCCGACGGTTCCTCAATAAGCGGAAGTTATTTTTGGCCATCCCTTAAGCCCTTATGCCTCTACCTTGATGTTATCATCACTCACAACCGGCGACGGACTCTCCGAAGGCTCGACCGCCGTCTTCTTGAGAAAGGCGGTGGCCGTGGCGGATCCTCGAACTTCCTCCATCCGCAAAGAAATTCAAGATTATCTCCGATGCTGCGAAGGTCTCTTGTCCACCGGTCTCAGTTCAAAAAGTCCACGCTTATCTGACGACGAAGAGGGTATCGTTGAATATTATGCGGTTGAACTGTCAAAGCTAAACCCACGACAGCGCAGTAAGCTGGAGTACCGGCATCGCGTCCTGGAATATATCCGACTCAGCGAGGTCCTCTTGAAAGTCGACAATCTCTCTGAAGAGGAGCACGAGCAGATGCAGCAAATGGTGAAGCACCTTACCATCAAAGTGCTCAACTCACGGCCCGCTGCCAAACGGTAATTCTTTTGCTCAGGTCGGGTTCGCTTGGGAGCTTGCCCTAACAAGATCCTTATGGAGCCGATGACATGGAAATGATGCCTTGCCACCTTGGCTTGTCGCGGACTTAGTGAAGCTCGCTCAATCATCATCGATGAGAGTAGAACCGTGTCCTTGGTGCTTACTAAAGAGGTACAGGTGTTTATTCGTGCTTGCGAGCATCTGCTCTCTATTCCTTCTTCGCCTCCGCTCTGTGATGATGAGAGAGCCCTTGTTCACTATTACATACAAGAGCTTTTGAATAGGCATGGTACATCGAAGGACAACAAGCCGATTTGGCGAAGTCATGTATGACAGGTCAATTTGGATAGGTCCCTGGGGTCTTACTGCTATCCGGCCGCTACGCCCCCGTTTTTCCCGCGTTGGAAAGAGTCGGTATGAAATATTCCCTTGATGCCATTCCGATCGAGGTTCTTGCGCTGGCCTTGATTGAGTTCGTCTTCGTGAGCACTTTTGCCGCAGTGCTCTGGTACATGTTTGGCCAGAAGTGAGCGCCCATCATCCCTTCGCCACGGCCACGATAGTGTATGCGCCAAGCATCCTCGGCGTATTGTTGTATGCCTATTTCGAGTCCCGAGACTGCGTTTAGAGAGCACCACTC
>JBKPSD010000185.1:0-14223 GCA_046734935.1 Nitrospirota bacterium
ACCGCCGTTTTATTCGGTCATCACGACCGGCACCTCAAGCTGATCGAAGAAGATCTTGGCGTGCGCCTCTCGGCGCGCGGCGAGGAACTCACCCTCGACGGAAATCCCGACGCGACACGCTATGCCGAGCGGGTGCTCACCGAACTTGCGGGCCTCGCGAACGACGGCATGCTGATTCAGCCCGACGACGTCGCCCACGCCTTGACCGCCTTGCGGCAAAGTCCCGAGACGCCGCTGAAAGAACTGCTGTCGAACGCCACGACGATCGTCACGAAAAAGCGGTTCGTCGCGCCGAAGACGCCCACGCAGAAGACCTATATCGAGGCGATCGAAACCCATGACATCGTGATTGGCATCGGCCCGGCCGGCACGGGCAAGACCTATCTCGCCATGGCGATGGCGGTCAGCGCGTTGATGAAACGGGAAGTCAGCCGCATCATCCTGGCAAGGCCGGCGGTCGAAGCCGGAGAGAAATTGGGCTTCCTGCCCGGCGACATGATCGCGAAGGTCAATCCGTATTTGCGTCCCCTGTATGACGCGCTGTTCGACATGATGGACATGGAACGCGCCACGCGGGCGATAGAGCGCGGTGACATTGAAATCGCGCCGCTGGCCTTCATGCGCGGCCGCACGCTGAACGATTCGTTCGTCATTCTCGACGAGGCCCAGAATGCGACGGCCGAACAAATGAAGATGTTCCTGACGCGGCTCGGGTTCAACTCGAAGGCCGTCGTCACCGGCGACATCACGCAGGTTGATCTTCCGCCGGACCGCGTGTCAGGGTTGATCGAGGTGCGAGACATCCTTCGACATGTGGAAGGCATTCGTTTCGTGTACTTCGACGAGCGTGACGTCGTGCGCCACAAACTGGTTCAGGACATCATCAAGGCGTATGACCAGCACGAGAACGCAGCACAGCCCCCTCCCCAGGCCCTCCAGGCAGGCCGCCGGGCGCCGGCAGGCCCCCATCGTCCACCCGCTTCTTTACCCACTCAGTCGAAAGGTTCCTGGGGCCAGCCGCATTAATGCCGGTTTCCATTCAGGTATCCGTCCGTTCCGTCACGGTCGGTCGAAAACGGCTCCTGAAATTAGTCCAGGCCGTGCTCAACTGTATCGGCGAGTCGTCCGCCGACATGAGCGTGTCCTTCGTGGGCGACCGGAGGATGCGGCGGCTGAACCGGCAGTATCGGCATAAGGACCGCAGCACCGACGTGCTGGCCTTTGCGTTCCGAGAGGCCCGAGCGCCCCACCGCTTGAATCGGAGCGCCGCCCATCTCGGTGATGTCGTCATTGCGCTGCCGACCGCGCAACGGCAAGCCAGGGCGGGGCACCGGTCGCTGGAAGAAGAAATCGTGGCGCTACTGATCCATGGCGTCCTGCATCTTTGCGGGTATGACCATGAGCGCGGCGGGCATGAAGCGCTGCGCATGCATCGGAAGGAACGACAGGTTCGGCGGCGCCTTGGAGCGATTGCCCGCTTCGTGCGCGCTTCCCAGGACGGGATGTAGACAGGTAAGAAGGATTGACCGATGGGCTGGATGCAGCGACTCAGCGAAGGGCTCAACAAGACACGGTCGGCGGTCCGTGGATCGTTGGACCGGCTGCTGGGACGGGCGGTCGACCCGGCCTTGCTCGAGGAATTCGAAGCGGCGCTCATCTCATCGGATCTCGGAGTCCCCGTCGCTGAACGCGTCATCAGCCGGCTGAAAGAAGCGTTGAAAGGCACCGATGCGTCCGAGGTGGCGCATGTTCAGAACACGCTACGCCAGACCCTGCTCGAAGTCCTCGAGCCCGCGTCTGGTCCAACCTTCGAAGCGCTGATCTCGGAAGGTCCGAAGCCCTTCGTCGTGCTGGTCGTCGGCGTGAACGGTGTCGGAAAAACCACGAACATGGCGAAGCTTGCCCAGCGTCTACTGCGCGGCAACCGCGTTCCGCTGCTCGTCGCCGCCGATACGTTCAGGGCGGCGGCGATCGATCAGCTGCAAGTATGGGCGGACCGCATCGGCGTTGAAGTGGTCCGCCACCGGCACGGGGCCGATCCTGCGGCGGTGGCTTTTGACGGCATTGCGGCGGCCAAGGCGAGGCAGGCCGATGTCGTATTGATCGATACCGCCGGGCGCCTTCATACCAAGTCCAATTTGATGGAAGAACTGCGTAAAGTGACGCGGGTGATCGGACAGGCGTTGCCCGGCGCGCCGCATGAGGTGCTGCTCGTACTCGATGCCACGCTCGGACAGAATGCCCTCGCTCAGGCCCGTCAGTTCCGCGAAACCGTAGGAGTAACGGGCCTCGCCCTCACAAAATTGGACGGGACCGCCAAAGGAGGCATTGTCGTCGCGATCGCGGAGGAATTGAAATTACCGGTGCGGTTGATCGGAGTCGGTGAAGGCGCGGATGATTTACAGGACTTCCAGCCGAGGGCCTTCGTGGATGCTCTTCTGGGCCTGCCGTCGGAATAAATTCGCGTATTCCCGCTTTTGCTTCTCACCGTCGAGACCCCATGATAGGCTCGACTCTGTGCGTGGCCCTTCCCTCGGCGAGACGGTTCAACGGAAGCCTGTATGGTCAAAATCCTTGTCATCGACGACGACCGAATGAATTGCGACCTGCTGCAGGCCGTGTTGACGCGTCACGGGTATGACGTCCATTCGGCGACCAGCGGTCGCGAGGGGCTCAATCTGTTCCGTCAGCACAATCCTCGCGTGACGATTCTTGATCTGCGCATGCCGGAAATGGATGGCTTGACCGTGCTGAAGGAAATTCGGGCCATCGATCCTCATGCGCCTGTTATCATCCTTGGAGGCGGAGCCACTGAAGTTCAGGAGAACCAGGCCCGCGCGCTCCGCGTGACCGACTTTGTCCGCAAGGGTTTATCGCTCGATGTGCTCGTCGAGGGCGTCAACCGCGTCGTCCAGCTGCCCGCAAGAAAACAGGAAGGCGTCGTCGCGTCCTCCGGTCCGGCCGCGGATACCGGAGAAACGATCCTGATCGTCGATGACGAGCAATTGGTGCGCGACCTGCTCGTGCAATTCCTCGGTCTTCGAGGTTATCGCGCCATGGGCGTGAACGATGGCGCTCAAGCGCTGTCCATGGTCGAGCAGGATCCGCCGGACTTGATCTTATTGGACCTCATGCTGCCCGGCATGAGCGGTGTCGACGTGCTGCGTCGGTTGCGCGACAGACATTTCGGCGGAGCCATCATTATTGTGACCGGCACCTACGACGAAGAATTGCTCGAAGACGCCTGGTTGCTGCGTCCCCAAGAGGTCATCAGCAAGCCCATCGATCTCGAGAAGCTGCTCGCCATCATCCAGCTTGTGCTCGTGTGCCGCGAGTGTTAAAACCGGCTGATGGGTTATGCCTTCAGGGGATCGGCCGTCGCCTGCGCGCTCCCGCTCGTGTTCTTCCTGGCCCAGCCGCTGACGCCGCCGGCTATCGCTTCCGACGCTCCGGCCTCCATTCTCCGCCACGATCTGTTCGTCCAGATCGATCCTGAGCGGCATGCACTGTGCGCAAGTGACCGCCTCACCGTCGAACTGCCGCAGGCACGTCCCGTCCAGTTCTCGCTGGCGCCGACCTTGCACTTGGACCGGTTGGTGCTGATCGCTTCCCCGGCTTCGCCGGACGAATCTGACCGGGACCTCCCGTTTGAAATCGACCGCCACACTGCTCCCGACTCGCGTCAGCGCGTGACGGTCCCGGCGGCCTTGGTGCGTGCCGGCACAGTCAGCCTGACGGCGTATTATCATGGCACGATCAACGATCCGCCGAAGGAGCCCCGTCATTTGCGGTTTGTGACCCCGAGTGAAACCGCAGGACATATCGGCCCCGAAGGCGTCTATCTCAGCAGCGAGAGCCAGTGGTATCTCGATGTCGGCGATTCGCTCACCGAGTACCGCCTGCGCGTGGCCGTGCCCGCCGGATGGACTGCCGTCAGCCAAGGAAAAGTTCGACGATCCGGCGCCTGTCCTCCCGATCTCTGTTCACAACCAGACATGACGCTTGCCGAATGGGATCCGATCCCACCGACCGAGGCCCTCACGCTCGTCGCCAACCGGTTC
This sequence comes from Nitrospirota bacterium, assembly GCA_046734935.1. Lineage (GTDB taxonomy): Bacteria > Nitrospirota > Nitrospiria > Nitrospirales > Nitrospiraceae > Nitrospira_C. The sequence continues at coordinate 4,062 of JBKPSD010000185.1, forward strand.
GTGGGCAAAATCCGTGAGTGGTCTTCGCAGGGAGGGCAGCGCGTCCAACTGGGCGCCTATCTCTTCCCGGAGGACGCCCAGTTGGCCGACGAATATCTTGACGCGACGGCTCGCTACCTCGAGGCCTACATAGGCATGCTCGGTCCGTATCCGTTCGACACGTTCGCGGTCGTTGAAAATTTCTTCGCCAGCGGTCTCGGCATGCCCTCCTTTACCCTGTTAGGAAGCGGGGTGATCAAGCGTCATTACATTCAGCCCTATGCCCTGGGGCATGAGATCGTGCATTCGTGGATCGGCAACTCGGTATTGAACCGGAGCGAGAAAGGGAATTGGGTCGAAGGGCTGACGACGTACCTCGCCAATTATTACTGGCACGAGTGGGCCGGCGAATCTGATCAGCAACGGGATCAACGGCGACTGATGCTACACGGATACAATCTGCATGTGCCCCCCGAGCGCGATTATGCGCTGCGGGACTTCACGCAGAAGCATGACGAGCGTGACAATGCGATCGGCTATCAGAAGGCGGCCATGGTCTTTCACCTGCTGAGGCAGGAGATTGGGAACGAAGCGTTTTGGCGGTCGCTGAAGAGGCTGACCGACATCTATCGAGGCCGTCGTGCCGAGTGGCGCGACGTCGAGCAGGTCTTTGCCGAGACGTCGGGCAAAGATCTCCGCTGGTTTTTCGCTCAATGGGTGGAACGGAGCGGCGCGCCGGACGTCACCTTGAAACAGGTCGCGGCCAGGCCACTCCCCAACGGTGAGTTTCAGGTCGAGGGCCGCATCATCCAATCCGGCGCCGTCTTTCAATCGACTCTGCCGTTTCGCATCTTGATGGCGGGCGAACGGCAGCAGACCGTACAGACTCGCATCAACGGCGACGATGAGCTCTTTTCGGTCCGGCTGCCTGCGAAACCTCTTTCTCTGGAGATCGATCCGGACGCCATGGTCCTCCGTCGCCTTCGTCGGCAGGACTTGCCTCCTGTCTTGAACCACTATGTGACGGACGCCCGTCGCTCGGTCGTGTCTGCATTCATCGACGCCGACCATCCCTTCCATGGCGTGGTTAAGCGGATTGAGGCACAGGAGAGTCAGAAGCCGGCCTCTGATCGGACGGCTTTGATCCCGCTCCTCAGGCATCGCCTGTTGCCGCCGGAAGGTTCAGTGCTAGTATTGGGAGCCCCTTCGGCCCTAGACGCTCTGCAGCCGGTGGTGAACGAGCACTGCGGCTCTCGCGTACAACTCCGCGAAGGGGGCGTGACGGTTGACGGAACGGCGTATGACGGGCCGGGCGTGGCGGTGTTGGTCAGCTGCCATCGGAGCGGCCAGCCGGGCAGCGTGGTCAGCTGGCTCTATGCCGTGTCGCCGCAGGCTGCGAGCACGGTCGGCCGGCTGCTCTTTTTTTACGGGTGGAACACCGTGATCGTCTTCCGGGACGGCAAGGCGGTTATGCGCGGAGAATGGGAGCCTCCGCAGACTCGAATGGAGGTGTCGATCAATGAGACTGTGCCTGAGCGCTAAGGCGTTCGTGATCACGCTGGCCTGCGCCTCGTGTCTTCAGCCGGGATACGCCGGCCCGCCCGCGACATCCGGGGGACCGGCGCCGGTGAGCGGAGAACGTCATCTGAAGAACGTCCGCCAGCTGACCTTCGGCCGTCAGAACGCCGAGGCCTATTTCTCGTTCGACGGAACGAAGCTCATCTTCCAATCGACCAACAACTGGATGAAAGATTCCTTCGCCGCCACGCTCAAGCCCGCTGAAGAAGGCCTCGGCTGTTATCAGATGTATGTGATGGACCTCGAGAGTGAGAGCATTCGCCTGGTAAGCACGGGAACAGGCGCCACGACCTGCGGCTATTTTTTCCCCGGCGACCGGCGCGTCCTGTATTCCTCCACCTATGCATCCGGTCCGAACTGCCCTCCGAAGCCGAAGCGCGAGGGCGCCTACCGCTGGGCGCTCGACGACTATGACCTCTATGCGGTGCGAGTCGACGGCCAGGAGATGCAGCGGTTGACCGCCACACCGGGGTACGATGCCGAAGCGACGGTGTCGCCGGATGGAAAAACCATCGTCTGGACGTCCGTGAAGGACGGTGATCTCGATCTTTATGCCATGAATTTGGATGGGACGAAGGCCCGCCGGCTCACTGACGACGTCGGATATGACGGAGGAGCGTTCTTTTCGCCGGACAGCAAACGCATTGTCTACCGAGCGTCGCATCCGAGCGACCCCGCCGAGGTCGCGCGGTACAAGGAGCTGCTCGGCCAACGGCTCGTTGAACCGGGGCAGCTTGAGATTTTTGTCATGAATGCGGACGGGAGCGGGAAGCGCCAGGTCACCGCCAACGGCGCGTCGAATTTTGCGCCGTTTTTTCATCCTGACGGCAAGCGAATCATCTTCGCCTCCAACGTCGACACGAAGGGCGAGGGCGGCCGCCCAAGTTTCCACCTGTTTCTGATCGGCGACGATGGGAAAGGGCAGGAGCGGCTGACGTTTGAAGGCCACTTTAACAGTTTTCCGATGTTTTCCCCCGACGGCAAGCGGCTCGTGTGGGTGTCGGACCGGTTCGCGAAAGCGCCGGGTGAATTCAATGTCTTTCTGGCGGACTGGGTACCCTGAGATGTTGACGACCCCGGAGCAGGGGGCCCGTCGGTTCCTTCCCTACCTGTCGCTGATCTTCTGCGCCGCGGCTCTCCTCATCACGTTTATCCGGTTGATTGAATTTGATGCGCCGTTGACGCGGTTCGTACGGTCGCTCAATGATTTCCACATCGATCACCTGCACGATCCCTGGCTGGCCCGGCTCAGCGACGTCGGCGACGAGATAGGACGCGGCGAATCCCTTCTGCTTGTGAATGCGCTGCTGCTGGTGGCGGGCTACCTGTTTGAGCGCGCCAGTCTTAAGCGGGCCGGATGGGAAACGCTTGTTGCGCATCTCGTGGCAGGCGGTATCAACACCCTGCTCAAGCATCTCGTGGGACGGGGACGGCCGAAGTTTATGCACGGCGACCATTCTGTATTTATCCCGTTCGGAGGTTCAGGATGGGACTCCTTCCCTTCCGGCCATGCGATGGCCTCCTGTGCCGTCGCCACGGTGCTTGCGGTCAGATTTCCGAAGCTGCGCTGGGTCATGATCCTCATTGCGCTGGCCGTTTCCTTGAGCCGCCTCTTTCGCGGCTCACATTTTTTGACCGATATCGTGGCAGGGGCGGTCCTTGGCGTGCTGATCGGCGCCGCGGTCGCCCATCCCTGGAAAGACCGGTGGGCGGCGTTTACGTCCGCCATGATGCTCGTCACGCCGGCGCTTGCCGCGCTGCTTGCCGTTATGTGTACGATCGGACAAGGCTCCCTGGAAGTTCGGACGGCGACGGTGCTCGGAGCAGGCGGATTGGTGTTGGCCGTGACGGCTATCATCGCCTATGTCTTTTCGAGATTGCGTCCGGCGCTTTTGCCGCCGGCATTGACCAAAAGAGGGGCGCTGGGCTTAATGGCGCTCGGCATCGCAATGTCTTCCGGATCGGTCCTGGTGGCGGTGGTCATCGTGCTCGTGTGGCTTGGATATTGGCTGCGGCCTGAGCCGCGAAGTCCCGAGGCAGAAACTACAGCCAGCTGGCCCTCCGAAGCGGCTTTTGGTCTGGGCGTACTGTTGACGTTGTTGACGATGATGGAGCTGCGAGGCGCCCTGCCGATGGAATGATCAATGCGGACTGACTGCGGCCGGCGCTTGAGCGGCGCGATCAGGGATGTCGACCATCGGCCGGCTTGCGAGCAGCACGTAGCCATGTTGCTTGAGGATCGGAACCAGCGTTTTCGCTTCAGGCGGCAACTTTGATTCAAAGGTCTGAGGCAGGACGACCATCGTTTGCCCCGGCTGTTCAAGGGCCTGACGGATCGTGGCCTCTTCACCTTCTGAGACAAAGATCACTTTGCGCCTCGCGTAAAAGACGTTCGAGGGCCTCGTCGATCCATATACGATCAACCGGTCCGATGGCGCCAGGTTGACTCCCGCTGTATAGGACAGGACCTGAGGCGGCGCGATGAAGTAGCGATTCACGCCCGGAAGGACCAGCTGCGTGAGCGACAACAGCAACAGTGCGACTGATCCGCCCGCCGCCCAGAAGGCGCCGGCGCGTTTGCGCTCATGCAAGCCGAAATAGCCGACCAGCGCCATACCGAGCAACAGAACGGCGGCCGCAACGTAGGGACCGCTTCCCAGGCCGATGGTGGGAGCCAATGGGAATTCCTTGGTGAGTTTTCCGGCAAAAGACGGGTAGAGCGAAGGCAGCGCGGCAAAGCCGATCGCCAGCAGATAACCGACCGCCGCCATCGTGTGGATCGAGGCGCGTCGGCCCGGGAGTTCCTCGCTGAAGAGGCTCCGGTGCCAGTAGATCGCCGTCAGCAGGGCGGCAGCCGGAAACAGCGGCCCGATGTAATGCGCAAGCCGCGTCGAGGACAACGTAAAAAACACGAAGACCCCCAGCACCCACGCTGCACAGAACCATTCCAATTCTATCGATTCGTCGCGAGAACCCGGCGTTGGGTCCGCGCGGCGGCGGCGCGACTCGCGCCAGCTCCGGTAAGCCTGATGCCACGCAAAAGGCAGCCATCCGCTCCAGGGGAAAAATCCCACGAGCAGCACCGGCACGTAAAATAGGATCGTAAAGCTATGGCCTTCCATTGGATTCAAAAAGCGGCCAACCGTATTGGCTTGCGCTGACGCGGTGTACTGCGAGCCATGGATGGACCACATCACGGCATACCAAGGGACGGCGATGAGCGCGAAGAGGACGCTACCGGCCAGCGGCGCGCCTTGCTCCCAAAAGCGGCGCCATTGGCCCGCCGCGGTCAGGTACAGCGCGATCGCGACCATTGGAACGAGAAAGCCCACAGGACCCTTCGCGAGCGTCGCCATCCCCATGCCGAGATACAGCATCCAGCGCCACCATCGCTCGCCGCTCCGGCCGTGAAAGCCGAGCCAAAAACCGTAAAGCGACAGTGTTGTGAAGAAGATCAGGACGCTGTCGGTCAGGACCATGCGGCTCAAGCCGATGATCTGGACGTTGAGCAACAACATGAGGGCAGCCAAAAGGCCCACCGTCGGACCGCAGAAGCGACTGGCGAACCCATACTGCAATAGGATCAAACCAAAGCCAAAGACCGCCGAAGGCAGGCGGGCGGAGAATTCGTCGACGCCGAACCAGTGATAGGACAGGCTCATCAGCCAGTACACCAGCACGGGCTTCGCGAAGCGCGGTTCATAATTAAACGTCGGGCTGATCCAGTCTCCCGTTTCGAGCATCTCCCGGCCCGCTTCGGCGTTCCGGCCTTCATCGCGATCGGTCAGCCCGATGGCACCCAAGCCGAAAAACAGAAGCAGGCCGGTGAGCAGGCAGAGAATGCCGAGATTCAGGAGAGGTGAGGGCAGACGCGTACGAGACTCGTCCATGGATGCGGACCTAGTGTGGTTTTCCGACGGACGCGATCGATTCCGAGGCCTGCTGTGGTCCCCGACGATGGATCAGCATCAGATTTCGCACGTACACCAGCGCTCCGATGCTCTGCCCGGCAATGAAGACAGGATCGCGCCGGTAGATGGCATAGGCCAAGGTAATCAGTCCACCCACAAGGCTGAGATACCAGAATGCGACCGGCATCTGACTTTCCGCCTTTCGTTCCGACACTATCCATTGAACGAGCCACCGGCCGAAAAACAGCCCTTGTCCGAGAAAACCGATCGCGATCCAGACGGTTTCAGTGGCGCTCATAGGTAGACAAGGAGAAGAGGCTAGGGGCGAGACGGCGTCCCTGGCCCTTGGCCGATCCTCAGGCGATAGCGCAAGACGCGGGTTTGCATCCAGCGCACCGCGAAGAGGTCATAAAGGCCTTTGAACAATCGGTTCCCGACGCCGTATTTCGAGATGCCGTGCGTGCGCGGATGATGGCGCACGGGCACCTCCGTGACGGTAAATCCGTGCATCAGTGCCAGCGCAGGGAAAAACCGGTGCATGCCGTTGAACAGTTGAAGCCGGTCCACGACGGGGCGCCGAAAGACCTTGAGCGAGCAGCCCGTATCGTGGACGCGGTCGCCGGTCACCGCGTTGCGGACCGCGTTGGCAACGCGAGAGGAAATCTTCCGCGTGATCGTGTCATGCCGTTCGGTTCGCCATCCACAGACCAGGTCATAGTCCTTGGCATAATTGAGTAAGAGGCCGATATCCTGCGGATCGTTCTGGAGGTCCCCGTCCATCGTCACGACCAGTGCGCCGCTCGATCGCTTGAAACCGGCGTCAAAACCCGCCGACTGGCCGTAATTGCGGTCGAAATGCAGGACCCGCACCGGCGGATGGTCGACGGCCAATCGGTCGAGGATCTCGCTGCTGCCGTCGGTGCTTCCGTCGTCGACATAAATGATTTCAAACGGCGCCGCCGTCGACTCTTCACGATCCTGCAACACTTTGATGAGCTGAGCGGTCAGCGCGAGAAGATTGTCCCGCTCATCCTTGATGGGGACGACGACGGAGATCCACGGTGGCTGTATCGCAGTGGTCATGAAGAGCGGAAACGCCCGGCACGTGAGCCATGCGGAGGAATCACGACGGCATTCTACAGAACGGCCTACGCAGATTCAAATTGGACGCGGCCGGATCGTGATCTGCCGGTCGACGTCAGCGGCGAGGGGCGGGTCGTTGGAAAGAAATCATGGTGTGTCCGCAGCACTCACCGTAAAACGCATCGTGCCCATGAGGCTGACTTCGTTGACCTGTTCTCCCGCGTGGATTTCCACTCGATATCGGCCGGGCTTCCAGCCCTGGGCAGAAGACAGCTTCAGATAACCCGATTCATCTTCGAGCGCGATATACATGGCATCCTGCCCGATGACGGTGTGCGGATCGAGGCCGGGCACCGATTCCGGATAGCACCGGCCGAACACCTGGAACGCCTGATAATGCTGATGCAGCGTAAACACGATGAAAATACCCGAGGCGTCGGAGCTGAATCGTTCGGTCGGCTTGACCGGGACGATCTCGTGCGTTCGGCGGTAACCCAATTCTTCCTCGAATCCTTCGGCCATCGTGATGCTTCGGAACAGGCCTTGAGGAGGAGCATCAAAGTCGTACGGCTTGCCGTCCTCGGAACGGTTTTGAAAGTCGTTGATCGACGCATCCTTGACGATCGGCAGGTCTTCCGCGAAGACCAGACTGCACCAGGCCCCGGACACAAGCCCGAGCGTCAAGATCGCGGCGTTTAAAGGGGGACCCATAGCAATTTTCGTACACCGGACATTTATGGGTGTCAAGCGTTCGCACAACGTCCACGCCGCGGCCGTTGCGGCCGTTTTCGGCGATCTGGTAGGATTGCCGTTCACTCGATGTGGTGAACGGGCGGGCAAGACCTTATGCTGCAGGACGCAGACGCACTACCGCAATTGATCGGTGATTGGAAAGCCCTCGATCAATGGCAAACGCACGTCAACCAGCTCTTCTATCGCGTTCGCGGCGATCAAATCCGCAACTTCTATCAGACGTTCGCGTCCGCCGATTACCGGCTCGCCCATGCCCTTGCGGCGGATTATTTCGAGCGGGTCTGCAAGCGGGAAAAGTCAACTGAGCAGCGTTCTTCTTCGGGCGATCAGCCGTTGACCGTGCTCGAGCTCGGTCCCGGCAACGGGAATCTGGCCGCCTGTTTTCTCAGCCACCTCAAAACGCTGGACCGCGATGGGCGGATTTATCCGCGCCTGCGCTATTGCCTCGTCGACTGGGAGCCAACGGTGCTCGATGCGGCCATGAAGCACCCGGGGCTCGGCCCCCATCAAGCCCGCATTCACGCAATCCGCGGCACGGTCGATCATTTGGCGGACGTGGCGGACGCCTCCGTCGATCGGATGTTCTGCAATGAATTGTGGAACGACCTCCCGACAAAGCTCATGTCGCGCCATGGGGCCGAGATGGAAGAGGAGTATCTCCGGCCGAACCTGAGCGAGGTCCTTCACGCAAAGATTGAAGATTGGGCGGGCTTCATCCGCGCGTTCGAAGCGAAGGATGCCGAGCAGTTGAGACAGTTTCCGCCTTTTTTCGACGATCTCGTGTGGGAGCGCGAATATCGGCCGGTGGAATGGAAAGACGTTCCGTATCGGAAAACGATTACCGAGTTCATGCGGCGCATCGATGATCAAGTGGTGGTACCCGTCAATATCGGCGCGTACCTGACGATTCGGGAGGCGAAACGTCTTCTCGCGCCGGATGCCGTCGGGTTCAGCAGTTTTGACGCCGGCACGGCCGACTTCAAGGTGTTGAACGATCCGGAGAAGCCGTGCTCCGGCCAGTTCGGAGGACAGCAAAGCTTCATGGTGAATTTTGCACTTGCCGAAGCGGTCGCCAAGCAAATGGGTTCCGGGACGGTCTCGATCGAGAGCCAGCGGGAATTTATCGGAAGAAGCCTGAACACGAACGTATTGACGCTCATGGATTTGCTTGCCACGCATCCGTCGGCAGGACGTAAAATGGAGTCCTGGGAGCAGGACCGGCTCATCGTCAAGACCATCGCCGCTCTGAATAAGACGTACGAGAGTCCTTACGCGGCCGTCATGGCATTCCCGGTCCGGGGCGACATGCCGGCGCACGAACGGGATTCGCTGCTGGGATTAGTCCACGATTTCAAAGCGTCGGGTGTGCCCGATACGGTCGCGTACCTGACTGAGGAAGAATTAATGCGTGCTGCACCGGACTTGGAAGAAGTCGGCTATGATGTCCAGTCATTCCAGATCGCGCTCACCGCTCCGCCTGCTCCTGTGGATTACTTCCACCTCTCCTTTCAGCTCCGCTGACCTCTAAACGGCCCTCTACGTGGAATTACGTGAAATTAAACTTGACTAATCTCGCGTATTTCTATAGCCTCTGCCCCATTTGGGGAAGTACTCCCCCCTTTCGAGGTAAATAAGCTAGGCCTTTTGGCCTGGGGCCTCGGAGGGTGAACAGGAAGAAAAAGAGGATATTCCACATGTTCGGCTCGTTTGGATGGATGGAACTGCTCCTCATTCTGATCATCGTGCTCATCATTTTTGGAGCCGGCAAGATTCCCCAACTGGGCGAGGGGCTGGGCAAGGCCATCAAAGGGTTCAAGAAAAGCGTCAATGAAGCCGATGCCATCGATGTGACGCCGCCGCCGGCTGAAGGGGCGCCGCCACAACCGCCGCCGCTGGCGCAGGGGCAAGCTGCTCAACCGGGTCCGGTCCAGCACGAGCAGCAGGTCAAGCAAGGATAACTGGCGTGAAACGTTATGCGTCAGGCGTGAAGCGGGCGAGCAGGCACCACGCATTACGTGTTACGCGTCTCGCATGACGAACCATGTTTGGATTAGGTGCGGGCGAAATACTCATCATTCTCGTCATTGCGTTTTTGCTGTTTGGTCCGAAGCAGTTGCCCGAGGTCGGACGGCAAGTCGGCAAAGCGGTGAAAGGATTCAAGGACACGGCCGAAGACCTGCGCAAGTCCGTTGAGCCGGAGCTCAACATGATTCAGCAGGAAGTCAAAATGGTCGAGCAGGATTTTCAGGCGTCGATGAAAGAAGCAGAAGAACAGATCAATCAGGCATCGTCGCCGTCCGAGAAGCAGAGCGGATCTTCGGGAACGGGTAGCCCCGCCTGAAGCAGGGGCAAGGCAACCGTGCTCTGTGATTGTTCGAGGAAGGGGGTGACCACCTCTTTACCGTCTCGGCAATTAACCAATAGCGTCCAGAAGTCAGAAATTTCTGGTTAAAAAAGGAGCATTAATAGACACTAACCTTGTGCAAGGTCCCAGAATTTCAAGGAAAGCGTGGGCACACGGCTTTCCAAACCGGCAAACGAGAAAAAAGAAGTTTGTCAGTGTGAGCGCGGTTGGATATCAAGTCGGCAGCAGGGCCACCGGTGGCTAAAAACGGTGGAGGCTGTAATCCAATTCACAGGAGGAATGTTATGAGAAGATTGATAGGTCGGACTGGGTGGTCGAGTCTTGCCACCTTCTTCAGCGCGGCCCTCATGGCGGCCGGTTTATCGTTGACAGGGGCGCCAGCTCAAGCGGCCTTCGAGTTGCCGGAGGGAGAGAAGATCACCAACCTCCCGGCGATTCCCCGTGCGATTCCCCAAAAAGAAGCCTACGAACTTTACGATCCTAAAATCGGTAA